>DATCPD010000242.1:0-10059 GCA_036564325.1 Solirubrobacteraceae bacterium | reverse complement strand
CCGCCGCTGCCGCTCGGCCCGTAGGCGAGGCTCGACGGGATGATCAGCTCACGGCGTCCGCCCACCTTCATGCCGACGAGGCCCTGATCCCACCCGGGGATCACGCTGCCCTGACCCAGCACGAAGGGGAACGTCTGCGAGCGCTTCCATGAGGAGTCGAACTCCTTGCCCCCCTTGTAGAGGACGCCCACGTAATTCACGGTCAGGTTGCTGCCCTTCTTGGCGACCGCGCCGGTGCCCGTGATCAGGTCCTTGACGACCAGCTGCTTGGGCGCGGGGCCCTTCGGCACGGTGACCACCGGCTTCTTCGACAGCGGCGACGGAGGCTTCGGGGTGGGAACCGCGGGCGTGGTCGGGGTCGAGCTCGTGGTTGTCGTCGGGGCCGCTGCCGGCGTCGCCGCCTGCGTGGTCCCCGCCGAGGGGGCGGCCACCACGCCGGGGGCCTTGGAGCTCCCGCAGGCGCTGAGACCGGTGGCGAGCAGCACGAGCATCGGGGTGAGAAGGCGGTTTCGTCGCATCGCAGGGCGGGAGGGTAGCGAGCCGGTGTAAGAGGCGCGCTTCGACGGCGATTAGCCGGCGATCCGCTCGAGAACCGCCGCGTCGACGTCGAAGTTGGCGTGGACGGAGCCGATGTCGTCCGAATCCTCGAGCGCGTCGATCAGCTTCAGCAGTCTGGCTGCGTCGGCCTCGTCCACGGGGACGCGGACCTTGGGGCGCTGGCTTACGTCGGCGCTCTCGATCTCCACGCCGGCCTCGGCCAGCGCGTCGCGCGCCGGTCCAAGGTTGGCCGGCTCGGTGACGACCTCGAACACGTCGTCGTCACGAAGGATGTCGAGCGCCCCCGCGTCGATGGCGGGAATCAGGTCGTCCTCGTCGTAGCGGCCGGCGTCGACGACTATCACCCCCTGCTTGTCGAACAGGTATGACACCGACCCGGGCTCGCCCAGGTTCCCCCCGTGCTTGGACAGGGCGTGGCGAACGTCGGCCCCGGTGCGGTTGCGGTTGTCGGTCACCGCCTCGATCAGCAGGGCAACGCCACCCGGACCGTAGCCCTCGTAGAGCACCGTCTCGATCTGGTCGGCGTCGACGCCCTCACCGGTCCCCTTGGCAATCGCGCGCTCGATGTTGTCCTTGGGCATGGACGCGTCGCGCGCCTTCTGGATGGCCAGCGACAGCCCGGGATTGCCCGTGGGATCGCCTCCGCCTTCCCGTGCGGCGACGGTGATCGCCCGCGCCAGCTTGGTGAAGTGCTGGCCCCGGCGTGCATCGACTACCGCCTTCTTGTGCTTGATCGAAGCCCACTTGGAGTGACCTGACATGCCTGCAGAGTCTAGGACGGCGTACGGAGCGAGCGGGATCAGCGCAGTAGGCTGGCGCTCATGAAACGTCCTCTCCTCCTCACCCTCCCGCTTGCGCTCGTTGCCCTCGCGGGCTGCGGGTCCAGCTCGAGCAGCTCATCCGCCCCGTCAACGTCGTCCTCCTCCACCTCGGCCTCGGCGGCTCCGGCCACGTCCAGCGGCTCGGGCGCAGGCGCAGCGGTTCAGGTGATGATGAAGAACCTCGCCTTCAGCCCCGCCAGCGTCACGGCCAACGTCGGACAGACCGTGCAGTGGACCAACCAGGACACCCCGCCGCACAACATCTTCTATGTCAGCGGTCCGAAGTTCACCTCCTCGCCGACACTGAACACCGGCGGGCAGTTCAAGCTGAAGCTCACGCAGCCGGGAACGATCCACTACATCTGCTCGATTCATCCGTTCATGAAGGCGACGATCGTGGTGACCAAGTGAGGTCTCGAGCGTGAGCGAGATCGCGAATCCCGCGATCTTCAAGGCCTATGACATCCGCGGGGTGTATGGCAGCGAGCTCGACCCCGAGATCGCCGAGCTGATCGGCCGTGCCTTCGCCCAGGTGATAGCGGAGCTCGAGGGCAAACCCGCCAGCGAGCTGCGGCTCGGCCTGGGCCACGACATGCGCCTGACCGCCCCCGAGATGGCCGCCCGTTACCGCGCCGGAATGGCCGCCGAGGGGGTGACCGTGCTCGATGGGGGGCAGATCGGCACCGAGATGCTCTACTACCTCGTCGGCTCACGGGAGCTCGACGGCGGGTTGATGTGCACGGCTTCGCACAACCCCAAGCAATACACCGGGGCGAAGCTGGTCAAGCGCGGAGCGATTGCCCTCTCCGGCGATGCGGGAATCGGCGATGTCCGGGACAAGATCGAGCAGGGTCTCGGCGAGCCGCCGGGCGGCGGTTCGGTGCAGCAGGTCTCGCTCTATGACGAGTTCCACGCGGCAGCGCTGGAGTTCATCGATCCGAAGGCGGTGAAGCCGCTGCGCGTGGTCGTGGACGGCGGCAACGGCATGGCCGGCCCGATGGTCGGGCCGCTGCTCGAGGGACTCGGGCTGGAGCTGACCGAGACCTACTGGAGACCCGACGGCAACCTCCCCGATCACGAACCGAACCCGCTGCTCGAGGAGAACCGCGAGTTCATCATTCGTGAGGTCAAGCAGCGTGAGGCCGACCTCGGAATCGCGTGGGACGGCGACGCCGATCGGTGCTTCTTCATCGACGACACCGGCCAGTTCGTCGCCGGGGACTTCCTCACCACGCTGCTGGCCGAGTCGATGTTGCGCAAGCATCCCGGGGCGACGATCCTGTACGACGTCCGCGCCAGTCGCGCGGTGGCGGACACCGTCGAGCGCGAGGGTGGACGAGCGCTGGTCAACCGGGTCGGCCACGCGTTCTTCAAAACGCGGATGCGCGAGGAGGACGGGGTGTTCGGCGGCGAGGTCTCTGGCCACTACTACTTTCGCGACTTCTACTGCGCGGATTCGGGAACGATCCCGGCGCTGCTGGTGCTCGAGCTGCTCGGCACGAGCGGGAAGCGGATGTCAGAGCTGCTCGAGCCCTACCGCTCCCGCTACTTCATCTCCGGCGAGATCAACTCGGAGGTCGCCGATCCGAAGGCGAAGATGGAGGAGCTCGCCGAGCGCTACAGCGATGCGCGGCAGGACCGCCTGGATGGGATCTCGATCGATTACGACGACTGGCATTTCAATGTGCGTCCGTCGAACACCGAGCCGCTGCTGCGGCTGTGCCTCGAGTCGCTGCGCTCGTTCGAGGACATGGAGCGCAAACGCGACGAGGTCCTGGCGGTAATCCGGGCGTGAGCGTCTCCGCAGGCGCGGACGATGCCGCCGCGCAATCGCTCGCGCAGGCTGCGGCCGCGGGAATCCACCGCCTGCCGGTCCCGACACCGTTCCTGGTCGGACGGGTCAACTGCTACCTGATCGAGGATCAGCCGCTGACCCTGGTCGACACCGGCCCGAACTCCGGCAAGTCGCTCGATGAGCTCGAACGGGCGCTGGGCGCACTCGGGCGAGCGATCGAAGATCTGGAGCTGATCGTGATCACCCATCAGCACATGGACCACCTGGGGCTGATGGAGATTCTCGCCCGGCGCTCAGGCGCCGAGATCGCGGCGCTCGACCTGCTCGCGCCGTACCTGGCCAACTTCGGGGCCAGCGCGACGGCCGACGATGAGTTCGCTCAGGTGGTGATGCGCCGCCACGGCGTCCCGCAGGACCTGGCGATCGTGCTTGGCTCCGTCGGCGCGGCGTTCAGGGCGTTCGGCTCGAGCGGCCACGTCAGCCGCGAGCTCCACGACGGGTCCGAGCTCCGGCTGCGTGACCGCACCCTGCGCGTATTGCACCGGCCGGGGCACAGTCCGTCGGACACGATCTTCTGGGATCAGGAGCGGCGGATCCTGCTCGCCGGCGATCACCTCCTCCCCCACATCTCCTCCAACCCGCTCCTGTCGCGGCCGCTCACCGCCCCCGGCGGGACGCCCGCCGCCCCCGCGGAGGCGGCGGTGGTGCGCCCGCACGCGCTGATCGGCTACATCGACTCGATGCGCGCCACGCGCGAGCTTCCGGCCGAGTTGGTGCTCCCGGGCCACGGCGATCCGATCACCGACCACGTCGCGCTGATCGACAAGCGGCTGCGGATGCACGAGCGGCGGGCGCGGGATATGCGACGTCTGCTCGCGTCCGGCCCCCTGACCGCCTATGAGATCGCCACGGCGATGTGGGGCAACGTGGCCGTCACGCAGGCCTATCTGACGATCTCCGAGGTGCTCGGCCACATGGATCTGCTCGTCCGGGACGGCCAGGCGCGCGAGCGCGAGCAGGACGAGGTCGTTCGCTTCGAGGCTGCGGACGGATAAAACCTTCAGCGTCCAGGGAATTTGCCGATAACAGGTAGGTCGATGCTTCGAGACGAGGCTAATTGGGCTGGCGACGTCCAGGAACCGCGGGCGGGGTCTGACCCTGCGCAGTTGTCGCCCGACCTGTCCGGCCTGCTGGCCCGGGTTCCGGCGATCCTGTACATCGCCGGGGTCGGCGCAGCGGGTCGCTGGGAGTATGTGAGCCCCCAGCTAGAGGAGATCCTTGGCTTCAAGCCTGAGGACTGGTGCGCGCGACCAACGCTGTGGGCCGAGCAGGTCCACCCCGACGACCGCGAACGCGTCCTGAGCGACGAAGCCGCCGCACGGGAGGGGCAGCCCCTGCCGACGCCGCTCGAGTACCGGATGCTGCACCGCGACGGCCACGCCGTTTGGATTCTCGACGAGGCGGCGCTGGTCCCGGACAGCACGGGGCAGGTCCGCTGGCACGGCGTCATGTCGGACATCTCCGCGCGCAAGCAGGTCGAGGCCGAGCTCGAGCAGCGTGCCGCCCAGCAGGCCGCCGTGGCCAGGCTCGGGGAGCACGCCCTCGAAGGGGTGGCCACCTCGCAGCTCATGCAGGAAGCGGTCGCGGCGGTGGCCGAGATCCTCGACATCGAGCTGACAGCCGTGATGGAACTGATTCCCGACTCCGGCTCGCTGACGCTCCGCGCCGGTTCTGGATGGCCGGAGTCGATGCTCGGGACGCTCCAGTTCGGGGCCGGCACCGGTTCCCAGGCGGGCTATACGACTCTCCTCGGCGGGCCGGTGGTGGTCGCCGACTGGGAGCAGGAGGAGCGGTTCGAGATGCCCGTGGCCCTGAGACAACTCGGGGCGCGGAGCGGGATGACCGTGGCGATCGAGGGCCGTGACGGCCGGTTCGGGGTCCTCGGCGCGCAGTCGACTCGGCTGCATGAGTTCAACGCCGGCGACATCGACTTCGCGCAGTCGATCGCCAACGTGCTCGCGGACGCGCTGGCTCGGCAGGCGACCGAGGACGACATTCGCCATCGCGCCCTGCACGACCCGCTCACCGGCCTCCCGAACCGGGTGCTGTTCCTCGACCGGATCGAGCAGGCGCTGGCACGGGGGCGCCGCCGTGGCTCGCTGTCCGCAGTGCTGTTCCTGGATCTCGACCACTTCAAGCTCGTCAACGACAGCCTGGGTCATCAGCACGGCGATGAGCTGCTGGCCGCGGCCGCGCCGAGGATCAAGCATGTCGTCCGCGCCGCTGACACCGTGGCGCGGTTCGGTGGCGACGAGTTCGCGATTCTGCTCGAGGACATCTCGGACGTACGCGGGGCGACCGGGATGGCGGAGCGGATCGGGTCCGTGTTCACGCGGCCTTTCGTGCTGGCCGGGCGCGAGCACTTCGTCACGGCCAGCATCGGCATCGCCTTCGCCCAGGGTGGCGAGTCGGCGCCCGAGCTGATCCGCGACGCGGACGCGGCGATGTACCGGGCCAAGGAGCAGGGACGAGCCCGCTACGAGCTGTTCGACCAGGTGATGCGCGCCCGGGCCATCGCCCGGCTCCGGGTGGAAAACGATCTGCGGCGGGCGATCGAGCGCGGAGAGTTGCTGCTGCACTACCAACCGCTGATCTCGCTGAGCGACGACCGGATCGTGGCGGTGGAGGCGCTCGTCCGCTGGCAGGATCCCGAACGTGGACTCGTCGCCCCGCTCGAGTTCATTCCCGTGGCCGAGGAGAACGGGCTGATCGAGCCGATCGGACGTTGGGTGCTCGAGCGCGCGTGCGCGCAAGCCGCGGCGTGGCATCGCTCACGTCCCGACGCGCCGCCGATCTCGATGTCGGTCAACCTCTCGCCGATTCAGGTCGCGAATCCGCGCTTTCCCGATGTGGTGGCGGACGTGCTCCACCGGACCGGGCTCGATCCCGCGTGCCTGTATCTGGAACTCACGGAGAGTTCGATGTTGCGTGAGGACGAGACGCTGACGGACGTGCTGCAGAGGTTGAAGAAGCTCGGCGTCCGCCTGCTGCTCGACGATTTCGGAACCGGCTACTCGTCGCTCGGCTATCTGACCCACCTGCCGCTGGACGCGTTGAAGGTGGACCGCTCGTTTGTCGACGGCCTCGGGGTGGAGTCGCGGGACACGGCGATCACCGAAGCGATCATCGCGATGTCCAGGGCGCTATCGCTGAACGTGATCGCCGAGGGCGTGGAGACGAGCCGCCAGGCCGGCGAGCTGCGCAGGCTCGGCTGCGACATGGCGCAGGGCTACCTGTTCTCGCGGCCATTGCCGGCGGACGCGATCACCGAGCTGCTTCAGCGGTACGCGCCGTTTCCAGACTCCAGCGGCGACACGGTCGCCGTTCCGCATTCGTAGGCCCCGCCGGGAATCGCCACTCGCAGCGTCGCCGTGTCGTCAGGGGCGATGGCCTGGAGGGCCGCCGCGGTCGTGCAGCCCGCGCTGGAGCCGATCCCATGCGTCACGCCGACCCGGAAGGACGCCGTTGCTCCGGGTGCGAGGACCACCGCCGCCTCGGGGGCGGAGCCGAAGAAGTCGTGGGTCGTCCTGGTGCTCGCCGTCGGCAACGGCGCTCCCGACCGGCTGAGGAACAGAACGCCCGGATAACCGAAGGTGTGGCAGCTCCGGGGGCTCGTGTTGCGCAGAGCGAATCCGAGTTCGCCGTGGCCGGTGGCCCCCTGCTGGCCGAGAAAGGACAGCGCGAGGTCGGCCGCGACGCAGCGAGGGGCCGCGGAGCCGGTGCCGGCTGGGGTCGAGGTCGCAGACACGCTCGGGCTGGTGCTCGAGGCGGTCGCTCCCGCCGTCGTGGTGGCGCTCGAGGAGCCGGTCGATGTGGCCGAGGCCTGCGTGTCGGTCACCACCTTCGTCGACCCTCCGCAGGCGGACAGGGCAAGTCCGGCGACCAGCGCGCACGCGGTCAGGGAGAATCTCATGCCTGTCCTTTCGCGCTGATCGCTCTCGGCTCCTGCCGCTCCTGCGACGATTGCACGAGCGCGCCCATCCTGAGCAATGCATCGACCTCCCGGAACCCATCCCCCTCCCCGCCCGCGACGCAAGATCGACTGGGAGCTCGTGGCCTGCGGCTTCAGCGGCCACGCGCTCGTCGGCCTCGACGCGGAGCTCGTGCGTGAGGAGGACGGTGTGCTGGTGCGCGAAGACCCGCCCGTTCGCTGGCACCGCTGCCTGCGTTGCGACTGCTGGGTCGCACTCGAGGCACCCGCGGCGCCCGGGCGAAAGTCCGTGCCCCCGCGCGAGGAGATCGAGATGCCACTGCGCGGGAAGGCGCTCCGCGACAAGTACGTGCTGCGGCTGATCGCCGTCGATCGCGCCTTCCACTTCCTCGTCCTCGTGCTGCTCGGGATCGGAGTGCTCGCCTTCGCGGGGCACGAGACGAGTCTGCGCGACGCCTACTACCGCGTGCTCACCGACCTGCAGGGCGGCGTCGGCGGCGGGCCGGTCCAGAGCACGGGGCACGTGGGGGTCCTGCACGAGCTGGACCGGCTGTTCTCGCTGCGTTCGGGAACGCTCCAGGAGGTCGGCTTCGGCCTGCTCGCCTATGGGCTGCTGGAGGGGGTCGAGGCGGTCGGTCTGTGGTGGGCCAAGCGATGGGCGGAGTACCTGACCTTCCTCGCCACGGCGATCCTGCTGCCGCTGGAGATCTACGAGATCATCCACAAACGCTCCGGGCTGAAGATCGTCGGCTTCATCATCAACGTGGCGGTGGTCATCTACCTGCTGTACGCCAAGCGCCTGTTCGGTCTGCGGGGCGGTGGAGCCGCCGACGAGGCCGAGCGAGCGCGTGACATGAGCTGGGAGGCGGTGGAGCGCACGACCCCTCCGGGTCTGGTGCCGCGCGCGGGAGGTGTAAGCACCGCTTGAGCGCTGAACGGGTCCCGGACGAACGCCAGATCCGGTCGCTCGGAGGCGAGCTCGCGGCCGCGTTTCCGTCGGTGGCCCGGCACCCGCTGCGGGCGCTGGACGCCCGCGCGATGGACCTCGCGGCCCGCGATCAGGAGCTGCGCGCCGCGCTGTTCCGGTTTGTCGACGTGGTGCCCGCCTGCCGCTCGGTGGACGACGTGGCCCGCCACCTGACCGCCTTCCTCGACGAGGTCCCGCAGGCGCCGGCGGCGGTGACGGCCGCGATGCGCGTCGGCCAGTCGCGGGCCGGCCGTGCCGCCATCGGAACCGCCGCGGCGGCCGGGGTTAAGCACATGGCGCATCGGTTCATCGTCGGCGAGTCGCCCCGGGCTGCGCTCGGCGTGTTGCGCGGGCTGTGGGAGCACGGGGTGGCGAGCTCCGTCGATCTGCTGGGCGAGGCGACCGTCACCGAGCTGGAGGCCGACCGCTATGCGGCCCGCTGCACGGCGGCGCTCGAGGAACTCTCGCGCGCCGCCGCCGACTGGCCGGCCAAGCCGGTGCTCGAACAGGATTCGAGCGGGGCGCTCCCGCGGGCGAACGTCTCGGTCAAGGTGTCCGCGTTGACGCCGCTGCTGCGCCCCGATGCGCCCGAACGGGGCCGCGACGACGCTGCGCGCCGGCTGCGGCCGCTGCTGCGCCGCGCCCAGGCCCTCGGCGCGCACGTCCACATCGACATGGAGTCGCTCGACTCACGCGAGGCTGTGCTCGACCTCGTGCTCGAGCTGCTGGCAGAACAGGAGTTTCGCCGCGGCCCGTCGGCTGGGGTCGTGCTCCAGGCCTACCTGCGCGATTCACCGGAACAGCTCGGGACGGTTCTCGCCTGGGCCCGCGGCGTCGACCGGACACCGCCGCTGCAGGTCAGATTGGTCAAGGGCGCCTACTGGGATCACGAGCTCGTCGAGGCGCGCCAGCACGGGTGGGCCCCGCCCGTGTTCGAGGTCAAGGCGGACTGCGACCGTAACTTCGAGACGCTGACCCGCACCCTTGTCGCGGCGCGGCCGGTGGTGCGCGTGGCGATCGCCTCCCACAACCTCCGCTCGGTCTCCCACGCGATCGTCGCCGGCCGCGCGGCCGGCGGGGACGATCGCGATCTCGAGCTGCAGGTGCTGCGCGGTCTGGGCGATGAACTCGGGGAGGCTCTCAGCCACAACGGCATGCGCGTCCGGTCCTACTGCCCGGTCGGGGACCTCGTCGCGGGAATGGCCTACCTGGTGCGGCGGCTGCTCGAGAACACGAGCAACGAATCGTTTCTGCATGAGCAGGCCAGTGGGGTCCCGCTGGACGAACTTCTTGCCGCTCCGTGACCCCGAACAGATCGAACTTGCGCACTCGTCCAATATTCAGTATTTTGCCGCGCTGAGGCATTGAGCCACACAGGTCGCTTGAGAGACAGCGGTATGGGTGGCGAGCGGCTGAACTGCGTGGTCCGGGACTGCACCTGGACATCTAGGCAGCGAGGAGACGGCAGGGGTGAACGATTCACAGGCCCGCCAGCGGGCGATGCACGAGGACGCAGCGACGGTAGCAGCAGTGCTCTCGAAGCCGCACGGAAACGGATTTGCCGGCGCTTCCGGCGTCGGCGCACCGCGGACGACACAGCCGCGGAGGCGGGTGCTCACGCCCGTACGCGCACCGGCCCGAGCGCCGCTCCCGATCCTGCGCGACGCGATCTTCCGGCGCCTGCTCGCGATCGCCGATCTGGCGGCGGCGGCGGGGGGACTGGCCATCATCGGTCTCTCCACCCGGCACGGCATCGATCTTCCGTCGATGGTGACGGTCCCGCTGATCGTTGTGATCGCGAAGATGACCGGCCGCTACGAGCACGACGAGCTGGTCCTCCGCAAGTCGACCCTCGACGAGATTCCGTCACTGCTCGCCCTGGCGGGCGCGTTCGCCCTCACATGGTCGATCGTCGCCTTCGTCGCCA
>DATCPD010000237.1:0-2923 GCA_036564325.1 Solirubrobacteraceae bacterium | reverse complement strand
TGCTCGGGCCGGCCTCGTCGAGCGCCGACTCCATCGCATGCAGGGCGGGCTTGAACGGGAAAAGCCCGGTGATCACCTTGATCACGTCGAACAGCGTCGGGCTGACCGAGCCCGAGGGGACGAGCGACAAGAACGCAATCGGCAGCGAGACCATGAAGGCGAGCAGCGACGCGGCGCGCACTTCACGGGTGGCGGCGCCAAGCGCGGCGCCGGCGGCCGCGAACCCGGCGCCGCCGGCAAGGATCGCGACCAGCCACAGACCGATCCGCTCCCAGTGCAGGGAGAGGAAGATCTCGAGGCCGGCGAGCATCAACATCGTCACCACGAGCGCCAGCAGCATGCCGAGGCCGACCTTCTCGACCAGTAGCGCGGACTTCGATATCAGGCCGCGGGTGAGGCGCGAGAAGGCGTTCTCCTCTCGCTCCAGGGCAAGTGAGCCGGCGACCAGCAGCACGGTCACGAACATCAGCGTGACGGTGGCGGAGACCGCGATCGCGAACACGTCGAGCGGCGGTGTCTCGCCCGAGATCACCTGCTTGTCGACCTTGATCGGCTCGGCCACCGAGGACAGCAGCGGGCTGGCGAGATCGAGGTTCTGATTGGCAAGGGTCGCGAATTGGATCACCTTGTCGAGCGCCGCCAGCTCGGGGCTCGAGGTGATCGCGGGGCGCAGCGCGCGCAGGATCTGATCGCTGCTGGCCAGACCAAGGACCTGGATTGGCTGGCCGAGCAGGCTCAACGTCCCGCCGCGCTGGATCAGGCGCAGGTAGCGGGTCGAGATCCGCGCCACCTCGCGGGCGATCTTCAGGTTCGCATCGGTGAGCAACGAGGTGATGCGATCGTTGACCAATCGCTCCTTGATCGGGTCCTCCTGGTTGACGATCACCTGCACCGTCGCCTGCTCGGGGTTCAGCCCCGACAGCGACTCCAGCTTGGTCACCAGGTCCGCGGGCAGGATCAGCGCGCCGAGCACGTCGCCGCTCTTTACCTTGTCGATCGCCTGCTGGCGGCTGTGGACCCGGACGCACTCGATCCGCTCGCAGAGCGTGTTGCGGGTGCCGACGATGTCGACGTGCTGGGAGCCGATCTTGAACGGAGTGTTCTGCGGAACCTCATTGAGGAATGCGACCCGCGGCTTGCCGGGGTTGCGCGAGATCGCAAACCCGACCAGCAGTGCGATCAGCACCGGGTAGATCACCAGCAGCGCCGCCTGCAGCGGCGAGCGGCGGAGGATCTGAAGGTCTTTGAGCAGCAGCCAGCGCATCAGTGCCCCCGGTGGTGGAGGTAGGCAACGAAGGCCGTTTCGAAGTCGGCGTCGGCGGCTTCGGGAGCCTCGCGCTGCACGGCCTCGCGCAACTGCGCCGCCCCACCGTCGAACAGTCGCTCGCCGTCGGCGATCACCAGCAGCCGCTGTCCGTAGCGCTCCGCCTCCTGGATGTTGTGGGTGGAGAAGATCACCGTCGTGCCGCCGGCCGCAAGCGCGGCGACGAACTCCCACAGCCGGGCCCGCTGTCGCGGGTCCAGGCCGGCGCTCGGCTCGTCGAGCAGCAGCACCACGGGCTGGGCGAGCAGGCCGATCGCGATGTTGATCCGCTGCTGGTTTCCGCCCGACAGTCGCGCCACCTGGTCGTGGCGGCGGTCGGCGAGGCCGCTTTGATCGAGCATCTGCTCGACGCTCGCCTCGACGTCGTGATGTCCCTCGAGGCGGGCGAACAGCCGCAGGTTCTCCTCCACCGTGAGGCGGCGGTAAAGGGCCGCCTGCTGGGGCACCCAGCCGACCTCGCCGCGCGGGAGGTGCACCTCTCCCTCGTCGGCCCGCACGATCCCGGCCAGGATCGAGAGCAGCGTCGTCTTGCCGGCTCCGTTCGGACCGATCACCGCCAGCAGCTCGCCCGGATCGGCTTCGAAGTCGACCCCGCGCAGCGCCGGCTGGCGCCCGTAGCGCTTGACGATCCCGCGCGCCTCCAGCGCGGCCCCGGCGCCGGCCCTGCCGCTCACCGGAGTACTCCCGGGTCCCGTGGCTGCCATCGCCGACAAGCTAGACGATCGCTCGCCTATGACACGGGGGTACGCTCCGCGCTGTGCGCGTGCTCTTCATCGGAGACGTAGTCGGCAGCCCCGGGCGTCGCGGGCTCCAGAAGGCGATGCCTGGCCTGCGCGAGCGCCACGCTCCCGACCTGGTGATCGTCAACGGTGAGAACTCAGCCGGCGGGCTGGGCATCACCGAGGGAACCGCCGACCAGCTGTTCGCCGCCGGCGCGAACGTGATCACGACCGGCAACCACGTCTACAAGCACCGCGAGGTCTACGAGTACCTGGATCGCTCCGACCGCGTGATCCGGCCGGCCAACTACCCACACGGCAATCCGGGGAGCGGCCACACCGTGGTCGAGGTCGGGGGCCGGCGCGTCGCGGTGGTCAACCTGAGCGGCGCTGTGCAGCTCAGGGTGGCGCGCTCGCCGTTCTCTGCGGTCGACTCGATCCTCGAGCGCCTCGACGGCGAGGCCGACGCCGTGGTCGTCGACTTCCACGCCGAGGTGACGAGCGAGAAGGTCGCCATGGGCTGGCACCTTGACGGGCGGGTCGCAGCCGTGTTCGGCACCCACACCCACGTGCCGACCGCGGACGCGCGCGTGCTGCCCGGGGGCACCGCCTACATCAGCGACGCCGGGATGACGGGCTCCCGCGCGGGCGTGATCGGCGTCAAGCGCGAGCAGGCGCTCGAGGCCTTCGTCACGCAGATGCCGGTTCGCTTCGAGACCGCCGAGGAGGACGTTTGGGTGATGGGGGCGATCGTCGAGATAGGTCCGAACGGGCTGGCGGAGTCGATCGAGCAAGTTCTGGTGCCGGCCGGGGACTGAGGGCTCCGAGCGCCACCAGGACCAGCGGCACGAACCAGACCAGGTAGAGATAGAACCAGTGC
>DATCPD010000232.1:0-6002 GCA_036564325.1 Solirubrobacteraceae bacterium | reverse complement strand
GGCCCGCCGAGCCAGGTCGGCAAGACCACCGCGACGCCGACGGGAACGATCAATCCCGAGGGTGAGGCCACGACTTGGGTGGTGCAGTACGGGCTGACTGGCGCGTATGGCTTCGAGACCTTCGCTCAGACGCTCCCGGCGGTCACGACGCCGGTGACGGTCTCGATTCAGCTCCAGGGGCTCGCGCCGGGCACGCTCTTCCACTATCAGGTTGTGGCCATCCACGGCGGGTCGGTCGTCTCCCGGGGCGGTGACCAGACGTTCCTGACCGAGCCCAACCCCCGGCCGCATCCGCGCGTCAGAACGAGGACGACACCGTCGCGGGCGAGCCACAAGCCGTTCGCCTTCACCACGAGCGGGACGGTCAGAGGGCCGTCGTTCATTCCGCCGGCGCTGGCCTGTAGCGGAAGTGCGTCGATCAGGTACTTCGACGGCAGACGCAGGGTGGCCTCTACCGTCGCGGCGATCGGGCCGGACTGCAAGTTCAGCGCGGGCGTCTCGTTCCGCCGGCTGATCAACCACCAGTCGACCGCCCTGACCGTGGCGATCCACTACAGCGGCAACGGCTACCTCGCGCCGGCCGACCGCGTGAATCACATAACGCTCGGCTGATAGCAGCGGCCCGCGCGGCCGGCTCCCTGCACACCACTCGGTAGCCCGGCCGCCCGGGTACGCTTGCGCGCCATGCGTCGCTCCGGGGCCAGAGCATCGGGCGCCGAGCTGACCCTGCTCGCGGCGTTGACGGCCTGGGGCCTCTTCCCGGTCGTCCTGCTGGTGCTTCATGCGGTCAACGCCCACGCGCGGTGGACGGGCGCGGACGGGCTGATCGGGGCGGACGGGGTGCTCGGTGCCGATCAGCTGCAATACCTCGCCTGGGCACGCGACGCGGGCAGCCACCTGCTGGCCTCAGACCTGTTCACGTTCACTCCCAGTGGGCACGTATACCTCGAGCCGGCGTTTGCGATCACGGGCGCGCTGTGGAGGATCGGCGTCCCGCTCCAGGTCGCCTACCTGATCTGGAAGCCGATCGCCGCGCTCGCGCTGTTCGCCGCCGCGCTGGCCCTGGCCAGGCGCACCTTCGGTGACGAACTGCGGCCGCGAGTCGCGGTGGTGGCGCTGTCGCTGTTCCTGTACGCCCCGCTGACCGCGCTCTTCAACTGGGCTCAGCTCGGCTCGGGCGTGCTGCGCTTTCAGCTCTACCTGCTGGCCTACGAGCTGCTCCCGGCCAACAAGCTGTGGGGGTACGTCCCGAGCGCGCTCGGACTGGCGCTCGCGGTGCTTGCCCTGCTCGCCACCGAGCGGGCGATCGACCCGGGGCTCGGCGCTTCGCCGGGACCGGCCGGCTTCCGTCTTTCGGTCGGGCGCGGCCCGCTCGCGGTGGCCGTCATGGCCGCGGCCGGGGCGTCGCTCCTGCACCCGTGGGAGGGCCCGACGCTGATTGTGATCTTCGCCGGTCTCGCGCTCTGGCGCCGGGGGCGAGACATGCTCTCGCTGGCGGTGCCGGCTATCGGCGCGGCGCTGCCGCTTGGCTACTACTACCTGCTGTCGCACACCGACGCGGCGTGGAGGCTCGCCTCGCACAACGAGGCGATCGGGCGATTGTCGCCGCTGACGCTGCTCGTAGGCCTCGGGCCTCTGGCGCTTCTGATGCTGGGAGGGATCGAACGTCCGCGGGGGGTCGTCATCGAGCAGATGCTGCTGCTGTGGATCCTGGCCAGCTTCGTCACCTACTTCGCCAACGACGCCTTCGCGCCGCATGCCCTGCAAGGGTTGAGCCTCCCGTTCACGGTTTTGGCTGTGCGGGCCTGGCGCCGAGTGCGGCTGCCGGCGATCCTCGGCGCGGTCGCGATCGCCCTGCTGACGATTCCGGGGCTCGCCTACGACGGGCGCAAGTTCGTCCGCGTCGCCCGCAGCTCGATTGTGCAGTATTACCTGACGAACTCGGATGCGCGCGCGCTGGACTGGGTCAGCGCCAAGGCTCCGCCGGGCGGCGTCCTGGCCCCCACCCCATTCGCGATCGATGTCCCATCGCAGACGGGACGGCGGGTCTGGGTCGGGCACGGGTACTGGAGTCAGGATTACGGACCCCGCTCCCGGGCGGCCGACCGGCTGTTCGACGGCCGGCTGCAACCCGCGGCGGCCGTCAGATTCGTACACCAAACCGGCGCGGCGCTGCTCGTCTCCGACTGCCAGCACCTCGCATCGCTGACGCGTGCGCTCAGGCCACTGCTGCGCTCAATTCACGGTTTCGGTTGCGCCCGCGTCTACGTGCTCAGAGATCAGCCCGCGGGCCGGTCGCGAACGCGGTAGACGAATCGCAACCCAGACCACGTCTCGTCAATCGCACAGACCTTGTTGTCGACCAGCCCGGCGGCCAGCCCGGCTTCCCGGACGAATCCCTCGCCGAGGTCCGTGGGCACTCCAGACAAGCGCTTGGGCCACGCGATCCACAGACCGCCGGCCGGATCCAGCGCGCGCTTGAGCGCCGGCAGCCGCCGCTCGAGCTCGACTGCACTCGTGAACCACGCCACGATCACGTCGCACGGGCCCTGTGCTCGGCGCCGGATTACGACCCCGTCCGGCAACTCGCCGAGCGTCTCCCCCAGGTCCTCGGGCGCGCCCACCAGCGCCAGCCGAGAGCCCGGCTTGATTCCGAGCTTGCGCGGCAGCGGGGTTCCTGAATACCCAGACGGCGCTGCGGTCACCAGTCGAGCAGCTTACGGCCCGGAATTGGCTGATTACCGCCGTACCTAGATAACCGGACGGCGCCGGGCTCACACCCGCGCAGACTGCCCACGGCTCACGCCCGCGCAGACTGCCCACCCCATGTCCTAGCGTAGGCGCCGTGTGCGGCATCGCCGGTTGCATTCTTCCGAAGGGATCCACTCCGGATCTTGCCGTCCTGGGCAAGATGGCGCAGGCGCTGTCACATCGCGGACCCGATGATGTCGGCGTGGAGGTCGTCGGACAGGTCGGCCTCGTGCATACGCGGCTGTCGATCGTCGACCCTTCTCCGGCCGGGCATCAGCCGATGTGCGACCAAGAGGGGCGATGGTGGCTCACGTACAACGGAGAGGTGTTCAACCACGCGTCGCTCCGCCTGCAGCTCCCCGGGGTGCAGTGGCGTAGCCACAGCGATACCGAGACGGTGCTCCACGGCCTGCGGGTCTGGGATGAGGGTGCCGTCCCGCGCTTCAACGGCCTGTTCGCGTTCGCCGCGCTCGATACAGCAGCGGAGCGACTGCTGCTGGTACGAGACCGCTTTGGCGTCAAGCCGCTGTACCTCGCCCGCCAGGATGGAGCGATTTGGTTCGCGAGCGAGATCGGGGCCCTGCTCGCTGCGGGGATCTCACGCGAACCGCGTCTCGACGCCCTCTCCCACGCGCTGTCCTATGGCTGGGTCAACGGCAGGGTGACGCCATTCCGACACGTCGACCGCGTAACGCCGGGGTCACTGGTCGATGTCGATCTGCGCGATCTGTCGGTGCGGCAATCCCGCTGGTACGAGCCCGCCGGCGTAGTTGACGCGGAGCGGATGCGGGTGGCCGCAGGGCGCAGCCGCGAGACGCTGCGTCGAGAACTCGAAACGGCGCTGAGGGCGTCGGTACGCCTGCGGCTGATGTCCGATGTGCCGGTCGGGGCGATGTGCTCCGGGGGTGTCGACTCGGGCCTGATCACCGCATTTGCGGCCGACGAGCAGCCGACGATCAGGGCGTACAACGCATCGATCGTCGACCAAGCGGATGCCGACGAGGGACCGTGGGCCGCGAAAGTGGCCCGAGCACTCGGCGTCGAGCTTCGCACCGTGGACGTGACCGCCGAGTCGTGGCGGCGCAGTCTGGTCGGCGTCGTGGCCCACAACGAGTACCCGCTCACGCACGAGAGCTCGGTGCCGATGGCCGGGATCGCGGCGCTTGCCCGTTCCGACGGCGTCAAGGTCCTGCTCAGCGGCGAAGGAGCCGATGAGCTCTTCGGCGGATACGGCGAACTGCATCGCCTGGCCTACGAGGGCTTCGTGCCCGATCGCCAGCTGCGCCGTGATCGCGGGCAGAAGGTGCTTGCGTCGGCCGGCAGGGTCTGGCGTCGTCGCGGCGCCGGAGTCATGGCGAAGCTCCTGACGATGTCCCGGCCGCATCCGAGCGCGATGCTGATCCAGAGCCCGCCGTCCGCGGACGCCGAGGCCGATTGGCGGTCGATCGAACGGCGCGCTCAGAGCGCCTACGCCCACCACACCGGGCCCAGAGCGGCGCTCGAGGCGGGTTTGGCCGGCGACCTGTCCACCTATCTTCCGCACCTGCTCAACAGGCAGGACAAGGCGACGATGCAGAACTCGGTCGAGACCCGGGTGCCCTTTCTGGACCCGGAGGTGATCGCGCTGGCGCTAAATCTCCCGCTCGAGGCCCGAGTCACGCCGTACCGCAAAGGTATCCTGCGGGAGTTGGCCCGAGAGTTGCTCCCCGCCGGTGTGGCCGAGCGAGCAAAGATGGGCTTTGGATTTGACGTTCGCCGGTACCTGACCGATGCGGCAGCTCCGGGCTTTCTCGAGGACGGCAACCTGCGCGATTTGCTCGAGGTCCCTCGGGATTCCTGGCTCGCGGCGGTCAGGGGCATGCCCCGGCCCCAGATTCTCCGCTTCTGGACCGGCGAGATCTGGGCCCGGCTGATGCTCGAGGGTCAATCGATCCGGGCCGTGGAGTCCGAGCTGTGGCGGGGGCGCTGATTACCTGACCCTCGGCCGAGGCTCACGCTCCGGCTGCTTCGGCTGCAAGCTCGCCGATCAGCTTTGACAGCCGGCTTCCCTGCCATGCGATCGGAGATTGACCGGGTTCATCGGTCACGAAACGAGCACCCGGAATCGCGGCTGCATAGGCCTCGCCCACGGCCCGGGGATGGCCGGGATCGGCTTCGTCGTCGCTCGCGACCACGAATGTCGGGACGGTGATCGCGCTCAGCTCGCTCAGCTCACCAAACGGCCTCGAACGCGGAACGGCCTGGAGCGCGTCCGCGACCGCATCGAGGTGCTCGTGCAGCGCGAAACGCTGACGGATCACCTTGTCGATCGTCTGCCGCCACTTCCCCTCCTCACCCGACTCGCCGGCGACGGCGAGGAACCCCTCGACGCCTCCCTGGCGCAAGCCCGACGCCAGCGCATCCCAATGCGCGAGCCGCGCGGGGTCGTCCTGGGTCGCGCTGTCGTACGCCGGGGTTATGACTACCAAGGCCCCCACCCGCTCGGGGCGCGCAAGCGCCAGCCACAGCAGCGTATGGGCCCCCATCGACGCACCCGCGAGCACCGCCCGTTGCACGTCGAAGGCGTCCATCACCGCCTCGAGGTCGGCGCCGAGAAGCTCGTAGCCGTAGGCGTCGGCGGCGGGCGCCGGTGAACTGCGACCGTGTCCGCGGGCGTCGTAGGAGATCACCCGGTGTCCCGTGCGCTCGAGTGCGCTCGATCCCATTACCACGTAGCGGCGCGTCGCTGTCAGTCCGTGCAGCAGCACCACCGGCAATCCCTCGCCCTGCTCCTGCGCCGACAGCCCAACGCCGCCGCTTTCGATCACTCGCTCGGACATCGAGTTCCTTGTACACGATCGCGAGCACGATCGGGGAGCCCGGGTCCCCGATGTACCATCGTTCTCGATGGACGTCTCCGAAATAGAGTTCCCGACCGCGGTCATCGAGCGCTCGCGCGCAGTGCCGGTGGTGGTCGATTTCTGGGCCGAGTGGTGCGGTCCCTGCAGGCAGCTGGGGCCTGTCCTCGAGCGCGCGGTCGAAGCGCGCGCGGGCAAGGTCGAGCTGGTCAAGGTCGACACCGACGCCAATCCGGAACTGGCCCGCTCCTACGGCATCCAGGGCATTCCCGCCGTCAAGGCGTTCCGTGACGGGGAGGTGGTCTCGGAGTTCGTGGGCGCCTTGCCGCCGCCGGCAGTCGAGCGGTTCCTCGACTCGCTTGTTCCCTCAGAGGCCGAAGCGCTGGTCGAGCGCGGAGACGAGGAGTCGTTGCG
>DATCPD010000218.1:0-2621 GCA_036564325.1 Solirubrobacteraceae bacterium | reverse complement strand
GTGGTGAACGGGATCGACACGGCCAGCAGGCCCAGCGCCGCGGCGCCGAGCGCCCAGCGGCCTGACGAGGGCGGCAGCCGCGCCGTGGCCGCGCCGGACAGCAGCTCCGCGACCTGCACCAAACCGACGCCCCCCAGCACGCAGGTCAGGCCGGCCGCGGGAAGAAAGAACCGCTCGAGGCCGGGATAGCCGGCCAGCGTCATCGCCACGACCAGCACCCACCAACCCGCCGCGGCGGCGGCCAGCCCGAGGACCAGGCGATCACGGCCCCGGAACCAGCCGATCGCCACCGCCGCGAGCCCGAACACCAGCAGCGGGATCACCTGCAGGTCACCACCGCGGCGCATCACCTCCAGAAACGGGCTGCTGCCGAGATGGCCGTTATAGGCCTTGGCGTGAGAGGCGGCCAGAAACGGCTGTCCGGAGCCGATCCACGGCGGCACGAACCACAGAAACGGGATCGCCGCAAGTCCGAGCAGGATCAGCATCCGTGTCGCCATCCGGGGCTGGCGCAGCCACAGCCAGGCGGCGTAGAGGATGATGAACGGCCACGCCTCGGGGCGGATCAGCGCCGCGGCGAGACCGAGCACGAACGCCTCCCAGTGGCGCCCGGCGAGATGGCGGTCGACGGCCCACAGCGCAGCGCCGACGAGCATCGGCTCCGAGGTGCCGCGGAACATGTAGTAGGACCACTCCTGCGTCAGCACCACCCCGAGCCCCGCGATCACGCCGGCCAGCACCGGCATCCACCGCGCCCCGCCCGAACGCGCGGCCAGCAGCGAGCCGAGCCGGTACGCCGCGACCACGCCGAGCAGGCCGCCCGCGCGGGCGGTGATGACCCAGAGGGTCGGGGCGGCGCCGCCAAACAGGCCATAGACGGTGGTGAACAGGAACGGCAGGGGCTTCCAGGAGGGACCGCCGCCGACGGCGAAGCTCAGGTGCGGATCGCTGACCTCTCGGCCCCACACGATCCACGACCACGGGTCGTAGCTCGGCACGGTGGCCAGGAGGGCGGCCGAGAGTGCCGCCAGCGCCAGGCAGACGACGGCCGCCAGCAGGAACGGCGAGCGCCGGAACCAGGGTGCGGCTCCCAGCACCGCTAGGCCTGGGAGAAACGGCAGCGCAACAGAGTGCCGATCACCCGGAAGCCGTCCACCGCGGTCAGCTTCTTGCCCTCGTCGGTTGATCGCGCGCGATAGTGGACCGGGACCTCGAAGATGCGCTCGCCGCTCTGCACCAGCCGAGCGGTGATCTCAGGCTCGATCGCAAAGCCCGCGGAATGCAGCGGCAGGCTGCGAAACACGTCGGTCCGGATCATCTTGTGGCAGGTCATGATGTCGTGCAGGTACACGTTGAACAGGATGTTGCAGGCCAGCGTGACGCCCTTGTTGCCGAGCACAAACAGAAACGAGTGGCTCGTGTAACCGTCGAACGCGCGCACCCCGAAGCAGGCATTCGCCCGGCCGTCGATCAGCGGTGGCATCAGCAGCGCCAGGTCGGCCGGGTCGTACTCGAGGTCCGCGTCGAAGATCGCGGCGAACTCTCCCTGAGCATGGCCCAGCGCCGTCCGGATGGCCGCCCCCTTGCCCTGGTTGTGCTCGTGCTCGAACAGTCGCACGCGGGGGCCCCAGTCACCGCCCCGCAGAATCTCGAGGGTGCCGTCGGTGGAGCCGTCGTCGACGATGATCAGCTCGAAGTCCGCGGGCAGCTCGGTCGCGAGCACCTCGGCGATTGCTCGCTCGACGCGCTCCCGCTCGTTGTATACGGGCATCAGGATCGAGAGCATCTGGAATTCGGTCGTAGGGGTCGGCTGAGCGGAGGCCGGACTGGAAGGGCACCCGCGAGGATCGACGATGCTAGCGAACGCGCGCCTTTTCGTAGAGGATGGGTGAATGGACTTCGTCACCGAAGGGCTGCTCGACGGGTTGGAGGGCGACGAGCGCGTCGCTCGGGAACGCCTGCTGGAGACGCTGCATAGCGGTGGCGTCGACCTGGCCGAGCTGCGCTCCGCGGTGGCCGAGGACAGACTCGCGCTGCTGCCCGTCGAGCGCGTGCTCGGGGGCCGGTACACGGCCCGGGAGATCGAGCAGCGAACCGGTGTTCACGCCGGCCTGCTGCTCCGAATCCGGCGCCTGGAGGGCCTGCCGGAGGCCGGCCCGGACGACTGCGTGTTCGGCGACGAGGACGTCGAAGCGGCCCAGTCGACACGGCTGTTCCTGGAAACCGGACTCGGCGAGGAGGCGATTTCCGAGATGACCCGCGTGCTCGGGGAGGCGATGGCCCGCATCGCGGCGACGACCGCCGCCACCTTCGTGGACGCCTTCCTGAAGCCGGGCGACAGCGAGGAGGAGGTGGCGATTCGCTTCGCGGGGCTGGCGGAGACGCTGACGCCGGCGCTCGGACCGGTGTTCATGGCCACCTTCAAGGCGCATCTGCGTGAGAGCGTGCGCCGGGGCATGCTCGGCCGCGCCGAGCGCGAGGCGGGACACATCGGCGGGCAGCAGGAGGTCGCCGTGTGCTTCGCCGACCTGGTCGGCTTCACCCGGCTCGGCGGCGAGGTTGACGTCGAGCAGCTGGGGCACGTGGCGGGCCGGCTCGCCGAGCTGGCCGGGGACGTGACG
>DATCPD010000213.1:0-21269 GCA_036564325.1 Solirubrobacteraceae bacterium | reverse complement strand
ATCGAGCACCACCAGGCGGTCATGGTGCACGCCGACTGGATCATCGACCTCGGCCCCGGCGCCGGCCACGACGGCGGCCGGATCGTCTTCGAGGGCACACCCGCCGACCTCGTCGCCGGGCGGGAGGGAATACCATCATCCCTCACCGGCGAGCACCTCGCGGCCTACGTCGGCACCTGACCGAGGCTCTCGCGGGCACCGTGAGACTCGTCCCACTCGACCGTTAGCGGGATGTGTTCAACAGGGCTCGGTTCGGCGCGATATGGCACGATCTTGGGGGTGACCAGCAGACCCGCCGCGGCGCAGCACCTGAGCGACCTTGCGCGGCTGCGCCGCGTCCGCGACCGGATCGACCGGGAGTACGCGCAGCCGCTGGACGTCGAGGCGCTCGCCCGCGACGCGTACATGTCGGCCGGGCACTTCAGCCGTGAGTTCCGGCGCGCCTACGGGGAGTCGCCGTACGGCTACCTGATGACGCGGCGGATCGAGCGCGCGATGGCGCTGCTGCGTTGTGGCGAACTCAGCGTCACCGAGGTCTGCTTCACGGTCGGCTGCTCGTCGCTGGGCACCTTCAGCACTCGCTTCACCGAGCTGGTCGGCGTGCCACCCAGCACCTACCGGCGCGTCGCGACGCGCGCGACGGCGGGGATGCCGCCGTGCGTCGCCAAACAGGTGACCAGACCGATCAGGAATCGAGAAGCGCCGCTCACCGAGCCGCACTAACGTGACCGCGATGGACATCACCATTCACGCCAGCTTCCTCCCGCACGAAGACCCGGACGCATCCCTGGCCTTCTATCGCGACACCCTCGGCTTCGAGGTACGGAACGAGGTCGCATACGGCGGGATGCACTGGATCACGATCGGCCCCGCCAACCAGCCCGACACGTCGATCGTCCTGTACCCGCCGGCCGCAACCCCCGGCATCACCGACGACGAGCGCCGCACCATCGCCGAGATGATGGCCAAGGGCAGCTACGCCTCCATCAACCTGGCCACCGCCGACCTCGACGGCGCATTCGAGCGGCTGCAGGCCAGCGACGCCGAGGTCGTCCAGGAGCCCACGGAGCAGCCGTACGGCGTTCGCGACTGCGCCTTCCGCGATCCGGCGGGCAACCTGATCCGCCTCCAGGAGCTGCGCTGAGCCGTCCGACGATCGCGGCCATAACCGTCACGGCACGCGGCCGCTGCCTGTGTGGAGCCGTCCGGTACGAGGTGCGCGGGCGGCTCCGGGAGGTGCTGCTCTGCCACTGCGAGGAATGTCGCCGCTGGCACGGACATGTCGCGGCGTTCACCGCCGTGCCGCGCGAGGATCTCGTGCTGCTCTCCGACGGTGCCGCTCTGCGCTGGTACGCCGGCGCCCGGAGTGAGACGAGCGCCAGGCGGGGGTTCTGCGTCGAATGCGGGGCCAACCTGTTCTGGGAGAGCCCCGGGCGGGACACGATCAGCATCGCCGCGGGCACGCTCGAGCGGCCGACCGGGTTGGCGGTCGCGGGTCACATCTTCGTGTCGGAGGCGGGCGACTATTACCGGCTGCCCGACGATGGGCTCCCGCGCTCGGAGCGCGGGCGTTGAGCGTCCGCCGAGCTCACCCGAGCGTGACCGTCTGTCCGCTGTCGGCTGCCGCGTACAGCGCTTCGATCGCCGCGGCCTGACTGACGGCGTCCTCGCGCCCCAGCAGCGTTGGCGAACCTTCACGGATGGCGCGGGAGAGGTCCTCGGCCTCGAGCCGGTAGGAGTCGATCGGCTCGAACTCGATCCGCTCGACGCCGCAGCCGGTCCTGAGCTCGATCACGGGTGATCGGCAATGCCAGGGATCGGCGAGAAACAGAACGCCGTCCTCGCCCACCACCTCCAGTTCGTTGCGCGGCGCGAGGGCCATGCCGGCGTCGAAGTGCGCCAGCACGTCGCCGGTGAACCGCATCGTGCCCGCGAACGCGATATCGACTCCGTCGCCGCCGAGGGCCTGCTCGGCGCTGACCCGCAGCGGTTCTCCGGCCAGTAGCCGCGCCGCGTTGACGCAGTAGCAGCCCACGTCCATCAGCGCGCCCCCGTCGAGGGACGTGGACAGGCGCACGTTGCCGGAGGCGACGTCGTTGAAGCTGAACGTGGCCACGATCATCCGCAGGCGACCGACCGCGCCGCCGCGGACCATCTCCTGCAGGCGCCGGGTCTGAGGGTTGTGCCGGTACATGAAGGCCTCCATCAGCCAGCGCCCCTCGCGCCGGGCCAGCTCGAACACCTCCTGCACCTCGGCGGCGCGCCGGCTGAGCGGCTTCTCGCACAGGACGTGCTTGCCGGCCCGCAGCGCGCGCGTCGTCCACTCGATGTGCAGCCCGTTGGGAAGCGATATGTAGACGGCCTCGAGGTCAGGATCGGCGAGCATCGCGTCGTAGCCGCCGTAAGCTCGCTCTATCCGATGCTCGCTCGCGTAACGCTCCGCCGTCTCACGATCGCGGCTGGCCACCGCCAGCACCTCAACCTCTGGCGACTGGCGAGCGCCGGCCAGAAACGCGAGGTTGATCTCCGCGGTCGACAGGATTCCCCACTTCACCGGCACGCGCACGCACAGTAGAGAACCTTGTCCAGCCATGCCGCTGCGTTCGCGCCCGGGCGCGTCAATCTGATCGGAGAGCACACCGACTACAACGATGGCCTGGCCCTGCCGTTCGCGGTCCGCGACGGGGTCACGGTGAATGTCGAGGAGATCGAGGCCGGACGGGTGGAGGCGACGGCCTCCGACGTCCAGGAGCGAGACGAGTTCTCGCTCGCTGCCCCTCCCCCGGGGGACGGTTGGCGGGCATTCGTGCGTGGCGCGGTGGCCGAGTTGCAGCGAGCGGGCATGGCGCTGCCCGGCGTGCGGATCGAGATCAGCGGGACCGTCCCCCAGGGCGGGGGCCTCTCCTCATCGGCTGCGCTCGAGGTCGCCCTCGCCCTCGCGCTGGTCGCCATCTCCGGGGAGGAGGGTCCGGACCGAGTGGAGCTGGCCCGCCTGTGCTCGAGGATCGAGAACGACTGGGCCGGCGCCGAGACCGGCCTCTTGGACCAGCTGGCCTCGCTGTTCGGTCAGCCCGAGCAGGCGATGAAGATCGACTTCCGGACCCTCGAGGTCACCCCGGTGCCGCTGCGGCTCGGACGCCACACACTGGTCACGCTGGACTCCGGCGAGCAGCACGCCAACGCCGGGTCGGGGTACAACGAACGCCGTGCCGAGTGCGCCAGCGCCTGCGAGCAACTGGGGATCGAGAGTCTCCGCGACGCCACGCTCGAGATGGCCCGCACCCTGCCATCGCCGCTGGCCGAGCGGGCCACCCACGTGATCACCGAGAACGAGCGCGTCGAGGCGGCGGTGAATGCGCTGGCGGAGCGGAACATGGATGCACTGGGGGGACTGCTCAACGCCTCGCACGCCTCGCTGCGCGACCAGTACGAGGTTTCGACACCCGCCGTGGAGTCCGCCGTCCGGCGGCTGCTCGACGCGGGCGCCGTCGGCGCCCGGATCATGGGCGGCGGCTTCGGCGGCCACGTGCTCGGCCTGTTGGCGCCTGGCGCGGTGGCGCCCGAGGACGCGATCGAGGTACGGCCGGGCCCGGGAGCGCACGTCCTCGCCTGAGCTCGTGCGTCGCGTATCGTGACGCGCAGTGACGAACTTCCCCGACGACGCCTGCACACCGGTCGAGACCGTGGAGCTGTCCGCTTCCGGGCTGGAGGCCGAGCAGGTCGTGGCCGTGGCCCGGAAGCGCGTCCCGGCTGCGTTGGGATCGGCCGCCCGGGCCGCGATGGAGCGCTCGGCCGCGGTCGTCTCCGCGCTCGTCGACTCGGAGGAGCCGGTGTACGGCGTGTCGACCGGTTTCGGCTCACTGGCGGCGGTGCCGATTCCGGCCGCTCGCCGCGAGGAGCTTCAGCGAGCGCTGATTCGCTCGCACGCCGCCGGGATGGGCAACCCGGTGGAGACCGAGGTTGTGCGGGCGATGATGCTGCTGCGGGCCCGGACGCTGGCGATGGGGTGCTCCGGAGCGCGGCCGGTGGTGGCTGACACATTGCTGGCACTGCTCAACGCCGGGCTCACTCCCGCCGTCCCCGAGTACGGCTCGCTCGGCGCCAGCGGCGATTTGGCCCCACTCGCGCACTGTGCGCTCGCGCTGATCGGAGAGGGCGAGGTGCGCGATGCCTCAGGCGAGCTGCGGCCGGCGGCGGCGGCGCTCGGCGAAGCGGGGATCGCACCGCTCACCCTGATCGCCAAGGAAGGGCTGGCGCTGATCAACGGCACCGACGGGATGCTCGGGATGCTCGTCCTGGCCTGCGAGGATCTGACCGCGCTGCTGCGCGTGGCCGACGTTACGGCGGCGATGTCGGTCGAGGCGCTGCTCGGTACCGACCGGGCATTCGCGGCCGACCTCGTGGGTCTGCGTCCGCAGCCCGGGCAGGCGGCGAGCGCGGAGAACCTGTGCGCGCTGCTGGCCGATTCCGAGATCGTGGCCAGCCACCGTCACGGGGACCCGCGCGTTCAGGACGCCTACTCGTTGCGCTGCGCGCCGCAGGTGGCCGGCGCAGCGCGGGACACGCTGCAGCATGCCACGCGGGTGGCGGCCGACGAGCTGCGCGCCGCGATCGACAATCCGATGGTGCTGGCCGACGGGCGGGTGGAGTCCTGCGGCAACTTCCACGGGGCCCCGGTCGGGCTCGTGTGCGACTTTCTCGCCATCGCCGCCGCGCAGGTCGGTGCGATCGCCGAACGACGCACGGACCGGCTGCTCGACGCGACGCGCTCGCATGGACTGCCGCCGTTTCTGGCCGAGGATGCCGGCGTCAATTCCGGGATGATGCTGGCGCACTATGCGCAGGCGGCGATGGTGGCGGAGAACCGCCGTCTGGCCACGCCGGCCAGCGTCGACTCGCTGCCGACCAGCGCGATGCAGGAGGACCACGTCTCGATGGGATGGGGCGCAGCCCGCAAGCTCCGGACCACGCTCGGGAACCTCGGCCGGATCCTCGCCGTCGAGCTCGCCTGTGCGGCGCGCGCGCTGGATCTGCGCGCGCCGCTGCGCCCCGGCCCGGGAACGGCCGCGGCGTTGCACTCGGTCCGGGAGCGGATCGCCGGGCCGGGACCGGACAGCTATGTCGCGCCCGACCTGGCCGCCGCCGAGGCGTTGGTGGCCTCCGGAGCGCTGCTGAGCGCCGTCCAGGCGCGCGTGGGAGAACTGCGGTGAGCGTCCGCGCGCCGCGAGGGGCCGCGCTCTCCTGCCGGGGGTGGCCCCAGGAGGCGGCGATGCGGATGCTGATGAACAACCTCGACCCCGACGTGGCGGAGAATCCGGACGAGCTGGTGGTGTACGGCGGGACGGGCCGTGCCGCCCGCTCCTGGGAGGCGTATCACGCGATCGTGCGGACGCTGCAATCGCTCGGTGACGACGAAACGCTGCTGGTGCAGTCGGGCAAGCCCGTGGGCGTGTTCAGGACCCACGAATGGTCGCCCCGGGTCCTGATCGCCAACTCGAATCTCGTGCCCGACTGGGCCACCTGGGACGAATTCCGGCGGCTGGAGTCGCTCGGGTTGACGATGTACGGGCAGATGACCGCGGGGTCCTGGATCTACATCGGCAGCCAGGGGATCCTGCAGGGCACCTACGAGTGCTTCGCCGAGATCGCCCGCCGGCGCCACGGAGGCTCCCTGGCGGGAACGCTGACCGTGACCGCTGGCCTCGGGGGCATGGGTGGCGCGCAGCCGCTGGCGGTGACCATGAACGGTGGTGTGGCCCTGTGCTTGGAAATCGATCGGGAGCGGATCGAGCGCCGCGTGGCCACGCGCTATCTGGACGAGATCGCCGACTCGATGGAGGATGCGGTGGCACGGTGCCTGGCCGCCAAGGCAGCGGGCCGGGCGCTGAGCGTGGGCCTCGAGGGCAACGCCTCCGATCTGCTCCCCGCGCTCCTGGCGCAGGGGCTCGAGGCCGAGATCGTGACCGACCAGACGAGCGCCCACGATCCGCTGAACGGCTACGTGCCGGGACGGATGTCCATGTCCGAGGCCACGGAACTGCGAGCCGCCGATCCAGAGGAGTACGTACGGCGCTCGCGCGCCTCGATGGCTGCCCACTGTGCGGCGATGGTGGGCTTTCTCGACGCCGGCAGTGAGGTCTTCGACTACGGCAACAGCCTGCGAGCGGAGGCACTCGAAGGAGGGTTCGAGCGCGCGTTCGCCTATCCCGGGTTCGTGCCCGCCTACGTGCGCCCGCTGTTCTGCGAGGGGCGCGGGCCATTTCGCTGGGTCGCCCTGTCCGGCGACCCGGCGGACATCGCCGCCACCGATCGAGCGGTGCTGGCCGAATTCCCGCAGGACGAGGCGCTGGCCCGCTGGATCGCTCATGCCTCCGGGCGGGTCGCCTTCCAGGGCCTCCCGGCCCGCATCTGCTGGCTCGGCTACGGGGAGCGCCGCCGGCTCGGGCTGCGCTTCAACGAGATGGTGCGCTCAGGAGAGCTGCGCGCCCCGATCGTGATCGGACGCGATCATCTCGACTCCGGCTCGGTGGCGTCGCCCTACCGGGAGACGGAGGGGATGATGGACGACTCCGACGCGATCGCCGACTGGCCGCTGCTCAACGCGCTCGTGAACACGGCGTCGGGCGCGAGCTGGGTGTCGATCCACCACGGCGGCGGTGTGGGCATCGGACGCTCGATCCACGCCGGCATGGTGTGCGTGGCCGACGGCACCGAGCTGGCGGCGGAGAAGCTCGACCGTGTGCTCACGGCCGATCCCGGCACGGGTGTGATGCGCCACGCCGACGCGGGCTACCCGCGCGCAATCGAGGTGGCGGAGCAGCGGGGCGTGCGCATCCCGATGCGCGAGGGACCGTGAGCACGCTGCCGCTGGCCACGGTCGGCGACCCGGTCCTGCGCAAGCGCGCCGCGGAGGTCCCGCTGGACGATCTGCACTCGGATCCGACCCAGCGCCTGATCGACGACATGATCGAGACCATGCGCGCGGCCGGCGGCGCGGGTCTGGCGGCAAACCAGGTCTCCTCGCTGAAGCGGATCGCGGTGGTGGAGGTGGACGACAACCCCCGGTATCCATACAAGCCGCCGATCCCCCTGACGGTGATCGTCAACCCCGTGATCGAGCCGCTGAGCGACGAGCTGCTGCTGATCAACGAGGGCTGCCTCTCGGTCCCCGGTTTGCGTGGGGACCTCGAGCGGCATGTATCCGTGTGCGTACGTTTCCTGGATCGGTTCGGGACTCCGAGCGAGCTGGTGGCGGAGGGACTCACGGCGGGAACGTTCCAGCACGAGGTCGACCATCTTGACGGCGTGCTGTTCCTCGATCGCGTCGGCGACCCCCGCAGTTTCAGCACCTGGGAGCAGTTCGAGCGCCACCACAAGCAGGCGTTCCTGCAGCGCGTGGCGCCGTGGGCCGCGGACGCCGCGGCGTGAGCTCGTTCTGGTGCGAGTCGGCATGGCTCGGGGGTCTCGAGGCCGAGGCCGGCGTCCTGCTTGACGTGGAGGGCGAGACGATCTCGTCGGTGCAGACCGGCGTGGCCGCCGCACCGCCGGGCGCCGAGCGGCTGCGGGGGCTGGTGATCCCCGGGCTGGCCAATGCCCATTCGCACGCGTTCCAGCGCGCGCTGCGCGGACGGACGCACCGCGCGCAGAGGGGGTCGTTCTGGACCTGGCGCGAGCAGATGTACGCGCTCGCCTCCGCGCTTGATCCGGACGCGATGCGGGTGCTGGCGCGGGCGACGTTCGCCGAGATGGCGCTGGCCGGGGTGACGGTGGTGGGGGAATTCCACTATCTGCACCACGCGGACGGCGGCCGGCGGTACTCGGATCCGAACGCCATGGGGGAGGCCGTCCTCGAGGCGGCACGAGAGGCGGGGATTCGCATCACGCTGCTGGACACCTGCTACCTGCACGGGGGGATCGGGGTCGAGCCTGACCCGATGCAGCGGCGTTTCTGCGACCCGGACGCGGAGGCGTGGGTGGCACGAGTCGACGCGCTCACCGGCGGGGTCCACGCGCGGGTTGGGGCGGCCATTCACAGCGTCCGGGCGGTCGACCCGGACGGCGCTCGTGCGGTGGCGTCGTGGGCGGGAGCCAACGCGGCGCCCCTGCACGCGCATGTATCGGAACAGCCCGCGGAGAACGACGCCTGCCGGGACGCGTACGGGATGACGCCGATGGCCTTGCTCTCGGAGGCAGGAGCGATCTCCTCCCGCTTCACCGCCGTGCACGCCACCCACGTTTCGGCTCCAGACGTCGCGTTGCTGGGCGGCGCGGCTGCGTTCTGCTGTCTCTGCCCGACGACCGAACGCGATCTCGCCGACGGAATCGGCCCCGCCCGGCGACTGCGCGACGCGGGCGCGCTGCTGGCACTTGGCAGCGACTCCAACGCGATGATCGAGCCGCTCGAGGAAGCGCGGGCCGTCGAGCTCGACGAGCGGCTGGCCACCGGCATACGGGGTGGACACGGCGGGGACGAGCTGCTGTTCGCCGCCACCGCCGGGGGCTACGCGAGCGTGGGATGGCCGGAGGGCGGGATGATCCGCGCGGGAGCGCTCGCCGACCTCGTCGCCGTTCGCCGGGATGGCGTGCGCCTGGCCGGCGTGGCTGATTCGGAGGTCGTGGACGCGGTCGTGTTCGCGGGCGCCGCCGCCGACGTTGCTGACGTGATCGTCGGCGGGCGGTTCGTCGTCCGCGACGGGTGTCATGAGTCACTTGACGTGGCCAGGGAGCTCGATGATGCCCTCACCGCGGTGCTGCCGTGAGCACGCTGACGATCGACAACATCGGGCTGCTCGTGACCTGCGATCCGGCGCTGGGCGACGGTCCGCTCGGGGTCCGGCACGACGCGGCGCTCGTGTTGGCCGATGGGCGTGTCGCCGCCGTGGAGCCGGCGGGGGCGGCGGCCGACGAGCGGCTCGACGCGGGGGGGCGCTGCGTGATCCCGGGTTTCGTCGACAGCCACACGCATCTTGTGTTCGCGGGTGATCGCTCCGAGGAGTTCGTGGCCCGGATGGCGGGCGCGCGCTACGCCGCCGGTGGCATTCAGGTGTCGGTGCAGGCGACCCGGGGCGCAGCGACAGACGAGCTCCGTCGGCTGGCCGCGTCGCGCCGGCGGGAGGCGCTCCGTGCGGGCATCACGCATCTCGAGATCAAGTCCGGTTACGCGCTGGACGTTCCCGGCGAGCAGCGGTTGTGCTTGGTGGCCGCCGAGCTGACCGATGACGTGACGTTCCTGGGCGCCCACCTCCTGCCCGCGGAATACGCCGGGCGCCCCGACGACTACCTCGCCCTGGTGTGCGGGCCGATGCTCGAGGCCTGCGCGCCGCACGCGCGCTGGATCGACGTGTTCTGCGAGCGCGGCGCGTTCGACGCGGACCAGTCCCGCGCGGTGCTCGACGCCGGGCGCAGCGCGGGCCTTGGGCTGCGCGTTCACGCCAACCAGCTCGAGGCCGGTCCCGGGGTGCAGTTGGCCGTCGCGGCCGGAGCGGCATCGGCCGATCACTGCACCTACCTGTCCGACGCGGACGTCGATGCGCTGGCGGGTTCACAGACGGTGGCCACGCTGCTCCCGGCGACCGATTTCTCCACCCGCGAGTCCTACGCCGACGGCCGCCGGCTGCTCGACGCAGGGGCGACCGTCGCGCTGGCCACCAACTGCAACCCGGGCTCGAGCTACACGACCTCGATGTCGTTCTGCATCGCCCTCGCGGTGCGTGACATGCACCTGACGATCGACGAGGCGCTGTGGGCGGCGACGGCCGGCGGGGCGCGGGCACTGCGGCGCGACGACGTCGGGACCTTGCGGGTCGGCGCCCGCGGGGATGCGGTCATCCTCGGCGCAGCCTCCTACGCCCACCTCGTCTACCGGCCCGGGGTGCCGCTGGTGGCTGCGACGGTGGCCGACGGGCGGGTGGCGTTCGTCGATCCGGAGCTGGGGGTGGGGTAGGGTGGCCGGGCCCGCCGGCGCCGGACCGCGTCGTCGCCCCCTCGGTTTGTCGCGACTTGAAACACGGCGCATTGAAGGGTTGGTGACCGGCGCTCCGCCCGCGGCCACCAGCGTGAGGGTGCTCAAGTCCGATCTCGTGCATCGCTGAACGCCGAGATCCGGAATCGCACGGATATACGTGTCCGCAGCCGGGCTCGCGTCTTCCGGATGCGCGAGAGCGGGTTTGTACATGCTCCGGCTGGCCACCCCTCGATGCTTGGTTTGTCGCGACCGCGAACCGCCGAGCCGCCGAACAACGACACACTCGACCCGGACCCCGCTGAAGAGCGAGTTCACGCCGGGCCGACACCGCGATTTACGCCCCTCGATGCCTTGTGTGCGCTACCGCGATGGGGCGTGTCTCGAACCCGCGCCCGAACCCGGCGCGCTCCGGCCGCAGACGAAGTCAAGATACAGCCGACATGGCCAAGTACATGGGAGCGATCGATCAGGGCACCACCAGCTCGCGGTTCATCCTGTTCGACCGCGACGGGAAGATCGTCCATGTCGATCAGCTCGAGCACGAGCAGATCAACCCCCGGGCCGGCTGGGTCGAGCACGACGCTGAGCAGATCTGGACCCGTACGCGGGAGGTGATCGCCGGCACGCTGGCCTCCTCACCGGCCGAGGCCGGCGATGTCGAGGCGATCGGGATCACCAATCAGCGGGAGACGACGGTGGTCTGGGACCGGGCGACCGGGAAGCCGATCTACAACGCGATCGTGTGGCAGGACACCCGCACCGCCCCGCTGGTCCGGGAGCTGTCCGGCGACTCAGGACCGGATCGCCTCCGTGACGCCGTCGGCCTCCCGCTCTCGACCTACTTCTCCGGCCCCAAGATCCGGTGGCTGCTGGACAACGTCGAGGGGGCGCAAGAGCGAGCAGAGAACGGGGAGCTGGCGTTCGGCAACATGGACACCTGGGTGCTGTGGAACCTGACCGGCGGCACGGACGGCGGCATCCACGCCACCGACGTGACCAACGCCAGCCGGACGATGCTGATGAACCTTCAGACGCTTGACTGGCACGAGCCGAGCCTTGAGCTGATGGGGATCCCGCGGTCGATGCTGCCCGAGATCCGGTCGTCGTCGGAGATCTACGGGGAAGCCAAGGGGACCGCCGTCGGCGGTGTCCCGGTGGCAGGGATTCTCGGCGACCAGCAGGCCGCGCTGTTCGGGCAGACCTGCTTTGACCCGGGCAGTGCGAAGAACACCTACGGCACGGGCTCCTTCCTGCTCGTCAACACCGGGGAGGAGATAGTCCAGACCGAGAAGCTCCTGACCAGCCCCGGCTACAAGCTCGGCGACTCGCCCGCGGTCTACGTGCTCGAGGGTTCGATCGCCGTCACCGGCGCGCTGATCCAGTGGCTGCGTGACCGCCTGAAGATCATCCCCAACGCGCCGTCGGTCGAGGAGTTGGCGCGCACGGTGGAGGACAACGGGGGCGTCTATTTCGTTCCCGCGTTCTCCGGCCTGTTCGCGCCGCGCTGGCGTCCCGATGCTCGCGGGGTGATCGTCGGGCTGACCGCCTACGCCAACCAGGGGCACATCGCGCGTGCTGCGCTGGAGGCCACGGCGTGGCAGAGCCGGGAGGTCGTCGACGCGGCCAACGAGGTCGTCGACGTTCCGTTCACCGAACTGCGCGTCGACGGTGGGATGACAAGCAACGAGCTGCTCATGCAGTTCCAGGCCGACGTGCTCGGAGTTCCGGTGATCCGGCCTGCGGTGAGCGAGACCACGGCTCTGGGGGCGGCGTACGCCGCGGGTCTGGCGGTCGGCTTCTGGTCTGACCAGGACGAGCTACGCGAGCGCTGGAAGGAGGACAGGCGTTGGGAGCCGCAGATGTCCGACGAGGCGCGCGAGGCGGAATACGGTCGCTGGCGGAAGGCTGTTCAGCGCTCGCTGGATTGGGAGGACTGACGCCGATGTGGTCGAATTCCCCCCGCGAGGCAAATTGGCACTCGGTTAATCTCAGTGGACAGAAGCGCCTCGGTATGAAAGCGTTGGTATGCGCTCGGGTCGATCTCGAGCGCGGGCTAGCAGAGAACTTGGAGGGCGCCAAATGAGGACCAAGACAGCGGTGCCGTCGTCTCTGCTGGCCCGGGCTCGCGGCCACCGGAGCGTTCGGCGCGCTGCAGGGAACGCTGATCACGAGGCTGGGGCTGCCCTCGTTCGTGGTCACCCTGGGTGGTCTGCTGTTCATGAACGGGGTGATGCTCGAGCTCGCCAACGTCGACAAGTCTGCGGTCGGCGGTGTCATCGCCATCGACCCGAACAGTCCGGTGGCCAAGCTCGTCAACAGCAACATGAGCCCGGCGCTGAGTTGGATCGTGCTCGTCGTCGGCTTGGCGGTGTTCGCCGCGGTGTCGCTCTCCACTGCGGCCCGTCGGCGGTCGCAGGGGTTGAGCGCTCCGCCGGTCGGCATCACGCTGCTCACTATCGCCGTGACCGCGGTCGGCGGTATCGCGGTCGTCCTCGTCTGCAACCTCAACCGCGGCGCGCTCACGCCGTTGCAGGGCGTTCCGTGGGTTGTGCCCTTCGTGATCCTGATCCTCGTCGGCGCGACCTGGCTGCTCAGCCGAACACGACTCGGTCGGTACATATACGCGATCGGCGCGAATCCGGAGGGCGCTCGCCGCGCCGGCATCAACGTGGCGCGTATCCGCACTGCGGGCTTCGCCCTGTGCGCCATGACCGCCGGCCTCGCCGGGCTGGTCTACGAGTCGCGCCTGGGGTCGATGTCGACCTCTGTCCAGGGCGGAAACCTCGTCCTCTACGCAGTGGCGGCGGCCGTGATCGGCGGTGCCAGCCTGTTCGGCGGCCGCGGCAAGCCGCTTCACGCCCTGCTGGGAGGGATCATCATCGCGACGGTCTTCAACGGTCTCGGCCTCATGGGCGTCAGCGACGCTGTCCAGTTCATCGCCACCGCCATCGTGCTGATCGCGGCTGTCACGCTCGACTCGCTGGTCCGACGCCGGGCCACCGCCGGAGCCTGAACCCGGGCTCGCCGTCCGTGCGGCAGCGGCAACAAGCGTCGGCGCTTGCGGAGCGTGATGCGCCTGAAGCGGCGCCGAGCAGCGGGCTCACGGCACAATGCAGCCGATGAGCCGCGAGGGTCTCAAAGCTGCGGAGCAGAAGATGCGCGACGCCGGTCAGCCCGAGGAGGCGATCCGGAGCTTCCGTAGCGCGTACGAGCGTGTGGCAGAAGGCGAGCCGGCGGTGATTCGCAGCGCCGACCTCGAGCCTGCGGGTGATGTGCCGACGCTCGGCCAACTCGAGGCTCACCCGGACGACACCGCTCTCGGCGGCTTCGCGGTGATCAAGCTCAATGGCGGCCTGGCCACCTCGATGGGCTTACAGCGGCCGAAGTCGCTGGTCGCAGCCAAGGACGGTCACTCGTTTCTCGAGATCATCATCGGTCAGACCCTGGCTCTGCGCCGCCGCTACGGTGTCGGCCTGCCGCTCGTGCTGATGGACAGCGAGGCGACCCGCGACGAGACGCTGTGGGCGCTGGACGGACACGAGGAGCTGGCGGTCGAGGGCATCGCCCCGGATTTCCTCCAGAGCATGATCCCCAAGCTCGAGGCCGACTCGCTGTCACCGATCAGCTGGCCCCGCGCGCCCGCGCTTGAGTGGTGCCCGCCCGGGCACGGCGACGTCTACGGTTCGCTGCGGAGCTCGGGCATGTTGGACGCGCTACTGGAGCGTGGTTTCAGCTACGCCATGATCTCCAACGCCGACAATCTCGGCGCGACCCTGGATCCGCGGATCGCCCAGCATGTCGCCGCGGAGGGCATTCCGTTCCTGATGGAGGTCGTCGAGGGAACGGAGGCTGACCGCAAGGGCGGACATATCGCTCGGCGGCGCTCGGATGGGCACCTCGTGCTCCGGGAGACAGCGCAGACGCCGCCCGAGGACGAGGAATCGTTCCGAGATTTCCGGCGCTGGCGCTACTACAACACCAACAATCTCTGGGTCGACCTGCGGGTGCTCGCCGACCTGCTCGACCAGCATGAAGGCGTGCTCGAGCTGCCGCTGATCGTCAACGGCAAGACGGTCGACCCGCGCGACCCCGAGTCGCCGGAAGTGTTGCAGCTGGAGAGCGCGATGGGGGCGGCGATCGGGAGCTTCGAAGGCGCGCAGCTGCTGTGCGTTCCGCGCACACGCTTCGTACCGGTGAAGACGACTGACGACCTGCTCGTGCTTCGTTCCGACGTTTACACGCTGACCGAGGACATGCTCGTCGAGCCTCGAGCAGAACGCGCTGGCGATCTGCCCTTCGTGGAGCTCGACAACCGCTTCTACAAACTGCTCGACGAGTTCGAGGCGCGGCTGCCCGACGGACCGCCCTCACTGCGGGAGGCCGAGCGTCTGGTCGTGCACGGTGACGTGACATTCGCCACCGGCGTGATCGTTCGTGGGTCGGTCGAGCTCGAGGCGGAGGAACCGATGCGGCTCGAGCCGGGAACGGTTCTGAGCTGAGTTGCGTGATGAGCCCGGAGGGATTTCACCGGATCGGCCACGGCGGCGCCAGCGCGCTCGCACGGGGGAATACGCTCGCCTCGTTTGACGCCGCGGTTCAGATCGGCGTGGACATGGTCGAGTTCGATGTTCGCGCGTGGGAAGGCGAGCTCGTGCTGGCGCACACCGTCCTGCATGCGCGCCGCGGCGGGAATGTGCGACTGAGGGACGCCCTCGCGCATTTGTCCTCGCGTCGTTTCTCGGACGTGGGGCTGAATGTCGATCTCAAGCACGTCGGTTGCGAGCCGGCGGTGCTCGCAGCATTGACCGGCGCGGGTCTGCTCGACCGAGCTCTGCTCTGCAGTCAGGTTCCGGATGTTCTCGATCGGGTTCGGTCCTTACAGCCCCGCGCCCGGACCGGGATCTCCATCGGCGGCCGGCTCGCGCGCTTCAGCCGGCGCTGGGGCGACTGGCGCGAGCAGGTTTTGAAAGGCCTCGCGTCGGGGCGCTGGGACGCGCTGATGGCGCAGCACCGCCTGATCGACGGTCGGTTGCTGAGCGAGGTGGTCGCCCGGGATCGCCGTCTCTACGCGTGGACGGTGAACGAGCGGAGCACGATCAACCGGCTCCGCTCGCTCGGTGTCCATGGGGTTGCCTCCGCGGACCCGCGACTGTTCGCCTGAGCGATTTACCCGCTGCGACGCGTACCGCTGCGCTTCGATGATGGCGCGCGCGGGGACGTGCTCTTGCTGCGACTCGTCTTGGCCGCAGTGGTGGTCGTCTTGGCGCTGGCGCTCTTCGCCGCACCGCGGCCCGAACCCGACCTGGCGCCGGCGGACTTGGCTGCGGTGACCTTTGCGCCGGCGGACTTGGCTCCCGCGTTCTTGGCCGCGCTCTTGGTCGTGCTGCGCGCGGTCGTGCGAGACGCCGAGGCCGGCTTGGCGGCGCGAGTGGTGCGAGCGCTCGACGCACGCTTGGCCGTCGTGCGAGCGCCCGTGCTGCGAGCACTCGGTTTGCTCGCCGGGCTGAGGCCCGGCGTCATCGACCGCGCCAGCTGCTCGATGTCCTTGATCAGCGACCGATTGGTCGACCTCGCGTCACGCCGCAGCGTGCGCAGCGTGTTGGCGACGTCCTTGTATGCGCCGCGGACGTTCTTGCCGAAATCGGCCCGCATCGTTTGCAGCGCCTGAGTCGCTTCCTCCAGGGCCTTTTCGAAGCGCGCCGTGGCGGCTTCCACTTCCTGGCGCGTGATCGGCGCAAGCGCTGAGGTGTCCTTCGAGCGCCGACTGGTTCGGCGGGCTGCCGTCTTCTTGGCGGGAGGCATGGGCTGTTCTCCTTGTGTCCTGGAAAGGTGGTGAGGCGTGCGGGTAGCGCGTGCGCCGAAGCGCAGCGGCGGAACTAGCTTATGCGCGCAAGCGGACCCAGCGCAAGGTGATGGGCGCGTCCGTGCAGACCGTGTTTGGTTTTCGCATCGGCTTTTTGTCGAGTTCGGCGTTATTTCGGTCATCTTTGGCGGTGTATCGGGCCGACGGACTTAAGCGTCGACGAGGCGACCGCCGAGCTCCATCGCTGCGCCGGGAGCCAATTCGATCCGGACGTTGTCAAGGCACTCACCAAGGTGCTCAGCACGGGGACCGAGAGCGCGCAGGAGCGCGCCCGGACGTCGCCGACGAGCGCTCTGAGAGCCGTCTGCAGCTGAGCTCCGGTTCTGGCCGGTCTATCGGCCGCGGCCGTGGGAGCGGCCGATCTCGTAGCCCCGCGCCGGGAGTGACGCTGACTTCGGAACGGCAACGGCGGCTCCGGCCCGCGACACCGTGGCGGTGTGCGCCCCGGTCTTGGTCCAGTGCACGGTGATCGGCGCGTAACGCAGGAGCGCCTGCCACGTGGCGGGGCCGATCAGCCCGATCGCGGGTAGCGAGTGAGCCTGTTGGAACTGCATCACCGCTGAGCGCATTCCGGCTCCGAACGAGCCGTCGATCGTCACCGGGAAGCCGGCTTTGACCAGGTGCTCCTGAGCCCACACGACGACGTCCCCCTTGGCTCCCTTGCCGAGGCTGGCCACAGATGCGTCGGGGCTGAATCCCGGCAGCGTGCCGACAGGCTGCGACAGCGCCCGCCACTCGCCGGGGGAAGCCTCCTGCCAATCCCACCAGCTCAGTCCGCGGGCACCGTACGCGCGTGAGAGCTGCCGGAAGCGTCGGATCTGACCGGGCCGAGGGGAGCCGGAGACCTGCCCGAGCGGGGCGATTGTCCGCTGGTAGATCCGGTTGAACATGTAGGTGTGGGCGAACACGTCGTCCACTGTCACGCCGATGTCGGCCCAGTACATCTGCGGAGCGTTGTACTGCGCCCCCCCGGGGCCGAGAAACACCGAGTAGGGAAAGCCGGGGTGATAGTCGACGTAAGGAAAGCCGGCCAGCGCAACGGGAAAGCTGGCTCCTACGAGCTGCCGGAGCGCGGTCACATACGACTGCGCCTGCACGTACTTACCCTCATATTCGCCCTCGGCATCGATCACCAGGCAGTCGGCGCCGGCCTGCGCCGCGGCCGCGCCGACGTGTGCCTCGGTCACCGGGTTGTTGCCGTAGACGTACTGCCAGCCGCAGACGCGAAGGCCGTTGGCGTGGAGCGTCGAGATCAGCTGCGGGGTGAATTGGGACCACGTGCCTGACCCGTCGCCGCTCTTGATCATCAGCGTGCTGATTCCGTAGCGCTTGGCGTTGGCGATGATCGAGGCAACGCTGCCGCCGCTGGACTGCGACACGTACCAGATCCACATGCCGCGGCCGGCGAACGGGCTCGCCTTGCGCGCCGCATGATGGACGGTCCGATGGGCGGAGCTGCGCTTGGAAGCTCCGGGGCCCGCGCCCGCCCCACCGGACGCAGCGCTGGCCAGCGGCACGCATGCGCACACGAGTGCCAGCGCGAGCGCTGCGATCAGATACCCACGCAGTCGACGCTCCCCCGAGATCCGAATACCGCGCGGCTGGCGGTCATCCGTCATACCGTGAGTCACCGTAGCGAAGAACCCGGCGCCGGCCCGCAAGTTTCGGTCCGCCCGTCCGTGGGGGTCAGGCAGTCCCACCCTTGGGTGTCTAGGCGGGCGCTCGGTGCAGCGTGACCATCGATCCACTGACGAAGGGAGCGCGTCTCCCCGGCCGCAGCCGTATCCGACCACCAAGGAGAACGCCTTCCCATGCTCAGACTGAAATCCCAACCACGCCGTGTGAACCGTCCGTCGTTCGAGAGGATCAGGGCGCTCTTTGCCGCCAGTCTCGTTAGCGCCGGCTTGCTCATGAGCCTGGCCGGCGCCCCGGCCGCCTCGGCCGCGGGAGTGCCCTACCCGATTGGGGTTCTCGGCCCGACCAGCGGAGTCGTCAAAGGTCCGTCCGGACCCGATTCCCCGGGGTTGTACTCACTGCAACCCTCGGCGGGCTCGGTGACGATCGGGTGGTCCGACCACTCCACCGACGAGCATAAGTTCGTCGTGTACAAGCGTGACCAGAGTGGCCATTGGCATTCGATTCACCAGGAGCCGACCCGCAACATGGCCTACGCCGGCGGGGATTACTACTACGTGGACTCCGACCTGAGCGTGAGCGGGCAGTGCTACATGATCGCCGCCGTCAATGACGTGGGCGCCGGGTATACCCGGGAGGAGTGCACCGTGCGACCGGACCCGAGCCGGTTCCCCCAGAACGTTCCCTCGGCCGAGCGGCAGTGGTACGGCCTGAGCAGTACCAATAACGGAACCGGGGACCTGCAGAACGCCAATCGATCCTCCTACACCTCGCTGACGCACGACAACCAGACGTGGGGAGTGGATCTCTCCTGGTCAGAACACACCGCGCTGTGGAGAATCCAGGCGCAGGGAGGACCGCATCTCATGCACGGTCAGGCCGTGGCGCTGCGCGTGTGGGGCGGCGGCTGGCTGAAGTACGGCAATCAGACCTGGGGCGTGGACCTCGTCCTGTCGAGCACGCCGGCATACCAGTGGTACGTCCTCGACGGCCAGCCGGGCTCCCCGATCGACAACGGCAAGTTTGCGCTGTGGAACAGGACTGCGAACGGCTACCTCGTCGCCTCGCACCAGACCTGGGGCGTGAGCCTCGACTGGCACCAGGCTCCCGCGGCGCCGACCGCCACCGTGCACAACGCGAGCGTGACGATGACCGCGCAGCCGCCGGTCGAGGGATACGTGCCGTTCCTCGGATACTTCGGTGGCGGCCCGGGCAACACCTCGGTGTTGACGGAGGTGAGCAACTCGTCCTACGGCGTCCCGCTCTCCTTCATCAAGCCTGGGCACCAGAGTTCCGAGTGCGGGAACTCCAACGCGGTGGTCGCGCTTGCGCCCGGGGCCACGATGACAGCAGCCCAGATGCAGACGCTCTACGGATCGGCAACCCCGAGTCTCGCCCAGGCGGTTCCATTCCTGGCGTGCGCGGCGACGAACGCGAGCAGCGTCTCGGTCAACATCAAGTATCGCGACCACTAGCCCGGACGCCGAGGCTGCGAAGGAGGTATTGGACACCGCCCGAACGACGCTCGCGGAGCACCCGCGACGTTTCGGGCGGTGTCTTGCCGCAGCGTTACTTGATGGTTGGTACGACGGCGCTGCCGTCTGCTGCCGGCTGTCGCTGCCAAGAAGCTGCCAACGGTGCAGGGCGTCAGACCTGCTTTGGCGGCGGCTTTCGCGTAAAGCCTCGGCGCTCGGCGGTTCTTATACGTCGTGCACAAGTCGTCGCGTCTGAGCGGCTCCAGCGTCCTGCTCGCCTCAGCGCGGGCACCGGGATCTGCTGATCGACGTGGCCTCACGCGAGCCGGCTGCGCCGGCTGCACGCGCGCAGTCACTGACCGTCTGCGTCACGATCGGGCGTGCCCGAAGTACATGAGCTCCCAGATCGCCTCGCTGCTGTGCTCCTCGAGCAGCCCGGTGCCGCCGTGATGCTCGACGTCGAGGGTCCCGGCGAAGCGGAGGTAGGCGCCGTCGAACCTAGCGATCTGTGCGAGCACTCGCTTGGGGCCGCGTATGTTGTCGATCATGCGGGACGTCGTGAGGTCGTGATCGCGGGTGAAGGTGACGATCCAGCGCTCGTCGTCGCCGAGGTGGGTGTAGCGGGTCCTCGTCGCGACCGGCTTGCCAGTCGATTGGTCCGTGTAGGTGTCGAGCGCCTCGAACCGTACGCGTTGGGAGTCGTCGGCGACCACTTCGCCCTCTCGGGCGAGCATGAAGATCGGCAGCTCGGCGTAGCCGTATCGCTGGTGTGCCGTGACGAGCGACGCGATCACGGAGTACGGGCCGGCTTGTCCACGTGCCCAGTACCAGTCATGGACGATCTTCTGAAGGCTGACGTTGCCCCAGTTGTGGTCGTGATATCCGACGCCGGTCGTCTCGTGGAGCTCGTCGCCGACGCGATAAGTGGCGGTCACCGCACCTTGGGGGACTGACGGCAGCCATGCGAACTCCTTGTCGCGTTCGGTGCCGTAAAGCAGGTAGCCGGTCTGAGGACGCCAGGCAGGCACCTGACCGACGAGGGTGATGTCGACCGTGATCTCCTCGACCGTGGCCTGGATCCGGTAGGTGTGAAGGTCGCCGCTGAACCGGTTCTCGCCGATCCGCACGTCGGCCCCGCTGGTGGACGCCTCCCAGCTTTCGCGCGCGTAGGTGACGAGCTTCTGGTAGCTACGGCCGTCCGCGAGGTCCAGGTCGATCCGGATCGTCGGTGTGAGCCGATTATTCGGCGCAGCGAGATCCTTGTTCATGAACACCACCACCAGACTGGACCCGTCGTCGAGATGGGAGTCGAAATACCACCACTCGTACGTTCCTCGCCGGTTGTCGGTACGCGCGCCGTCTTCCCACGGCGCAACGGCATTGCGCGCCAGATTGAACCGCTCGTAGTCGCCGTCCTCCGACGCGATCACGGCGAGCGGTGCCGAATCTGCGTGTTCCAGTGAACTCATCTGCGACTCACACGCTGACGAGGTCGACTGGGTCGGGCAGGTCGTCGCCGTCGATGAGCGCGCCTTGGGTGCGTAGCGCTGATTGGACCTCGGCGAGGGCTGCCTGCTCGTAGTTGGCGTGTTGGGCGGCTGCGACGCCGCAGGCTTGGCCGGTGGCAAACGCGGTGCCCATGACCCGCAGCGACGCGCCGGCGTATTGGTCGCCGTCGGCGGTGCGCCCGGCGGCGAATAGGTTGGGGGTGTCGATGCTGGTGAGCGCGCCGAGCGGTATCTCGTAGACGCCGTTGCCGCCGGGCAGTTTGAATTGGCTTTGGGTCGTTTCGGCGTCGTGCCATTCCATGCCCCAGGCTCCGAGGGCGACGGAGTCCTCGAAGCGCGCACCCGTGGCGACGTCGGTTTCGGTGAGCTGGTGGCGGGAGTCGATGTGCCGGCTTTCCCGGGTACCGAATGAGGGGCCGGTCACGGCGAGGTACGCGTTCTGGCAGCCTTTGATCGTGCGGATAACGTCCAAGTAGGCCCAGGCTTGCTTGCGGCCGAGGTGTTCCGCAGCGCTGATGCTGGCCGCCGAGCGGGCGTCGTAGGCCTCGCTGACCAGGTAGGTGATCACGTCCCCGGATAGCGGCACGCGAGCCAGCATCGAGGTGTCCTTCGACAGCGGACCGACTCCGGCCTGCTTGGCCGCGTGGATGGCGTTATGCCAGGTCTCTTCGGACAGGTCGGCGTCGGGGGCGATGCCACCGAAGCGGGTACCGAGGGTGCCGAGGTTGACGAACCCGTGATTGCCGTAGCGGGTGGATGCGCCGGCGAAGAACGCGAGGTCGCATTCGCCGCTGGCGTCAACGAATGCGCCCGCGGTCACGGTG
>DATCPD010000187.1:0-15006 GCA_036564325.1 Solirubrobacteraceae bacterium | reverse complement strand
CCCCTGACCGACGGCCGTTTCTCCGGCGCCACGCGCGGGCTGATGGCCGGTCACGTCGCCCCCGAGGCCGCTCGCGGCGGCCCGATCGCGGCGCTGCGCGATGGCGATGAGATCACGCTCGACGTGGGCACGAGGCGCCTCGACGTTGCTCTCTCCGACGAGGAGATCGAATCCCGCATCCGTGAGTACCGGGCGCCTGAGCGGCCCTACCCCGGCCCCGCGCTGGGCAAGTACGCCCGCCTGGTGTCGAGCGCCGCCGAGGGCGCAGTGACCCGCTGAGCCTCCTGCCGGGTCGCGCCTGACCCCGCGGGTGTCAGAATCGCCGCGATGGAGGATTCTGAAGCGAACGATTTGCAGGCCGGGAAGGATCCCGAAGCAGGCGTGACGGTTGAGTTCTCGCGGACGGAGCCGGGCGAGCGGCTGCCCGTGCGCCTCGAGGACCTTCGCGAACAGCTTCCGGGCCTCGAGCCGGACCGGCAGGTGACCGACTGGGGGCGTTCGGAGCGCCTCGAGAACGTGGTGGATCGGACGCTCTATGACTTCCTCTACCACCTGTGGTTCCGGGTCGATGTGGAGGGAATCGAGAACGTGCCGGTGCAGGGCGGTGCACTGCTGGTCGCCAACCATTCCGGGATCGTCCCCTCCGACGGGGTGATGGTCGGCAAAGCCGTGCGGGAGGAACATCCCCGTTCACGCTCCGTGCACCTGAGCACCGACGGCTCGATGGCCGGAATCCCCGGCCTCGGGATGCTCGTCACCAAGCTCGGGGCGGTCGCGGATCACCCCGCGAACTTGCACCGGCTGCTCTACGACGAACGGGCGCTCGTGCTCACCTTTCCCGAGGGCCGTCATGGGGCCCGCAAGCCGATCAGGCAGCGATACCTGCTGCGTCCCTTCCAGGACGCGGCGTTCGTGCGGGTCGCCATGCGAGCCGGCGTCCCGATCGTGCCGATCGCGGTGCTCGGCGCCGAGGAGGCCTCGCCAGTGTTCGCGCGGATCGGGCCGCTGCGGCGGCTGACGCGGTTGCCCGGGCTGCCGCTCGGACCCGCGCTCCCGCTGCCCGCGAAGTTCCGGATCCGCTTCCTGGAACCGGTCGACACCGGGGAGCAGGGCGATCAGCCATGGCGTGACGGTCGGCGGGTGCAGTCTCTCGGCGCCGACATCAGGGCGCTTATCCAGGAGAACCTGCTGGATATGGTCGGAGCGAGACGAAGCGTGTGGCTCGGGTAGCAGTACCGCAGGTCCCCCCGACTATGCCCTCACGACGAATCCTCATCACCGGTGTCTCCTCGCAGCTGGGAGGCCGCCTGGCCCAGGCACTCGAGCACGATCCGCAGGTGCAGACGATCGTCGGAGTCGACGCCACCGACCCCCGGCATGAGCTCCAGCGGACCGAGTTCGTCCGGGTCGAGACCGATCCGGCCCTGCTCCGCCGGATTCTCAGCGCCGCGTCAATCGACACCGTGATCGACACCCGGCTGGTGGCCGATCCGCTGCTCGCGCCCCTGAGCCGGGCCCGGGAGATCAACGTGGTCGGCACGCGGAGGATCCTGGCGGCGTGCGGCGCCGAGAGCTCGTCGGTTCGCAAGGTCGTGTTCAAGTCCTCGGCCCATGTCTACGGCTCCGATCCCGGGGATCCGGCCTTTCTCACCGAGCAGACGACGGGCCTCCGGCCGCCCCGGACCGCGCTGGAGCGTGACGTGATCGACGCCGAGGCCGCGCTGAGCGAGTTCAGCGCGGCGAGTCCCCAGAGCACCGTGACCATCCTCCGGTTCGCCGACGCCCTCGGGGGCGATCTGCACTCGTCCTACCTGTCGCTGCTGAACCTGCCCGTGGTCCCGTCAATCCTGGGCTTTGACCCGCGGTGCCAGTTCATCCACCAGGACGATGTCGTCGGGGCGCTCGCGCATGCGGCGAGGCACGACCTGCCGGGGGTCTACAACGCCGCGGCCGACGGGGTGCTGGCGTTCTCGGAGGTCGTATCGTTGCTGGGCAAGCGGCTGCTGCCCGTGCTCCCGCCGTGGGGCACCGTGTTTGCGGCCGCCCAGCTGCGCCGCCTCGGGCTGCCCGTCCCGCTCGAGATGCTCCGGCAGCTCCGCGCGGGCCGGGGGCTCGACAACCGCCGTCTCAAGGCCACCGGGTTCTCCTACCGTTACACGACGCGGGAGGCGGTCCTCAAGCTCCGCGCACACCAGCGGCTGCGTCCGCTGCTGGGCAGTGGCGACGGCGCCTACCGCTATGAACGGGAGGTGGAGGAGTTCCTCAGATGGAGTCCGAGCGTGCAGCAAGCCGGTGCCGGGGCAGCGGCCGCGGCACCGGCGGGGACCCCGATGGGCGCCTCCGACGGCCAGCGGGGTGAAGGGCCCTATGACGACCTCAGCGAGGCTGAGCTGATCGAGATCATCTCCTCGCTCGAGACGGAGGCGCTTCGTCGCCTGCGCCACTACGAGACCCTGCACGGCCGCCGCCGGGGGGTCCTCCAGGCACTGGACCGCAATCTGGCCCGGCGGGAGAGCAACCGCCGCGGATAGGACGGGATGGGCAGGATCAAGCCCTCTCTCGGTGAAATACCGCTTGCAGAGTCCGTATTCAGGCGCAGGCGTTGGTTGGTCCCCACGGGCACCGGTTACCATTTCGAGGCTGAGGAGCTCTGTAGTGGCGCGTGTCTCATACCTACGCCCTGCGGTCACCCCGGAACGGTCGGCACTTAAGACCCACCACCGGCTGACCGGGGAATCCCGCCCAAGCCGGCGAGGACGCTACGCGGCCGGAGGGGCTCTCCTGGCGGCGCTCATAACGGCCGGCGTCGCGGCTTTGCTGCTGGGTTCCGCCCATGCCAGCCTCACATCCGATCCCGAGGCGCTGGCCCGGGTCGGCATGCCGCTGGGAGGAGGCACGATCACGCGGGTGAGCGTGGTGACCGGCCCGCACAGCCGGTCCGTACCGGTGGAGCTCCGGGGAAATCAGATCTGGCCCCGCAAGCTGATCCCCGCGCACCAGCTGTTGTCGATCGATGTGGTCGTCAAGCGCCCGGGCTGGATCGCCTGGCTGGCCGGCAAGACCGAGCATCTGCGGCTCAGCCTGATGACCCCCAGCGTCAGCCTGCGCCAGCACTACCTGACCCTCCGGCCCGGAGCACCAGTGCTGCTGAGGTTCAAGCAGCCGGTCGAGGCGATCGGTTACGGGCTCCCGGGGCACCTCGTGCATAGGGTGCTCGTCAAGCCGCTCACCGAGATCCGGCTGCACCGCACCGCGCTCGCCGGCACGATTTCGGTCTCGGCTATTCCGCGGCGGTGGGAGACGTCCCCGCCGGCGGTGGTCAGCTGGTTCCCCACCGGCGCCGCCGCGTCGGCGGTCGCCAGCCCGGCGCCCGGAACGTCGATCCTGCCGCACACCAAGATCACGCTGACCTTCTCGAAGACGGTGCAGCAGGCGCTCGGCAGCAGCCGCCCGCCGATCTCGCCGAGCACCCCGGGCGCCTGGCATCCGGTCAACAGCCACACCATCAGCTTCGTGCCCGAGAGCATCGGCTACGGCCTTGGCGCCACCGTCACCGTCGCGTTGCCGAACGGCGTGCGCCTGGTCGGAGGGCAGCAGGCCGGAGCCACCGGGAGCGGGAGCTGGAAGGTCCCCGGCGGAACGACCCTGGGCCTGCAGCAGCTGCTGGCGGGTCTGGGGTACCTGCCGCTCAAGTTCACGCCCAACGCCAGCGTGCCACTGACCGCTGACGCGCAGGAGTCGGCCGCGATTCATCCACCCGGCGGCCATTTCGGTTGGGCCTACGGCAACGTCCCCGACGCGCTGCGAAGTGCCTGGGCCCCGGGCGCCGATGGGGTCATGACCAAGGGGGCGCTGATGGCCTTCCAGAACGAGCACGGCCTGGCCACCGACGGGGTCGCGGGGTCGTCGGTCTGGCGCTCGCTGATCCAAGCCACGCTGGACGGTAAGCGCTCGAGCTTCGGCTACTCGTACGTCAGCGTCAGCCTCACCGGGCAGCACCTCAGCGTGTGGCACAACGGGCACACCGTGGTGACGGCAGCGGTCAACACCGGCATCTCCTCGGCCCCCACCGCGAGCGGAACCTACCCGGTGTTCGAGCACATCCCCTCGGGAACGATGAGCGGCACCAACCCCGACGGCAGCCACTACAACGATGCCGGCATCCAATACATCAGCTACTTCAACGGCGGCGACGCATTGCACGCCTTTACCCGCGCTCAGTACGGCTTCCCGCAGAGCCTTGGGTGCGTGGAGATGGCGCTCGGTCCGGCCGGCCAGGTCTACCCGTACACGCCGATCGGGACGCTGGTTCACGTCGCCTAGGCGGTGAACCGTGCGCAGCCGGTCGTTTGTCGCCGTTGCCCTGACGATCGTCTGCCTCCTCGGTGGCTCCGCGGCGGTGCTGGCCTACGACTCGAGCCAGCGCGACCGGATCGCTCGGGGGATCACGATCGGCGGAGTCGATGTCGGCGGGCTGAGCTCGGCCCAGGCACGGGCGCGCCTGCAGGCGGCCATCGGGCCGCGGCTCCACCGCCAGCTCGTGCTGCGCTACGGCGCTCGCCGGTTCGTGCTGAGCGCCGCCGCGGCGCGGGTCAGGCTCGACTTCGGGGGTGCCGTTGATCAGGCGCTGAGCCGCTCGCGGGCCGACGATCTTGTGGTCCGCGTGGTTCGCTCGCTGACCCGGGGCGCCGTTCACGAAGGCTTTGAACCTCAGCTGCGCTTCTCCTCCGGCGCGGTCGCGCGCTTCACCGCCGGCATCGCCCGGGCGATCGACCAGCCGGCCCGGAGCGCTAGCGTCTCGTTCACGGGCTCCGCGGTCGCTGCCGTCGCGGCCCGGCGCGGTCTGGCCGTGAACTCCGGACAGTTGCAGAATCGGATCAGGGCGGCCCTCGGCGATGCCTCGGCCCCGAGCACGCTTCGGGTGCCGGTGGCGAAGACCACGCCGAAGGTCAGCACGCAGACCCTGGCGGTGCGCTATCCGACGATCATCACCGTCGACCGGTCCGCGTTCACGTTGCGGCTGTGGAAGCGCCTGCGGCTTGTCCGCAGCTACCGGATCGCCGTGGGCATGGCCGGCCTGGAGACTCCGGCCGGCCTCTACCACGTGCAGGACAAGCAGGTCGACCCGTCGTGGCACGTGCCCAACAGCGCGTGGGCCGGCTCGCTGGCGGGACAGACGATCCCGCCCGGCCCGGCGGACCCGCTCAAGGCCAGGTGGATGGGCATCTACAACGGAGCCGGGATCCACGGGACCGACGCGATCGACTCGCTGGGCTCCGCCGCCTCCCACGGATGCATCCGCATGGCGATTCCAGACGTGATCGAGCTCTACTCGCAGACGCCACTGGGGACTCCCGTCTACATCACCTGAAGGTTGGCGCCGGACGGCGCCGAATAGTGGGAAGCGCGATGCGTACCGATTCACACACCTCCTCGACGCCGGCCCTGATCGCCGATTCGTGGCGCTCGGTGCTGACTGACTTCGACCAGGACCTGCGCCGGCGCGCGGTGGCCGAGAAGACCCGGCGCGCCTACGGCATCGACGCGGGCCAGTTCGCCACGTGGGCCAGCAGCGCCGACGTGGAGCCGCCGAACGTCAACGTTCGCCTCCTGCGCCGCTACGCCGCGAGCCTCTCCGAGCATGGGCACGCGCCATCGACGGTCGCGCGCAAGATCGCCGCGCTGCGCGGCCTGTTCCGGACGCAGGTGGAGCTCGGAGCACGGAGCGAGAATCCCGCGGACCTGCTCAGCTCCCCGAAGCAGCCGCAGCGCCTGCCGCGCGTGCTGCGGGCAGCCGAGGTTGCGGCACTGCTCGACCGGATCCCGGCCACGACGCCCCTCGAGCTGCGCGACCGGGCACTGTTCGAGCTGGCCTACGCGTCGGGGCTGCGGGCCGAGGAACTTGTCTCGCTCGACCTCGCATCCGTCGACTTCGACTCCGAGACCGTGCGCGTCGAGGGCAAGGGTCAGAAGACGCGAATCGTGCCCGTCGGGGAGCACGCGCTGAGAGCGCTTGAGCGGTATTTGTCCCGCGCCCGTCCGGCGCTCGCGCTCGAGGCGGGGGTCGCCGGATCGGGCGCCATGTTCCTGTCGAAGTCCGGCCGCCGGCTCGGAACCTCAGACGTTCGCCGCCGGCTCAGGACTTGGGCGCGGCAGGCGGTCGCGCACGCGCCGGCGCTCGCCGACGCGCACCCGCACGCGTTGCGGCATTCGTTCGCCACGCATCTCCTCGAGGGCGGGGCCGACCTCCGAGTAATCCAGGAACTGCTTGGGCACGCAACCATCTCCACGACGCAGGTCTACACTCGGGTAGAGTCGGCGCGCCTTAGATCGGCCTACGCGAATGCACATCCTCGCGCGTAGCGAAGGTCCCAGGGGGAGAAACTGAAAACAAACGTCAAAGCGATCGAGCTCCAGGACCTGTGGAGGCGGTACAAGACCGCCGGGGAGGAGCGCGCGCGCGAGCGGCTGGTGGTGGCGTACTCGCCGCTGGTCAAATACGTCGCCGGGCGGATGAGCTCGGGGCTTCCCGCGCACGTCGAAGAGGCCGACCTGATCTCCTACGGGCTCGGCGGTCTGATCTCCGCGATCGAGCGTTTCGACCTCGGTCGCGAGATCAAGTTCGAGACCTACGCGATCACTCGCATCCGCGGTGCGATCATCGACGAGCTGCGCACGCTCGACTGGGTCCCGCGCTCGGTCCGCGCGCGCGCACGCGAGATCGAACGCGTCAACGTGAAGCTTGAGGGCAAGCTCCAGCGCGCGCCGACCGACGACGAGATGTCGAACGAGCTCGACATGTCGCTCGAGGAGTTCCACGACGCGCTGCTGCAGATCTCCAACTCCACGATCGTCGCGCTCGACGAGCTGTGGAGCGTGTCTGATTCCTCGGGCGACCAGGTGTCGCTGCTCGACACGCTGCCCGACCGCGGCGCCCCGGATCCGCAGGCGCTCGTCGACCAGGGCGAGCTGCGCGACCGGATCGCCGATTCGATCGCCGCGCTGCCCGAGCGAGAGAAACTCGTGATCGCTCTGTACTACTACGAGAACCTGACTCTGCGCGAGATCGGTGAGGTCCTCGGCGTGACCGAGTCACGGGTGTCGCAGCTGCACACGAAGGCTGTGCTGCGGCTGCGGTCGAAGCTGCAGGGGGAGATGGACTAGGCGGGTCGGGTCGGCGGCACGCTGGTCCTCTGTGCGATGTTCGCGGGTCGGGAGCAACTGCGGCTGGGGAGGGTAGGTGGGGCGTTCGTCCCTGCCGCCGCCGGCGCACGACAGAAATGCACCAACTGTGTTGTCGGTCTGGGGATCGTGGCGCGTAACGGTTGCTGTGCGACCACATCGCTCCACGCATCGTTCGCTCGGCCAACGATTGTCGCGTTTTGGTCGCCGCCCCCTCGATGCCAATCCGTTGATCGCTCGCAACGAATCGCTCCGGCCCCGCCCAAAACCGTGGCCGACCCTCCACCCCCGGCGATCCTCACGCGATAAGGTCGCGTCTTCGGCGTCCTTAGAGAGAGGAGTCTGGTATGCACAAGCCCGCGGATCGCATCCGCAACGTGGCGCTCGTCGGCCACAGGGGTAGTGGCAAGACGTCGTTGCACGAGGCGCTTCTGTTCGAGGCCGGCGTCGTCAACCGGCTCGGCTCGGTCCTCGACGGGACCACGGTGTCCGACGCGGACGTCGACGAGAAGGCACGCCAGATGTCGATCTCTGCGGCGCTGGCCTCGTTCGAATGGCAGGACCGGAAGGTCAACCTGATCGACACCCCCGGTGACTCGAGCTTCATCGCGGACGCGCTCGGAGCGCTACGGGTGTGTGAGTCCGCGGTGTTCGTGATCAACGCCGTGATGGGCGTCGAGGTTCACACCACGCGGCTGTGGCAGCGCGCCGCCGAGCTCGACCTGGCGCGGCTGATCTTCGTCAACATGCTCGACCGCGAGCGCGCCGACTTCTTCAGAACCCTTGAGTCGCTGAAGTCAACCTTTGGCCAGCACGTCGTGGCGACCGAGATCCCGATCGGCTCAGAGCACGAGGTCTCCGGCGTGATCGACCTCGTCGACATGAAGGCCTACGAGTACTCCGGCGCGGGCCGGGACAGCGCCACCGAGATCCCGATCCCCGACGAGCTCCAGGCCCAGGCCGAGGAATACCGGGAGAAGCTGATGGACGAGGTCGCCGAGGCCTCCGACTCGCTGATGGAGCGCTACCTCGAGGGCGAGGAGATCTCCCACGAGGAGATCGTCACCGCGCTCAAGGACGGCACCAACCACGGCGCGATGTTCCCCGTCACCTGCGGGATCGCCACGCGCAACCTGGCCACCAACCGCCTGCTCGACGCGATCGTCGAGGACCTGCCGTCTCCCGTCAAGCACGGTGGACTCGAGATCGGGGAGATGACGCTCGAGCCGGACGCCGACAAGCCCCTGTACGCATACGTGTTCAAGACGCGGGCCGATCCGTTCGCCGGCCGGATCAACCTGTTCCGCGTCTACCAGGGCGAGATGAAGGCCGACTCGCAGGTGCTCAACACGCGCGCCCACAGCAAGGAGCGGATCGGCCAGCTCGTGACCTTCGAGGGTGGCCAGACGGGACACGCGACCGAGTTCGGTCCCGGGGACATCGGCGCGGTGGCCAAGCTCAAGGAGACCCGCGCGGGCGACTGGCTGGCCGCGCGCGACGAGCCGATCCAGATGCCGAGCATCAAGCTCCCCTCGCCGGTCATGGCCTTCGCCGTGGAGCCCCGGAGCAAGGGCGACGAGGACAAGGTGTTCACGGCGCTGCGCCGCCTCCAGGAGGAGGACCCGACGATCGATCTGCACCGTGACTCCCAGACCGGCGAGCAGATCGTGGCCGGGCTCTCACAGGTCCACGTCGAGGTGATAGTCGAGCGCTGCAAGGCACGGTTCGGCGCGGAGCTGAACCTGAAGCCCCCGCGCGTCCCCTACCAGGAGACGATCCGCAAGTCCGCCAAGGCCCACGGGCGCCACAAGAAGCAGACCGGCGGCCGGGGGCAGTTCGGCGACTGCCGCATCGAGATCGAGCCGCTCCAGGCCGGCTCCGGGTTCGAGTTCGTCAACGCCATCAAGGGCGGAGTGATCCCGTCGGGCTTCATCCCGGCCGTCGAGAAGGGGGTCCTCGAGGCGATGTCCGAGGGCGCGGTCGCGGGCTATCCGGTCAAGGACGTCCGCGTGAAGCTCTACGACGGCTCCTACCACACCGTCGACTCCTCGGAGATGGCGTTCAAGGTTGCGGGCACGCAGGCGATGCGCCAGGCGCTCGAGCAGGCGGGGCCGGTCCTGCTGGAACCGATCATGCAGGTCACCGTCAGCGTGCCCGAGGATTCGGTCGGGGACGTCATCGGCGACTTGAATTCCCGTCGCGGGCGACCCCTGGGCATGGAGCCCTCCGGGGGAGGGATGACCGAGGTCAAGGCCGAGGTGCCGATGTCCGAGATGCTCTCCTACGCCCCGGACCTACGCTCGATCACCGGCGGCCAGGGCGAGTTCACGATGGAATTCCTGCGCTATGAGGAGGTCCCCGGCCACATCGCCGGCAAGGTGGTCGACGAGGCCAGAGCGGAGCGGGAGGCGGTCAAGGCTTAGTCGCCACCAGCCGCCCGGTCAGCGCCGGGGTGAAAAACCCCTGGTACGCTCGGTCGATGGCGACCAGAGAGATCCGCACCTCGAGCCAGGACACGATCTGCGATGTATGCGGCCGGACGCTGCTGCGCGGCGAACGCGCCGACGTGTACCTGAACGGGGGCACCCGCCGGTCGGTGTGCGAGCTGTGCAAGGACCGCGCCCTGCACGAGGGCTGGGTCCGGGAGGGCACGGTGGCCGCCTACGACGACAGCGACTCCTCGAGCGACCGCCGCCGGTCGCTGCTCGGGCGGCTGCGCGGACGGCGGGAGGGTGGCGAGCCGTCCACCTCCGCGCCGACGCTCAGGGATGAGCTGGACAGCCATTCCTGGTCGGAGACGGCCGGCAGCGCCTATTCAGAGGCGGCGCCCATCCGCGAACCTCGCCACGTTCGCGCGGTGCCCACCAGCAGCGAACAGAAGGCCGCCACGGCGGTCGAGCTGTTCAACGGCTCCGAGCACCGGCGTACGGTGGCCGGCGTGGCGCGCTCGCTTGGCGCCCCTGGGGTCTCGGTCGCGCCGTCCGCGGGGCGCGCGAGCCTCGTCAACGTGGTCGTCTCCTGGGAGCTGTGCTGGTACCGCTACGAGGTTGAGCTCTCCGATGACCAGCCCAGCGTCCGCGTGGCCGGTCAGGGGTACGAGCTCTCCGAGCTCACGCCCGAGGAGCGGCACATCAATGCGGTCGCCGATGAGCAGGGTTCGCTGATTCTGCGCTGAGGGGCCGCGCGCGCTGAGGGGCCGCGGCGTATCGCCGCCGTCCAATAGCATCTACGCCGTGATCTTCTGCGTGGTACCCGAGGCACTGGCCGATGAGTTGTTCGAGAAGCTGACCTCCTACTACGCGGAGGATCCGAACGTCACGGTGATCGTGGACCGGCGGAAGGCGTCTCGCCGCGACCCCGGCTCTGCCGCCGGCGGCAAGCGCGAGACGCGTGATCGCCGCCGCCCGCGGGTGCCCGGCGAGCTGCCAGAGCTGGCGAAAGATTGACGGAGCCCCCGGGCAGGGTCATCGTTCACGTTGACGGCGGGGCGCGGGGAAACCCCGGCCCCGCGGCCATCGGCGTCGTGATCTCGGGACCCGAGGGCGAGGTGCTCGAGGAGGTGGCCGAGCGCATCGGGGTGGCCACCAACAACGTCGCCGAATACCGCGCCGTCCTGCGCGGCCTCGAGCGGGCGGCGGCGCTTGGGGCCCGCGAGGTCGAGGTAGTCAACGACTCGGAGCTGGTCGCCAAGCAGCTCAACGGTGCCTACAAGGTCAAGCATCCATCGATGAAGCCGCTGTTTCTGGAGGCAATCGGGGCGCTGGCGCAGTTCCAGCGCTGGCGGATCCGCAACGTCCCGCGCGCGCAGAACGCCCATGCCGACGCACTCGTGAATGCCGCGCTCGACGGCGAGCGATGAGCCCGCCGGACGCGGAGTCCGGGGCCCCGACGGGGCATTCCGCCACCCCGCGCAGCGCTCGCGCTACTCTCAACGTGTGACCGACGCTCTGATTGAGCTCAGCGGGCGCCTGCAAGAGACCGCGCAGCGCCTGCGCTCCGGGGATCTCGAGCCGGACGCAACGCTCGCGCTGATCGAAGAATGTGCACGCCTGGCCTCGGATGCCAGCGCCCACGTCGATCAGCGGGCTCGCGCCGCACTCGAGCCGCTCCCGGACCTGCCCGGGCAGCTGCCGCTCCCGGCCGCGTAACGTCGGCGGTGTCAGCCGTCAGCAGCGCTCCCGCTTACCCCGAGCACCTGAGGGTGGAGGTGGAGCGGTATCTCGAGGGGCTGCGCTTCTCCGCCGAGGCCGCGTCCGCGGGCCTCGAGGAGGCGATGCGCTACTCGCTGCTGGCCGGGGGCAAGCGGATCCGCCCGGTGCTGGCTCTGGCCACGGCCGAGGCGACCCAACTTGATCCGGCCGGCGTGCTTCCGCTCGCGGCGGCCCTCGAGCTGATCCACACCTACTCGCTGATTCACGATGACCTGCCGGCCATGGACGACGACGATCTCCGGCGCGGGCGCCCGACCTGCCATCGGGCGTTCGGCGAGGACGTCGCGATCCTGGCCGGAGACGGTCTCTACGCCGAGGCGTTCAGGCTGCTCCTCTCCGAGCAGCAGGCCGATCCCGCGGATCTGCTGGCTGCGGCGGCCGAACTCGCGACCGCGACGGGCGTACAAGGGATGGTCGGCGGGCAGTATCTGGATGTGGCTGCCAGCGCTCCCCCCGGGCCGGACGGTCTTCGCCGTCTGCACGAGCTCAAGACGGGCCGGCTGATCGCCGCGAGCATCGAGTGCGTACTCCTACTGGCCGGCCCACACAAACGTGCCACAATCCCCGTGTTCCGAACCTTTGCCAGCGAGCTAGGCGTGCTCTTCCAGATCGTCGATGACATTCTCGACGTCACCGGTTCCCAGGAGGCGCTCGGCAAGCAGCAGGGGAGCGACGAGCGGCTAGGCAAGCGCACCTACGTGTCCGAATTCGGCCTCGATGGGGCGCGGAGCCTGGCCCGTGAGTCGCACGGACGCGCCCGCGCCGCGCTGAGTGCAGCCGCCCCGGCCGGCGCGGAGCAGCTCGAGCAGATCACCGACTTCATCGCCACCCGAACCTACTGATGACGCCAAAGCTCCTAGACCGCATAAACGGACCCCAGGACCTGCACGGCCTCACCGACGAGGAGCTGCAGAGCCTCGCCCAGGAGGTTCGCGAGCACATCATCGACACCGTCGGCGAGATCGGCGGACACTTCGGCGCCAACCTCGGCACCTGCGAGATCGCCGTCGCGCTGCATTCCGTGCTCAATTCCCCGCGCGACAAGATCCTGTGGGATGTCGGCCACCAGGCCTACCCGCACAAGATCCTCACCGGCCGGCGCGACCAGCTCGCCACGATTCGTAAGTACGGCGGCCTCGCCCCGTTCTGCTCCATCGGCGAGTCAGAGCACGACATCATGGGCGCCGGCCACGCCTCGACATCGATCGGCTATGCCGTCGGGATCAAGGAGGCGATGCGCCTCGGCCACGGCGAGAACGGCAACGTCGTGGCGGTGGTCGGCGACGGCGCGATGACCGGCGGCGTGGCCTTCGAGGCCGTCCACCAGGCCGGCGGCAGCGGCACCCCGATCGTCGTCCTGCTCAACGACAACGGCATGTCGATCGCCCCCAACGTCGGCGCGCTGTCCCGGTACTTCAACCGGGTTCGCCTGAACCCGAAGCTGTGGCACGCCCGCGAGGGCGTCGAAGGCGGCCTGACCAAGCTGCCCGCCGGTATCGGCGCGGCGTTCGAGCGGATCGGCCCCCACTTCAAGGAATCGATCAAGGCCTTCTGGGCGCCCGGCATGTTCTGGGAGGAGCTCGACTTCGCCTACATGGGCGTGATCGACGGCCATGACGTACGCGCACTGCGCCGCGCGCTGCGTGAGGCACTGGCCGCCGAGCGGCCCGTCGTGGTCCACTGCGCGACCGTCAAGGGCAAGGGCTTCGGCCCCGCCGAGGAGGGCGGGCTCGAGGGGATGGAGGAGTGGCACGCGGCCAAGCCGAAGTCGATCGCGGGCCGTCTGCCGGCGGTCAAACCGGTGGGCGGCGGTCCCGCCACCGCAGCTGCGCCTCAGTACACGAAGGTGTTCGGCGAGGCGCTCGTGCGCGAATGCCGCCGCGACGACCGGGTGATCGGGATCACCGCGGCGATGAACTCGGGAACGGGGCTCAGCATCCTCCAGAAGGAGCTGCCGGAGCGCTACTTCGATGTCGGGATCGCCGAGCAGCAGGCGATCCTGTTCGCCTCCGGGCTCGCCCTGCAGGGCTGTAAGCCGGTGGCGGCGATCTACTCGACCTTCCTGCAGCGCGCTTATGACCAGATCGTCCACGACGTATGCCTGCAGAAGCTGAACGTGGTGTTCGCGATGGATCGCGCCGGCCTCGTCGGCGACGACGGGCCCACGCACCACGGCGTGTTCGACATCCCCTACCTCCGCTGCCTGCCCAACATCGTGCTGATGGCCCCGCGCGACGAGGGGATGTTGGTCAACATGCTGCGCACCGCGCTGCTCTATGACGACGGTCCGGTGGCCCTGCGCTACCCCCGCGGCGAGGGCGTCGGCGTGCCGCTGCCGTCGCTGCCACAGCGGCTCGAGATCGGCACCGGCGAGATCCTTCGCGAGGGTCAGCGCGTGGCGCTGCTCGGGTACGGGACGGGGGTCGCCAAGGCGCTCGAGGCAGCGGACCTGCTGGCCGAGCGCGGGCTAGAGGTCACGGTCGCCGACGCGCGCTTTGCCAAGCCCATCGACGCCGGCCTGGTCGCGCAGCTGGCGGCCGAGCACGAGCTGCTGGTCACCGTCGAGGAGGGCGTGCTGGCCGGCGGCTTCGGCTCAGCGGTCTGGGAGACCCTCTCCGACGCGGGCCTGGTCGCCCGGATCCTGCGCGTCGGTCTCCCCGACCAGTACGTCACCCACGGGGCCCCCAAGCTCCTGCACGAAGAGGTCGGCTTCACCGGTCAGCGCATCGCCGAGCGGATCGAGGCGGCCGTGGACGAGCAGCCGGATGACTCGCGCGCCGCTCGCCAAAGCGAGGCCGGAAGCCGAGCGAGCGGCTAGCGCGAGGAAGTGACCCAGTAGGCGGCGGGGGTCGCCCGGCTTAAAGAGAACGACCCGCCGATGGGCGGGCCGTTCCCGGGAGGAGAGATGTTTCTGCGTTTGATCGCTGGGAGGAAGTCTGGCTTCCTGATGCCCCGCTTTCGGCAGGTTCAGTGTGAGCCTGATCACGTACCGTTCGGACGGGTGAAACGAGTCCGTATCGACACCTTGCTGTCAAACCGCGGCGTGTTCACGTCTCGCTCGCGCGCCGCCGCATCGGTGATCGCCGGCGACGTGCTGCTGCTCCCCGAGCGCCGCCGGGCCGAGAAGCCGGGGCAGCTGGTCCCCGAGGACATCGAGTTCGAGGTTCTCACCCCGCCGCCGTTCGTCTCCCGCGGCGGAGTGAAGCTGGCCAACGCGCTGGCGGCGTTCGGCTTGGACGTGAAGGGCACGAAGGCGCTGGATGTCGGCGCCTCGACCGGTGGCTTCACGGACTGCCTGCTCCAGAACGGCGCCGCGCACGTGGTGGCGGTGGACGTGGCCTACGGGGAATTCGACTGGCGGTTGCGCTCAGACGCCCGGGTCACTGTCATCGAGCGCACGAACGCCCGCTCGTTGAGCGAGGCGGACCTTCCCTACCCCCCGGAGCTGATCGTCATCGACGTGTCGTTCATCTCCCTGGGCAAGGTGCTGCCGGCGGTGCTCGGCTGCGCCGCGGAGCGCTACGACTGCCTGGCCCTGATCAAGCCCCAGTTTGAGGTCGGCCGGGGGAGCCTCGGCAAAGGCGGGGTCGTGCGCGACGCGGCCGCCCGCCGG
>DATCPD010000166.1:0-2645 GCA_036564325.1 Solirubrobacteraceae bacterium | reverse complement strand
GGTCAGCACGGCGAGGGCTCCGGCCAGGACCGGCCGTCGGCGCTGCAGGGCGACCGCGGTGGCCACCGCGGGCAGCAGTCCGAACGCGAAGGTCAGCCGGCCTGTGTACAGGTCGGTGGCGGTAGCGGCGCCGAACCACAGCGCTCCGAGCCAGGCCCGGGGCCCGAAGTGTCGCCAGACCAGCGACTCGAAGAGCGCTGCCGTGGCGACCGCCGCGAGCGCACCCGCCACCTGTGGCGTGAGCAGCCACGCCACCGGCGGGAACAGCACGCTGTAGCCGGGCACGTGATGCCCGGAGTACCACCAGTTGTTCCACAGGCCGAAGCCCTCGGCGCCGAACAGCTTCGCCCGCAGCAGGTGCGCTGCGAGATCGAGGCTCGGCGGGGAGACGATCACATAGGCCAGGGCCAGCACGGCGGCCGCGGCAGTCGGAGCGCCCCGTCTGGCCGAAAAGGTCATCGCTGCCCGGCCAGGAACCCGGCGATGCGTTCGAGCAGCTCCGGACGGTCCAGCCACGGCCAGTGGCCGGCGTCCGGCACGGCCTCGAAGCTCGCATCGCCCAGCGCGTGGGCGTAGGCCTCGCCAAGTGTGGGCGGCAGCCACGGATCGAGCGCTCCCCAGAGCACCAGGGCGGGCATCGTCAGGCGGTTGAGGCCCTGGGTCACCTCGGCCAGGGTCTGCTCATCCGCGTCGCGGTGCAGCCGCAGGATCGCGCGTTGAGTCCCCTGATCGAACTGCTCCCACACGGCATTGACCCGCGCGTCCGGCCAGCTCTCATCACGGGCGCTTCCCCGGCGCAGGTAGCGCGCCAATAACCAGCGGTTCACGCTGCCCATCGCGAGCTCCCCCAGCACGGGCCGCCGCCAGGCGCGCGCAAGGCCCGGCCAGCGGAATTCTCCGCTGAGCGGAAGCGCGTTGACGAGGATGATCCGCTCGACCCGGTCGGGATGATGCTGGGCGAACACCAGGCCTCCGGCGGCGCCCCAGTCATGGAGCACGAGCTGCACGCGTTCGATGCCGAGCGCTTCGAGCAGCGCTTCGACGAAGGTTGCGTGACCGCCGATCGAGAGGTCTAGCTGGCCGCCCTTCCCGGTGCGCCCGAAGCCCGGTAGATCCGCCGCCACGCCGCCGGTGCGCTCGAGCGCCTCGGTCCAGTCGTCGGAGCTGGTGGGAATCCCGTGGAGATAGAGCGGGAGGGTTTCCTGCGCCGGGGTGGTGTCGTCGGTCGCCCGGGCGCTTCGGTAGAACACGGGCGATCCGGCGAGTTCAATCGTGTGCTCGTCGACGCGCACCCGTCGGCGAGGATAACGTCCTCGCCATGAGCAGTACCCGCGACGAGCCGCGATCGCGCCCCACGCGCGTCCTGTGCCTCGGGGAGGCGCTGGTGGATCTGATCTGCGAGCAGCCGATCGAGGATCTCGCGCAGGCGCCCGCGTTCGTGCCCCATTTCGGGGGCGCGGTCGCCAACACGGCCGTCGTGGCGGCGCGCGCCGGTGCCGACGTCGCGCTGGCCGGCGGAGTGGGCGCGGATGACTGGGGCCACTGGCTCCGCGGTCGATTGGACGACGAAGGCGTCGATCTGTCGCTGTTCGTGCTGATCGACGGCCGCCAGACGACCCTCGCCGTGGTGGCGGTCAACGCCGCCGGTGAGCCGCGTTATCAGATCTATGGCGAGCCGATCGACACGATCGTGCCGGCCCTGGGCAGCCGGCTCGAGGAGGCGATCGAGGCGTCCGCGGCGCTGTTCCTAAGCTCCAACACGCTGGTCGGGAGCGAGGAACGGGCGCTGACGATGCGAGCCCGCGAACTCGCGCTCGAGCTCGAACGCCCGGTGATCTTCGATCCGAATCTCCGGCTGCACCGCTGGAGCTCTCACGCCGACGCCGCCGCGAGTGCCAACGCCTGCGTCCCCGGTGCGCTGCTGGTGCGCTGCAACCAGACCGAGGCCGAGCTGATGACGGGCGAGGGGAATCCCGAGAACGCCGCGCTCGCGCTGACCAAGGCCGGGGCCAGGATGGTGGTGATCACCCTCGGCTCCGGCGGCGCGATGCTGCGCGGGGAGCTGCGAGCCGACGCGCCGGGGGGCCCGGCGGAGGTGGTGAGCACGATCGGCGCGGGCGACGTGCTGATGGGGTTCCTGCTCGCGCGGCTGGCCGTCTCAGGCTTCTACCCGTCGGCCGTCGCGGCGGGCCTGCGGGAGGCCGTGGTCCGCTCAGCGCGAGCCTGCGAGCGCTGGGGCGCGCTTGAGTAAGGGCCGGGCCGGGGGGGCCACGGGGCCCGCGCGCTCCCCCGCGACGGCGTGGCGGCGGCCGACTCCGCGCCGGGTCCGTGCGATCCGCGACCGGCTGAGGCTCCTCTACGGGATCCCGCGCGCGCAGGCCCACGGTCACCCGATCGCGGAACTCGTGCTCACCGTCCTCTCCCAGTCGACCAACGATCGCAATCGTGACGTCGCATATCTTGCGCTGCGCGAGAGCTTCGACGACTGGGAGGAGGTACGCGACGCCCCGGTCGACGAGATCGAGGAGGCGATCCGGCCCGGTGGGATCTCGAAGGTCAAGTCGGCGCGGATCAAGCAGATCCTGGCGGCGATCTCCGAGACCGCCCCCGGCCCCGGATCCGCCGCGCCCCGCTCACCCGCGGGG
>DATCPD010000195.1:0-2790 GCA_036564325.1 Solirubrobacteraceae bacterium | reverse complement strand
TCGGGGAGCCGCCCCTCGGGATGCTGCACCCCTCGTTGCGGGACCTGGATCTGGTCCACGCCCCGTCCCTCGCGGTCCCGCCGCGGTCCGGGGCACGGTTGATCGTGACCGCGCACGACGCGGCCACCCTCGTCGCTCCCCAGACCTACCCCCGCCGGGGCCGGGCGTTCCACCGCCGGGGATTTGCCGCCACGGCCCGGCGCGCGGATCTCGTCATCGCGCCGACCAACGCCGCGGCGGAGGAGATCCTGGCCCGCACCGCGATCGGTCCCGACCGGATCCGCATCGTCCCCCACGGCGTCTCCCAGCGGCGGGTGAGCCAAGGCGTCGTCGACGCCATCCGGGCCACGCTCGGGCTCGGTGACGAGCCGTACGTGCTGTGGGTGGGGACGCTCGAGCCGAGGAAGAACCTGCCGCTGCTCCTCGAGGCGTTCCGGGCGGTGGTGCGAGCGGGCCTGCCCGAACGGCTGGTCATCGTGGGGCCCGACGGCTGGCGCGGGGGCCCGCGCGCCGTCGCCGCGGCCGCCGAGGATCTCGGCGACCGGGTCCAGTTCACCGGCGCGATCCGCGCCGACCGGTTGACGGCGCTCTACCGGGGGGCGTCGACGTTCGCGTTCCCGAGCATCCACGAAGGCTTCGGGCTCCCCGTCCTCGAGGCGATGGCCCAAGGGGTCCCGGTCATCTGCTCGGACATCCCCGTGCTCCGCGAGGTGGGCGGCGCCGCGGCGCGGTTCGTGCCGCCGACGGACGTCGGAGCGTGGGGGGAGACCCTGGTCGAGTTACTCGGTGACGAGCCGGAGCGAGCCCGGATGGCGGCCGCGTCGCGCGACTGGGCAACCGAGTTCACGTGGGAGCGCTGCATCCGCCGAACCCGGGTTTGCTACCACGAGGTGCTCGGCTCCGCTCAGTAGCCTCGTCACCGCGTGGTGGAGTCTGGACTCTCGACGGTGGTCGTCCGCCTGCTCGGCGCCGACATCGGCCCGAAGTGGCTGTACTGGCCGTGGGTGTCCGATCACCTGGCCGAGATTCGGGACCGGCTCACGCAACACATCCAGTTGACGCTGCTGTCGATCGGGTTCGGGCTGCTGATCGCGTTTCCGCTGGCGTTGCTCTGCGTCCGCTACCGCCGGATGTACCCACCGATCATCGGCGTGACCGGGGTCCTCTACACGATCCCGTCCCTCGCGCTCTTCGCGCTGCTCCTGCCCATCACCGGTCTCTCGGCCGCCACCGCGGTCATTCCCTTGACCGCGTACACCCTGTTGATCCTCATCCGGAACATGGTGACCGGCCTTCGCGGGGTGCCGGCCGAGGTGCGCGACGCGGCCGAGGGGATGGGGTACTCCCCCACGGCGCGCCTGCTGCGGATCGAACTGCCCCTGGCGCTCCCGGCGATCTTCGCCGGGATCCGCATCGCGACCGTCACGACGATCGGGCTCGTCACGGTGACGGCGCTGATCGGCCAAGGTGGCCTCGGACAGCTGCTCCTCGACGGGCTGAACCGCGACTTTCGCACCCCGGTCACGGTTGGGATCGTGCTCTCGCTGGCGCTCGCGGTCGTTGCCGACCTGCTCCTCGTCGCGGCGTTGCGAGCGACGACCCGGTGGCAGCGGAAGGCCCGCGCGTGATCCCGACCGTCATCGCCGCGGGCTTCCTCGACCAGGTATGGACGTTCCTCACCAGCGGTTCTCACTGGCAAGGCAATGAGGGGATCCCGCACCTGTTGCTGCAGCATCTCCAGCTGACCGTCGTCTCGGCGGTCGTTGCTGCGGCAATCGCGTTGCCGATCGGCATCGGACTCGGCCATCTCCGCAAGGCGGGGGTCGTGGCGATCAACGTGGCCAACATCGGGCGCGCGCTTCCCGCGCTGGCGCTGCTGATCCTCGGGGTCCAGTACTTCGGGATCGGCACCCCGGGGGGGATCCTGGCGCTGGTGCACTCGCTGCCGGCCTTCCTCGCCATGGTCGCCCTCGGCGTCCCGCCCATCGTCGCGAACGCGTACGTCGGGGTCTCGGAGGTGGACGAGGAAGTGCGCGAAGCCGCCCGCGGGATGGGTATGGACGGTCGCCAGGTGCTGTGGCGCGTCGAGCTCCCGATGGCGCTGCCCCTCATCATGGCCGGGGTGCGCACCGCGGTCGTCGCCATCGTGGCCACCGCAACCCTGGCCGCGTACGTGAGCGGCGGTGGTCTCGGGTCGCTCATCTCGGAGGGCTTCGCCATCCAGAACAACGCCGAGGTGTTCGTCGGCGGTCTCCTGGTCGCCCTGCTCGCCCTCGCGTTCGAGATCGCCCTCGCTGTCCTCCAGCGCGCCCTCGTCTCCCGGGGGCTGCGGGCCGGGGGCGAGCGCATCTCCCGCGAGATCCAAATGGAGTTCGGCGACGGCGGCCTCGCCCCCAAGCCCATCTGATCGTCGCGACCACCACCGGTGACGTGACACGCGGTCCCCGGGGTGCAAGAGTCATCGCTCTCATCCGGGGGAAAGGGACTTCCATGCGGACAGTACGGATCACTCGCGGCGTACGCCGGGTCGGGGCGCTGCTCGTCGGCCTCGCCATGGTGGGCGCCACAGCTGGCGTCGCGGGGGCGGCGGGACCGTCGCTCACCGTCGCGTCCCAGAACTTCTCCGGCGCTCAGATCCTCTCGCAGGTCTGGGGCCAGGCGCTCAAGACCAAGGGCTACAGCATCACGTTCAAGGACAGTCTGGGCCCGCGCGAAGTCGTGGTCCCGGCGCTGAAGAACGGTGACATCGACGCCGAGAGCGAGTTCCAGGGGACGTTGCTGACGTTCCTC
>DATCPD010000160.1:0-14674 GCA_036564325.1 Solirubrobacteraceae bacterium | reverse complement strand
CCTCCAGGTATCGGCGCCCCTCGAGGTCGACCTCGATCGTCATCGTCGGCGGCGTCGCGGCCGCGTCAAGCGCCACGATCCGGATCTGCTTGACCCGCAGGCCCCGGACGACAAGCCTTGTCCGGCGGCTCGGATCTCCGGGATGAAGCAGCTGCTGGGCGGCGTCCGGATGGGCGAGCGCCAGCAGCTGAGAGTCCTCGCCGTCAACCGCCTCGGCCCACGCGGCCACCGCGCGCCGTGCCGCGACCTCGAGAATGTCCGGGGCAAAGCGTCCGTCGGCGAGGCTCAGATCGTTGGCCGCGGCCCGCGCGTCGCCCTGGAAGTCAAGGTCGGCGACCTCGCTTATCGCCGTCCCATCGGGTACCGCGTCGGCGACCGCCCCCTCGACCAGCGCCTCGTCGCGCATGCTGCGATCGTCGGTCCACGGGCTGGCCACGATCTCCTCGTCGAGCGCGTGCTCGCCCTCGGCGCCCTGCTCGATCGAGAGCAGGGTCCAATGGCCGTCGCGCTTGCCGAGCGTCCAGTACTCGCGTACGCGGCTCGTGTCCGAGAGGCTGTCGACACGGCCAACTCGCTGGCCCCAGCGATCCTCGACGTAGTCGCGCAGCTGGGCCTCGATCCGAACCGACACGCGCTTGGTGCGGTCGTCTCCGGTGTTGCGCAGGCCGATGTACTCGACCCGCGGTTCGCCGATCGGCTGAACGCGGTTGTGCCACCCCTTGCGATCGAAGTCATCGAGCCGCCGCTCCCACTCGCCCAGCAACTCTGGGGCCACCAGCGCGCGCAGGCGCATCCGGTCGCCGGTGTCCCAGGCGCGCTGGATGTCGAGGAACAGCTGCGCCGCAGCGGGACGCACCACGTCGGGTGCAAATGCGGGGTCGTCCTCGGCCGCTTCGGCCGCCGCGAGCTCCACCTTCCGCTCGCGCTGGGCCACGCGGCGCCTCGCGGCTGCGCCCTGGGCCTGCTGAGCGCGCCACCAGGTGATCAAGCGCGGCAGCACGTACAAAATCAGGATCGCGATGATGATCAGCACCAGGATTCCGCCGCCGCCCCCGCCGATCGGGATGAAGAAGAAATGACCGTGGCCGAAGCCGCGGCCGAGACCGCCTAAGCCGCGGCCAAAGCCGGCGCTGCCGCCGCCCCCGCGGGCCAGGGCCGCCGGCGCGGCGAGCAGGAGCAGGCCGGTCGCCGACAGGGCGCCCGCCGCGACGGGGGTGAACCGTCTCATGCGCTCACCGCCTGCTGGGCGAGCGGGCCGGTTCCGGGCTCATGCTGGACCACGTGCTGGTCGGCGTGATAGCTGCTGCGCACGAGTGGCCCCGCGGCGACGTGGTCGAACCCGAGCGCATACGCCGCCCGCTCGAGCTCGGCGAACTCGTCCGGGTGCCAGTAGCGCACGATCGGCAGATGCTGCTCGGTGGGCCGCAGGTACTGGCCGACGGTCAGCACCTGGACGTGGTGCTCACGCAGGGTTCCGAGGGTCTCGACCATCTCGTCGAAGCTCTCTCCGAGCCCCACCATCAGTCCGGACTTTGTCGTCACCTCGTCACCGCCCATTTCCTTGGCATTGCGGAGCACCCGGCACGAGCGCTCGAACTTCGAGCCCCGGCGGGCCACCGGGTAGAGACGTGGCACGACCTCGACGTTGTGGTTGAACACGTCCGGCCGCGCGGCGATGACCTTGGCCAGCGGCATCTCCTCGCCGCGGAAGTCCGGGGTCAGCACCTCGATCTTGCAGCGCGGGGCCTGGCGACGGATCTGCCGGATCACGCCCACGAAGGCGCCCGCACCGAGGTCGGACAGGTCGTCGCGGTCGACGCTGGTGATCACCGCGTGCCGGAGGCCCATCTTGGCCACGCTGCGCGCCACGCGCGCCGGCTCCAGCGGATCGTTCCAGGTCGGCTTGCCTGTCTTGACGTTGCAGAAGCCGCAACGCCGCGTGCACGTGTCGCCGAGAATCATGAACGTCGCAGTGCCCCGCTGCCAGCACTCGCCGATGTTCGGGCAGGCGGCCTCCTGGCAGACGGTGTGCAGGTTCTCCTCGGTGATCATCGCCTGCAGCTCGCGATAGCGCTGGCCACCGGGGGCCGGAACCTTGAACCACGGCGGCTTGCGGCCCCGGTGCGGCTGCACCTCCTGCGTGCCGAGCACGGTGAGGACATCCGAGATGCCTCCAGGATTGGACCGCGATCGGGTCACATGCTCACGCACAGCCATAACGTTAGGCTAGCGCTGCGCGGAGGTTTCACGGATTCGACTCAACGCGTGACACACACCTGACGTTTTCTGGTTCACCATCGGCTGATGCCGGGGCGACGACGAGAAACGCGACCAGGAGTCCCGTTTCTCGTCGCCGCTCAGCTGGACGCGGCGATCGCGGAGCTCGCTGCGGCGCAGCACGCTGTGTTCTCGCTGGCGCAGTTGGTCGCGTTGGGCATGACCGCATCCGCCGTCCGCAAGCGGGCGGCGGTTGGACGGCTGCACCGTGTTCATCGCGGCGTCTATTCGCTCGTGCCGCCGGCGCTGCTGACCCGCAACGGCCGCTTCATGGCCGCGGTTCTCGCCTGCGGCCCAGGCGCTGTGCTCTCGCATCGCTCCGCGGCGAACTTGCTGGGGCTGCGTGCGAGCGATCGGGCAACGATCGATGTCACCGTGCCGATCCCGGGTGGTCACCGGCGCAACGGGATCGACATCCATCAAGGCCTGACCCTTTTGCCCCAGGACACGACCCGCGTAGCCGGCATCCCGTGCACCACTGTCGCACCAACCTTCCTGGACATCGCGACGGTGCTGAAGCGCCGCGGCCTCGAGCGCGCGTTCGACCAGGCCGAAGTCGAAGGACTGCTCAACCTAAACGCGATCGCGAGCCAGGTGGAGCGCCACCCCACGCGCCGCGGCGTGACCACGCTGAGGGCGGTGCTCCACGAGCACCTCGCCGGGAGCACATTCACCTGGAGCGAGCTCGAGGAGCGGTTCCTGGCCCTGATCCGCAGTGCGCGTCTCCCCGCGCCCGAGGTGAACGCGTGGCTTGATCTGGGCGACGGCGAGCCGGCGATCAGGGTCGACTTCCTCTGGCGCGACCGGCGGGCGGCGGTCGAGACGGATGGTCACCGCACTCACCGGACGTGGCGGGCCACCGAACGTGCGCGGCGCAACGACCAGCGGCTGACCCTGGCCGGCTGGGGTCACCTGCGCCTCACCTGGTTTCAGCTCACGCGTGAGCCGGAGCGCATCACCGCGACGGTGGCGGAGCTACTGGGGCTCGGCGGGCGCCTACGGGGATGCGGCTAGCGCCCGCCTACTGCGGTACGGCTAGCGCCCGCCTACTGCGGTTGCAGCGCCCGGCCGGCCGCCGCCTCGAGCCGGTCCAGGCTGACCAGGCGCTGCCGGCGCCCCAGCGCCTGGGCCACTGAGAATGCCACCCGTTTGCGAAAGCACGGCATCTGTCCGGCGAGGCGGCGGGTCTCCTTGATCAGCGAGGTCATCTGCACGTCGGGTAGCCCGCAGGCCACGACCCAGGAGAACGGCTGGAGGTCGTTCTCGACGTTGACCGCGAAGCCGTGGGTGGTCACGCCCCGCTGGACGTGCACCCCGATCGAGGCGATCTTGCGCTCGCCGACCCAGACGCCGGTGAAGTCCGGCCCGTCGTCAAAGCGCGCCCGTGCGTCCACGCCTTCTTCGACCAGCGAGCTCACCAACGCGCGCTCCAAGAGCCGCACGTAGGCGACGACGTCGTCGACGGCGACGATCGGATATCCGACCAGCTGCCCGGGTCCGTGGTAGGTGATCTTGCCGCCGCGATCGGTATCGAAGATCTCGATCCCCTGCGCCCGGTACCAGTCCTCGCCCATCGTCAGCTCGTCCGGAGCCGAGCGCCGGCCGCGGGTGAGGACGGGCCAGTGCTCGAGCATCAGCAGCACGTCGGGCAGCTCATCCCGCTGCCGGGCGGCGCGGATCCGCTCCTGCAGGGCGAGGCCCTCGCCGTACTCGAGCGTGCCGAGGTGACAGACCCACAGCTCCGAAGCGCTCATGCCATCCATGCTACGCCGCGGGCAAACCCTCCAGGTGGCGTTTCACCGCGGCCAGGAACTGGGCCGCCTGCACCCCGTCGAGCGCACGGTGATCCCAGCTGAGCCCGAGGATCGTCATCGGACGGATGGCGATCGCGTCGTTGCCGTCGGCGTCGACCACGACGACCGGACGCTTGACCACCGCCTCCAGGTCGAGGATCGCGACCTGGGGTTGATTGATGATCGGGGTGGCCATGATCGATCCGTACTGACCGGGATTGGTGATCGTGAACGTGCCGCCGCGGACGTCATCGGGCGAGAGCTCGCGCGCCCGCGCGCGGCGGGCGAGATCCTTGATCCGGGCTCCCAGACCCTCCTCCGAGAGCTCCTGGGCGCCGTGAACCACCGGCACGATCAGCCCGTCGTCGCCGAGCGAGACAGCGATGCCGAGGTGAACCTCGTCGTGGCGAACGTAGCGATCGCCCTCGAGCCAGGCGTTCAATGCCGGCTGCTGACGCAATGTGGCCACGCACGCGCGGGCCACGAAGGCCAGCGCGGTCAGCCCCAGGGGAGCCCTCGCCCGCTCGACGCGGCTCATGTCGACCTCGATCCAGGTCGTGCAGGTGGCGGCGGTGTCGAGCGAGCGCTTCATGTGCTCGCCGATCTGCCGGCGCATGCGGGACAGCCCCTCGCCGGCGGGCGGTGCAGCCTCCGAGCCGGCGAGCGCCCCGGCAGCCGGAGCCGCCGGTTCAGGCCGGTACGGACTCTCGATGTGAAGCGGAGGATCGGCAGCTGCGTCGCCGTTGACCACGGCCAGCACGTCCTGCTTGCGCACGCGCCCGTCGCGGCCGGTCCCGGTCACCTGCGAGAGGTCGATCCCGTGCTCGGCGGCGATCCGGCTGACCACGGGGGAGTAGCGGCCCGCACGGGTCGCGCCGTTCCGACCGTTCTGGGGCGGGGCGGGCGCCTCCGTCGCGGGGGGATCAGGGGCGGGCGCCTCCGTCGCGGGGGGATCAGGTGCCGGCCCCTCAGTCGTGGGGGCCGCCGGCACCGGAGCGGCAGCGGAGCCGGCGTCCCCGCCGATCCGCGCCAGCACCGTCCCCACCGGCACCGTCTCGCCGACCGCGACGAGCACCTCGGTCAGGACGCCGGAGACGGGCGCCGGCACCTCCGTGTCGATCTTGTCAGTCGAGATCTCGCAGACGGTCTCGTTCGCCGCGACCCGGTCGCCGACGGCCAACCGCCACTGCACCACCGTCCCCTCGGCCACCGACACCCCCATCTGGGGCATCGTCACATCGAAGGCGGTCTCAGTAGGCGAGGAGCTCACGGCACGCCTCCTTCACACGCTCGACGCCGGGAAGGACCGCCTGCTCGAGTGGCGGCGAGAACGGGATCGGCACATCTGGCGAGGCCACGCGCACCACCGGCCCGTCTAGGAACTCGAATCCCCGCTCGGCGATCAAAGCCGCCACCTGGGCTCCCGCGGCGCACATCTGATTCGCCTCGTCGAGCACCACCACCTTCGAGCACCGGGCGACCGAGTCGAGAATCGCCTCCTCGTCCAGCGGGACGAGCGAGCGCAGGTCCAGCACCTCGACCGACGCGCCGTCCAGATCGGCCACCGCCTCCAGAGCGACATGCACCATCGCGCCGTAGGCGATCACCACCAGGTCGCTCCCCGGCTGGGCCACGCGCGCGGAGAACGGCGTCTCGTAGACGCCGTCGGGAACCTCTCCCCGCACCCGGCGGTAGAGGTTCTTGTGCTCCATGAAGCACACCGGGTTGGGGTCGTGGATCGCCGCGCACAGGAGGCCCTTGGCATCCTCGGCGGTGGCCGGTGCCACGACCTTGATCCCGGGCGAGTGCATGAACCACGCCTCGGGGTTCTGCGAGTGGAACGGACCGCCGGAGAAGCCTCCGCCCGAGGGGAGCCGCACGACGATCGGCACCGCCAGGCCCTGGCGATAGTGCATCTTTCCCGCGACGTTGACGAGCTGGTCGAAACCACAGGAGATGAAGTCGGAGAACTGCATCTCGCACACCGGGCGCAGGCCGACCACCGCGGCCCCGACGGCGCACCCGATGATCGCCGACTCGGCCAGCGGCGTGTCCATCACGCGGTCGACTCCGAACTCGTCGACGAAGCCGTCGGTGACCTTGAACGCGCCGCCGAACACGCCGACGTCCTCGCCCATCACGAGCACGCGCGCGTCGGCGCGCAGCTCGTCCCGCAGCCCGGCGGAGATCGCCTGCAGATAGGTCATCTCGCTCATTGCGCACCGCCCTCCCCGCCGCGGGCGAACCCGCTCCATGACGCGATGCCGTCTCCCAGCACCTCGGCCTCTCCCTCACAGAAGACGCCGTCGAGCACGGTGGCCGGATCGGGCATCGGCGCGGCCAGCGCCTCCTCGGTGGCAGCGTCGATCTCCGCCGCCACCGCCGCCCGCACCGGCGCCATGTCCACTCGCTGCGAGGTGAGCCGCGCCTCCTGGCGGTCGATCGGATCTCGCGTGCGCCATTCCTCGACCAGCGCCGACGGCACGTACTTCATGTCGTCGTGGGCGGCGTGTCCGTGCATTCGCATCGTCACGGCCTCGATCAGCGTCGGCCCCTCGCCGGCCACCGCTCGCGAGCGCGCGGCCAGCGTGGCCTCGAACATGGCCTCGACGTCGTTGCCGTCAACCGTCACGCCGGCGAATCCGTAGGCCGCGGCCCGCTCGACCGGGTCGACCGCGAACTGCTTGGCCACTGGGGTGGAGTACGCGTACTGGTTGTTCTCCAGCACGAACACGACGGGGAGCTTCTGCACCCCGGCCCAGTTCATCGCCTCGTGGAAATCGCCCCGGGAGGTGGAGCCGTCGCCGAACCAGGTCAGCGCGCAACGCTTCTCGCCGCGCAGCTTGAAGGCCATCGCCATGCCCGTGGCCACCAGCATCATGTCGGGCAGCATCGAGACCATCCCGACGCAGCCCAGATGCCGGTCGCCGAAGTGGACGTTCCCGTCGCGGCCGCCGGTCACGCCCGTGGCGCGGCCGAGGTACTGGGCCAGGATCCGGGCCGGCGGGACGCCGCGGATGATGTGCGCGGCCAGGTCACGGTGGAGGATGCAGAGCCGGTCCCGAGGTGCCATCGCGAACGCGGCGCCGGCCGACACGGCCTCCTGCCCAAAGCCGTCATAGAAGGAGCCGGGGACCTTCCCCTGCCGGTACAGGCTCATCGCCCGTTCCTCGAGGCCCCGCATCAGCAGCATCGCGCGGAGCAGGTGGATCTGGTCCTCGGCCTGAAGATGCCCAGCCGCGGCGTCGGTGTCGCCGACAGCCGGCTCAGCCATGTGGGTCGCCATCTATGCGTCCCTTTCGTCTCGTGGGCCGGCGCGGGATCTCCGTTCCGGCCCCGCTTTCAGAAGCCCTCCGGGATCTCCGGCGGGCCCTCGAACAGGGGTCAGCCGAGCTTACTCCTGCCGGCGGCCGCTGACGAGCGCCACCCCTCCCACGCGTCTAGTCTTCGACAGATGGACGGTGCCTGGCTCGTCCGCATGCGCTGGCGACGTCGCGGCGCCTGGCTGTGGCCGGCGTTCGCGGCGGTCACGATCCTCGATGCTCTGCTCGGCCGGGCGCTGCCCCCGTCGGGGGACACGCAGAGCCTGGTCGGTGCGGGGCTGGTGGCCTGCTTTTTGAATCTGCTGGGGATCGTGCTGCTCGGTCGGCCGCTCGGGGCGATCCTGCGTCGCCGGCGCCGGGACCTGCCGCGGATCGTCGCGCGGGACTACGGGGGCACCACGGCGATCGTGACCATCGCCGCGGTCCTGCTGGCCGCCGGCCTGATCAACCACTCGACCGTGATCGAGCACCAGCAGGCCAAGCGCGACGGAATCGTCCGCGCGCAGGCGTGGATCGGCGATCACGCGCCGGCGGAGTTCCGCAGCCACATGGCGCTGGTCGACACCTACGCGATCGAGCCAGGCAGCATCTACCGGGTCTGCATGCCCAGCAGCCGGGGAAGCGCACGGACATACTGCGTGGTCGTGAGCACGAGGATGCCGTTCGCGCAGAGCGTCAAGTCCGACGGGTACGAGCCGAACTCGGTGTTCGCCGCGGGGGCACGATGAACACGAAGCGGATCGCGCTGATCTCGGCGATCCTCGGTTCCGGGATCGTGTTCCTCGACGGGACGATCGTGAACGTCGCGCTGCCCTCGATCCGCGCGAGTCTGCACGGAGGCCTTGCCGAGCAGCAGTGGGTGGTGGAGGCGTACATGCTCACCCTGTCCGCGCTGCTGCTGGTCGGCGGCTCGCTCGGAGATCTGTTCGGCCGCACGCGCGTGTTCTCGGCCGGCCTGATCGGCTTCGGCGTGTGCTCGCTGCTCTGCGCGGTCGCCCCGAGCAGCGCGCTGCTGATCGGCGCCCGGGCGGTGCAGGGCGTCGCCGGTGCGCTGCTCGTGCCGAGCACGCTGGCGCTGATCATGGACACCTTCGAGGACCACGAGCGGGCGGCGGCGATCGGCAGCTGGACCGCGTGGACCGGGATCGCCACGGTGATCGGACCGCTCGGCGGAGGCGTCCTCGTCCAGGCCGCCTCGTGGCGATGGATCTTCGCCATCAACCTGATCCCGGTGGTGATCACGCTGCTGCTCCTGCGCCGGCTCCCGGCCGACAAGCGCACCCCCGGCCACGTCGATGTGATCGGCGCCGTGCTGGTCACGCTCGGCCTTGCCGGCCCGGTGTTCGCGCTGATCGAGCAGCCCGCCTACGGGTGGGGCAGCGCGCAGGTGGCGATCCCGCTGATCGTCGGGCTCGTCCTGCTCGCGGCGTTCGTGCCGTGGGAGCGGCGGAGCCCGCAGCCAATGGTGCCGCTACAGCTGTTCAAGGTGCGCAACTTCACGGTGGGCAACCTGACCACCCTGACGCTGTACGCGGGGCTCGGCGTGGCGACGTTCTTCCTCGTGCTGTTCCTGCAGCAGGTCGCGGGCTACACGCCGCTGAAGTCAGGCGCCGCGCTGCTTCCGATCACCGTCGTCGTGTTCCTGTTGTCCAAGCGCTTCGGTGCGCTGGCCGACCGGATCGGCCCGCATTACTTCATGGCCGGCGGCCCGGTGATCGCCGGCCTGGGCCTGCTGCTGATCTCCTTCAGCGGCCCGGGCGCCGACTACGTGAGCGAGGTCCTCCCGGGGGTGATCGTGTTCGGCCTCGGCCTGGCCGCGACCGTGGCGCCGCTGACCGCGGCGGTCCTGGCCTCGGTCGAGCAGAGCCACTCCGGGCTGGCCAGCGGGGTCAACAACGCCATCGCCCGTGTGGCCAGCCTGCTGGCCATCGCGGCGCTCGGCGCGGTGGTGGCCGGAAGCTTCCAGAGCCGGCTCGATCACGATGTGGCCGGCCGGGCGCTGGATCCGAGCGCGCGGGCCGCCGTCGCGCGGGCGCGCACGCGTCCGCTGGTCATCGATACCCCCGGCCTGCGCGGCGCCGATCGCACCGTGGTTCACGCCGCGCTGGTCGATGCCTCGGTGAGCTCGTTCCGCCTCGGGATGGAGATCGGCGCCGGGCTCGCGGTGCTCGGTGGCCTGGTCGCGCTGGTAGGGATCGAGAACCCGCGGCGCCGCGTGCTGTGCGCGGATTGCCCCGGCGGGGCGCTCGCGGGGGCGAGTGAGGACACGGCCCGGAGCATGCCGGCCATCCCGGTCGCGGCGCAGGCCACCACGACCGCGTGAGCGACCCCTAGTGCACTACCCGGCCGGCAGCCGGAACAGAGCCGGAAACCGCAGGGCCAGGAACGGATCGCCGGTCAGCGACATGCGCCCGGCGGAGATCAGCGCCGGCCAGCCGACCACGCCGGCGGCCAGGCGGACCATGTCGTCCGCACCGAGCTCGGCCGCCGCGCTCGCACCCGGCGCCGGCCCGGACGAGACCTCCAGCTCACCGTGCGCGATTCGCAGCGCGAGTGGCGTCGACCCGCCTCCGTCCGGCCTGCGCACACGCAGCTCGAGCGTCGCATCGAGGTCCCGGGCCTGCTCGGGGTCAAAGCGCGCCGGCAACGCCACCTGGATCGCGCGCATGGCCAGCGCGTGCGTCGCGCCGTGCGCGCTCAGAGCGGCCACCCGCTCACCGCCGCCGCGGAGCAGCGCCTGGACCCGGGGACGACTCATGACATCAGGTACTGCATCGCCTCGGTCGGATCGGAGAACAGCATCAGCGCCTCGTCGGTGGCCACCATCCGGCCGTAGTGCGTGGACATCTCGTGCTGGATCGAGTACGCATCGATCTCGTATCCGAGCTGGTCGGAGACCTCCACGTAGGGGATGGCGAGGCGAACCTTGGCGCGGATGTCCCAGAACGACGGCTGCTCGATCACTTCGATCCCTTCCCGGCGCCGCAGGATCTCGGCCACCGCGTCGCCTTCGGCGCTCTTGGCCATCACGATCCCCACGTAGTCATAGCCACCGTCGCCGTTGCCCGGTGCCGGGTCGGCGCCCGGCGCCAGGTCGGCGCCCGGCGCCGCGTCGCCCGCGCCCGGCGCCGCGTCGCCCGCGCCCGGCGCCCGCCGCGTCCGGGTCGGACGCATACGCCGCGTAGGCCGATCGGCAGGCTTAGGCAAGGCCGCCCCATCCAACCCCGCCTCCATCAGCAGCGCATCGGAGTAACTGGCCAGGTTGACGGCGTCGACCGTGGCGAGCGAGCCCAGCGCGTCGGCTGCCGCCTGGGCGCAGGCTGCCAGTCGGCCAGCCAGCCATCGATCGTCGCGCGATTGTGCTCGCCGTGCTCGGGGTCTGAGAGCAGCATGCGGATCAGCTCCGTGGTCCATTCGCGCGCCCACTCCCACTCGTGGTTGGCCACCTGGGCGATCACCGGCGTGACCGTGTCGCCGCGGCCCGCGGCGGCGCGGATCCCCAGCTCACGCCGCAGCATTGTGCCGACGATCGGCTCGAAGCACATGTTGGCGGCGACTATCACCTCGCCCCAATCGTGGGTCGCCGCCAGCCGCTCCACGTAGCGCCGCGTGGGCTGCCAGCTCTCATCGTGCAGGAACGTTTCCCGCGCCTGCGTAATCGGAAACGGCCCATGGTGCTGCTCGAGGTCCATCGCGTAGAGCACAAGAGCCTGGGCCGAGCGTTGCTTCATCGCCGCCTGGAGGCACACGCAGGTGGCGACCGAGTCGGACAGGCAGTCGCGTCCGATCGTGGCCAGCGCGAACCACAGGCCGTGCTCGATGTAGGCCGCCACCTGCAGGTTCGTCCGCAGGAATTCGACCCACTGAGGCTTGAAGTCGGCGATCAGTCCCTCGCGCGCGGCGGAGCGCATGGCGCTCTCGATCTGATTCTCGACCGCGCTGGCACGCTGGTAGTACGTCCGCTCCCATTGCTCGCCCGGATCCCGGAACGCGTACCAGTCGCCGCTGCGCAGCTGGGTCGAGGAGTCCTCCCAGGTCCCGCGCCCGTCGGCGAAGGAGAGCGGCCAGCCGCGGGTCAGGTGACGGCGGATCGAGGGCTGGGTGTCGATCGTGACGTCCTCGTACAGCGACGCGCGGCGCTTGCTCGGGGTGAACCAGGCGAAGTCCCGCTCGAGGTCGTTGCCGGCCGGGGCGGGCGCGCTGTCGACTCGCTTGACGGGCGGGGCGTCCTGCGCGGCAGGCGCGGCATCGGCCGAGGTGGTGAACTTGTCGGAGAAGATCCGCGCCTCGTCGACACCGTGCTCGCCGGTCAGCATCTCCTCCGCTGCCTCGATCATCGGCGGCGGGCCGCACATGTAGACGTCGGGTGCCGTGATGTCCCTCGTGGTCAGGTACTCGCCCACCGCCTCGTGGACGAAGCGCTCGACCACGGGCGTGAAGCGGAAGTCGCTGACCCGCGCGCCGAGCTCCTCGATCTCGCTGAGGTGGAAGAGGTCAGCCTCGGCACGAGCGCCATAGAAGAAGCGCACCGGACGCTCGCAGCCGTCGCGTGCCAGTTGACGCAGCACCGACGCCCTGCTCGCCCGGGACGTGAAGGTCGACGTACTGGCCGGGGGTGAAGTCGAACTCGTCCGCGCGCAGGACCAGGCGCGTGATGTCGTGGGTCAGCGCCTCCACCGCCTCGACGGTCGCCTCGCCGTCGGCGATCGCATGTTCGAGCCGGTAGTTCTCCGGGCCGTAGTGGAGCAGCTCGACGACGAGATCCTGCTCGGGCATCGCCCGGCACATGAGCGAGTAGCCGCTCTCGCGCTCGGAGTCCGAGAGGGCGAAGTTGGAGTAGCGCTTGAGCGCCACGTCGCCCTCCTGGAGAAAGCACTTGCACGCCGAGCACTGGCCCTCGCGACAGCCGTAGACCAGGTTGTAGCCCTGTCGGAAGGCGGCGTCGAGGACCGTCTCATCCGCCGCGCAATCGATCTCCTCGCCGATCGGCTCGAGGCGAACCTTCATACTCCCGCGGTGCTCCAGTCCCCGCTCGGGAGGCCCAGCTCGCGGGCCACGCGGATGTTGGGCGAGACGAACTCGAGGTTGTGCTTGCGGATGTCCTTCAGGGTCCAGCGCCGCTCGTCGCGCAGGTGGGGCTGGCTGATCAGCGTCTCCCCGTCCGCGCGGACGAAGCCGAGATCCCTGATCACCTCGCTGGCCTCCCAGCCGTGATAGCGATCCAGGTAGTTGCGATCGCCGGTGTAGCGCCCCGGGTTCGAGATATCCATCCACTCGCACTCCTTGGAGCAGTAGAAGCGGGTGCGGGCGTGGCCGGCAGCATCGATGGCGATCTGGTGACGGCGGTCCTCCTCGGCCACGCACAGTCCCTGGCAGGTCCAGCAGAACGGCGGCGCCATGTTGATGAAGTCCAGCGGGAGGAAGCCGGAGTCGGGGTCCGTGTTGCGACGGAGAGCCTCCCAGAACGGGCCGTACTTGGAGTACCAGCCCGGGTACTTGCTCTCGAACCAATCGAAGTCACGCTCGTCGAGGGGATCGAAGCGCCAGAACGACAGCGGCCAGCCGGCGAAGGCGAGGATCGCGTGGCGGTGGTGCACGCCATTGACGAGCCGCTCGCGGGCGCGGTCGAAGATCTCCGTGGGAATGTCGAGCCCGAGCTTGCCGAGCTTCATCACGTACGCACGGTGCCAGTCGTCTCGCACCCAGCGGTCCCACTTGTCCAGGTAGCACTCGGGATCGGAGCGGTCCTTGGAGAAGTACTCCATCACCACCGCGGCGAAGACGTCGATGAACGCGTGGTTGATCCAGAACGCCTGCTGCAGATCCCGCTCGATCAGCGGCGCGTTGTGGTCGTCCTGGAGAACCGTCAGCAGCGTCGCGTAGCCGTTGGAGATGGGACGGGCCTCGTCCGACTGCACGCTCAGGTACGTGGTGGGGAGGGTGAAGTCGCCGTTGCGCGCGGCGACGTCGGGCAGCGCCACGAACACGATGTTGGTGAACGCCGTCTCGGCCACCACCTGCAGCGTCAGCGCGCACTGGATCGGGTCGCCGACCATGAAATGGCTGAACATGTTCAGCCCAGGGTTGGTGAGGACCGAGCCGGTGAACGCCTTGGGGCCGAGGTTCCAGCCGGCCGGGTCCGGGACGTTCTTGGCGTACCAGCGGGCGAGCGCCATCTGCAGCCCGGTGTGGCGGATCTCGTCGACGAACTGCACGTGGTAGCCGTTGCGCAGCTCGTTGTTGGGCACGGCGCTCATCAGCATCGACATGCAGCGGCCGGCCCCGATCTCGGCGAAGTTGGTCACCGTGATGAACGGCTTGAGGATCTCGAGCCAGCGTTCGTTGGCCTTGCTCGGCATGTTCGCTCGCACGGCCGCGTCGAGCCCTCCGTAGACGCGCTCGTCCTTCTCGAGCTCCATCGGCAGGTACTCCCGCATGATGTGCTTCATCGGGTCCTTGGCCTTGTGCGGGAAGCGATAGCGCGTGGGGTAGCGGACGGCCGGTTCGTGGTAGCTCGGCTCCCAGCCGAGTTGGGCGATCCGCTCGTGGGTCTGGGTGATGCTGCGGCGGCGGGGGGCGGCGGCGGTCATGTACCGAGACCCTACTTCTGGGCCGCGATGCATATCTCTGGCTTCTGGCAACGACTTCCTCCGCCGGTTTTGTCACAATTTGATAATGGCGGACCAACCATGGTCAGCGGAGCGACTGCCGCCGGAGACCGTGGCCGCGGTTCGGCGGGACCTCGCCCGCCTCGTCGACCAGATCGTCGCGGCGATCCGGGCGGAAAATCCTGTCTACGCCGAAGTGCTGGCCGATCCGTCGGGGATGGGGATCCGGCTGGGCATCGAGCAGGCACTGGGGACGTTCCTCGACGCGGTCGAGCACGGCGCGCCGCCGGCGGGGGAGACCGACGAGGTGTGGCGAAGGCTCGGCGAGGCGGAATTTCAGTCCGGCCGTTCGCTGGATGCCCTGCGGCAGGCCTTTCGCACCGGCACGCGCGCCGCCTGGCGCGCCGCCGCGGACGTCGCGGCCGAGATGGGCGTGCCGTCGGCGGCCGTGATCGCGCTGGCCGAGGGGATCTTCGTCTACAGCGACGCGCTGGCCGCCGACGTCGTCGAGGGCTATCTGCGGATGCAGTCCGACGAGGCCGGCGAGCGTGAGCGCCGGCGCCGGCGCCTGGCCGCGCTGCTGCTCGACCCCGAGGGGCACGACCCCGATGCTCTCGCCCGCGCGGCCGAGCTCGCCCGTTGGGCGGTTCCGCGCCGGCTCGCGGTGCTTGCC
>DATCPD010000154.1:0-15409 GCA_036564325.1 Solirubrobacteraceae bacterium | reverse complement strand
CCCCCGCCCCCGTCCAACCCCCCACCGGCGAAGGCCAACCCGCGGCCCCGGACGACTCAGTCCCCGAGCCGCGTCATCCGCGCCAGCGCCTCATGACATTCGACCACGCGGCGTTTGACCGGATCGCTGTCGGGACGGTCGTGCACGAGGTCCCATGTGCGATCCGCGATCTCCCGAGCCGATTCCGCGGTCGCGATCTCCCACAGCCGGTTCACCAGCTTCAGCTCGAAGCTCTCGATCTGCTGGGCGGGGTCGCCCGGCTCGATCCGGGGAAGCGGCTCCCCGACCGCTTCCTTCCACATACCGGTCGCGACGAGAAGTCGGTTTCGCAGGGTGATCGGGTCCATCGTCGGCATCATCCTAGTGCGGCGCGGATCGCGCTGGCAGCTTCCGCGTGGCGCGTGCGCAACGCCACACTTCAGCCCAGCGGCGGGAGCTTCTGCTTGAGACTCGTGAGCGGCGCGAACAGGTCACCGCGGGCCTCGAGCCGGGCCAGCACCTGGTCGGTGTCGAAGCTCAGCCGCTCCGGCTCCCCCGCGTCGTGCGCGGCCCGGAGTTCGTCCCAGTCCACCGGCGTCGAGACGGTAGGCCGCTCCCGCGCGCGTACGGAATAGACGTTGACGGTGGTCTTGTGGTCGTCGTTCTGGCTCCAGTCCACCAGCACCTTGCCCGGGCGAAGCTTCTTGGTCATCCGGGAGACGATCAGCTCGGGCATCCGCTGCTCGAGCAGCTCGGCGATCCGCCGCGCGAACGGCTTGGTCTGGTCGTAGTCGCTCGGCGTGTTGAGCGGCACGTAGACCTGTATCCCCTTGGAGCCGGACGTCTTGACGAAGCTTTCCAGCTTCAGCTGGCTGAACAGACCGTGAAGGACCAGCGCCACCTGCGCGCACTCGATGATCCCCGCGGGTGGGCCGGGGTCAAGGTCGAACACGAGCATCGTCGGCCGCTCCGGCGCATCGGTCAGCGACAGCGACGTGTGCAGCTCGATGTCGGCCAGGTTGGCCAGCCACACCAGGGTCGGGCGGTCCTGCGCCAGGGTGAAGTTGATGTCCCCGATCTGCTTGGTCTGCACCCACTCGGGCCGGTGCGAGGGTGACTGCTTCTCGTAGAAATGCTGCTTCTCGACGCCGTTCGGGTAGCGCTTCAGCGTGAGCGGGCGGTCATGCAGGTGGGGTAGCACCGCCGGCGCCACGCGCGCGTAGTAGCTGATCAACTCGCCCTTGGTGAACCCGACGTTGGGATACAGCACCTTGTCCCAGTTGGAGAGCTTCAGCCGCCGCCCGTCGACCAGCACCGCGAGGCCGCCGTCGGGGAGCTTCTGCACCTCGTCGAACAGCGCCGCCGGCGAATTGGGCGGGACCTCGGATTCGCCGTCGGGCTCCCCGTCGCTCTCGCGCGCGACGTCGCGCGGGGACTTGTCCTCACGCAGGCCCTTGAACGATGGTGCGCGCATCACCCCGTCGGCGGTCCACTCGGTGAACTCGATCTCCGCCACCAGACACGGCTCGACGAACACCGCGTCACGCGGGAGCTTCGGACCCGAGTCAAACGGGCTGTCCTCGCGCCGCAGCGGAGCCAGCGCCGCTGCCAGCTCGCCCAGCGTGGCCTCGGTGAAGCCGGTGCCGACCCGCCCCGCGTAGCGGAAGCTCCCATCCTCGTGATAGCCCATCAGCAAGGCACCGATCCGGTCGGTTCTGCGTCCCTCGCCCGGGATCCATCCCCCGATCACGAGCTCCTGGCGGTGGGTGTTCTTGACCTTGATCCACGCGCCGGTGCGCCGGCCGGGCTCGTAGGTCGAGTCGAGGCGCTTGGCCACTATCCCCTCGAGACCCTGGGCGCGCGTGGCCTCGAGCAAGCGGGCGCCGACGCCCGGGTGGGCGGCCGGGACCCGCCAGGCCGAACCGCCGATCCCGAGGTCGTCCAATCGCCGCCGGCGTTCCCGGTAGGGAAGCGCCATCAGCGAATGGCCGTCCAGGTGGAGCAGGTCGAAGATCGCGTAGACGACCGGCGTGCTCGCGGCCAGCCGGCGGACCGCGGCGGGTGAGCTGACATGCATCCGGTGCTGGAGCCGGCCGAAGTTCGGGCGGCCGTCCTCGTCGAACGCCACGACCTCGCCGTCGAACACCGCCTCGCGCATCCCGAGATCCAGCAGCAGCCCGCGTATCTCCGGATACGCGTCGGTGATCTCTTTGAGGTTGCGGCTCTCCAGACGGAGCCGTCCCGGCTGGACGTAGGCGATCGCCCGCACGCCATCCCATTTGACCTCGAAGGACCAGTTGTCGGGCTCGGGCGGCAGTTTTCCCGCGCGCGCGAGCATCGGCAGCACGCGCTCGGGCATCGGCTCCCGCCCGGGGTCGGCGGGCGGATCCATGCGATGGATCATCCAGTCCTTCTCGGCCGCGCCGTCGCGTCCGATCGGGAACAGGCCGTAGCGGCCGTCCAGGCGTTCGCCGTGGAAGGTGACCTCGACCTTCCGCGGCTCCCACTTGTGCAGCTCGTAGGTCCCGCGATCCCAGATCCGCATCGTCCCGGCGCCGTACTCCCCGCGCGGGATGTCGCCCTCGAAGTCCAGGTACTCGAGCGGGTGATCCTCGGTGTGCACGGCGAGGCGGTTCTCGTGCGGATCGGGAGGGATGCCGTTGGGGATCGCCCAGGAGGCGAGTACGCCATCGTGCTCGAGCCGCAGGTCCCAATGCAGGCGCGTGGCGTGGTGCTCTTGTACCACGAAGCGCCGGTCGCCAACTCCCCTGTCCGCCTGCTCGGTGCCCGCCGGTTCGGCCGTGGCGCCGAAGTCTCGCTTGCCGCGATAGGTCTCGAGCTTCTCTTTGGCCACGCTGTTGATTCTGGCGTGAGCGTCGCGTAGGCTCAATCTCGCCGTGGGGATGAGGAAGCGCATTGGGGGTTCATGGAGAGCGGTGGCGCTGGTGGCGGTGGGCGCCGCCGGAGGTGGCGCAGCCTTCGCGGTGGCCTCTGTGCCCGACAGCAACGGAGTCATCCACGCGTGAACGCTGCCCCGGGCGCTGCCGGAACGCTGCCGAGCGCTGCGGGGCCAAACCTCACCGTGATCGACCCATCCGCGGGACAGAGCTGCGGCACGGCCGGCCCAGCCGGCGGACCCCCGGCTCAGATCCCGCTGAGCTGGAACGTCACCGGGCCCCCGGGGCCCCCCGGCGCCCCCGGCACTCCGGGGACTCCCGGGGCGGTGGGCTCACCCGGTACCGGCAACAGCTACACCGTGAGCCTGGCCCCCGGCCCGCCTGGCAACCGTGCACCCGCCCTTGGCCAAGTGATCGTGGGCTCTGGCCGCGCCGGCTTCAGCTTCCCGTTTCTCTCCGAGGCATTGGTGGTCGCGTCGAGGTTCTCATCCGGTGCCGGTGCCGGCTCTCGCAGGGTCGCTCTCCACGACATCCAGATCACCAAGCTGATCGACAAGTCCTCGCCGAAGTTGTTCCAGGCCGCGGTCACCGGCACGCATTTCTCCACCGTGAAGATCGTGTTGGCCAAGGCCGGCAAGGTCTTCGAGACGATCAAGCTCTCCCAGGTCGTGGTTGCGTCGGTGCAGCTGAGCGGACAAGCCGGCGGCAAGACGCCTTCCGAAAGCGTCACGCTCAACTTCACCAAGGTGGAGATCGCCTACAAGTAGGCACTCGCCGCGGGCGCCTGCAAGTCTGTGGGTGTGCGGCTCGTCACCTGGAACGTCAACTCGCTGCGCGTGCGGCTTCCGCGCGTTCTGGAGTTCCTGGCCCAGCACCAACCCGACGCCGTCTTCCTGCAGGAGACGAAATGCGCGCCTGACGGATTCCCGGACGCTGAGCTGGCCGACGCCGGATACCACGGCGTTCATCACTCGGCGGGCCGCTGGGCGGGCGTGGCGCTGCTGGCACGGTCCGAGCTCGACCTGGAGGATCCGCAGCTGGGGCTGCCCGGCGAGCCGGAACCCTCGGAGGCGCGGTGGTGCGAAGCGACCGTCGCCGGGATCCGTTGCGCGAGCGTGTACGTGCCCAACGGTCGCACGCTGGACAGTCCCGAGTTTCCGCGCAAGCTGGCGTTCCTGGACGCGATCGCCGAGCGCGCAGGCGCATTGCGCGGCACGCCCGTGATGATCGCCGGAGACATGAACGTGGCGCCCGATGACCGTGACGTCTACGACCCCGCCCTGTTCGTCGGCTCCACCCATGTCACGCCCGAGGAGCGGGGGCGGCTGCAGCAGATCCTGGACCAGGGACTGGTGGACGCCTACCGAGCCGTGCACCCCGACGAGCCCCAGTTCACATGGTGGGACTACCGCGCCGGCCATTTCCACCGCGGGTTGGGCCTGCGCATCGACCTCGCCCTCCTCAGCACCGACTTGGCGCAGAAGCTGCGTGGCTGCAGGATCGACCGCAACTACCGCAAGGGGTCAAAGCCCTCCGATCACGCCCCGCTGCTGGTCGACCTGGCCTGAGCCGCTCTTCACCAACTTTTACGCGCACACGCCATCATTCCGGTATGGCGCGGGTACTTGTGGTCGATGACGAACCGGCGGTCAGGCGGGCGCTCGAGCGGGCGCTGCGCCTCGACAGCTATGACGTGGAGCTGGCCGGCGACGGCGAGGAGGCGCTCGATGTCCAGGCGCGCGACCCGGCTGACGCGGTGATCCTCGACGTCGCGATGCCGCGACTCGACGGACTCGAGGTGTGCCGGCGCATGCGCCAGGCTGGAGACCGGACGCCGGTCCTGATGCTGACCGCGCGGGATGCCATCGACGACCGGGTCAAGGGCCTCGACGTCGGCGCCGACGACTATCTGGTCAAGCCGTTTGCCCTCCGGGAGCTGCAGGCGCGGCTGCGGGCGCTGCTGCGACGCACCGGAGACGGTGCGGACGAGGGAGAAACGTTGCGCTACGCGGACCTGGTGCTCGATCCCGTCGCGCATGAGGTGCGGCGCGGCGATCGGCTGATCGACCTGTCGAAGACCGAGTTCCTGCTGCTGGAGCTGTTCATGCGTCACCCGCGCCAGGTGCTCACGCGCTCGACGATCTTCGAGAACGTGTGGGGCTACGACTTCGGCCCCACCTCCAACGCGCTCGGCGTGTACATGGGCTATCTGCGCCGCAAGACCGAGTCCGATGGCGAGCCACGCCTGCTGCACACCGTGCGCGGCGTCGGCTACGTCCTCCGGGACTAGACGATGCCGCTCCGCCGCAGACTTGCCCTGGTGGCCGCCGCGGCGGTCGGCGTCGCGATCGTGCTGGCGGTCGTCGTGTGTTACGTGGTGGTTCGCGGCCAGCTGCGCGGCCAGGTCGACGATGCGCTGAAGGGGCAGGCCGTGCTCGTCCAGCAGCGCGGGAGCTTCGCCCTCGGTGAGGAGTTTCCGGGGCTGCCGGCCAACCTCGGCGGCCGCGCGCCCTACGCCCAGATCGTCGGCGCCGACGGGCACGTGATGCAGAACGTCGGCGGCCTCACCCTGCCGGTGGATCCCGCCACGGCAGCCGTCGCCGCCGGCCACCAGTTCAGCTCCTTCGCCGACGTCACCGTTCGCGGCGGTCACCTTCGCGTGTACAGCTTCCGCGACGCGGTGCAGAGCGGGCAGCCGGTGGCCGTGCAGCTCGCTCGCCCGCTGCAGTCCGTCGATCACATCCTCTCGCACCTGCGGCTGATCCTGATCCTGTTGTGCGCTGGAGGGATCGCGCTCGCCGCGGCGCTGGGCCGGCTGGCCGCGCGCCGCGTGCTGGCCCCGCTGGCCGAGGTCGCACAGACGGCTGAGCAGATCGGCAAGACCGACGATCTCTCCCACCGCCTGCGGATCCACGCCGACGATGAGGTCGGCCAGCTCGCCACCCGGTTCAACCACATGCTCGAGCGCCTGGAGGGCTCGCGCGCCGCGCTCGACGAATCGGTGCGGGCCCAGCGCCAGCTGGTTGCCGATGCGTCGCACGAGCTGCGAACGCCGGTCACGAGCCTGCGCACCAACATCGAGGTGCTGCTGGCCGGCGGTGAGCTGAGCGAGGACGATCGGCGCCGGCTCCTGGCCGACGTCGTCGAGCAGAGCGAGGAGCTCAGCGCGTTGGTCGGCGACCTGATCGAGCTGGCCCGGGGCGACCTGGCGCCGGACGCGACCGAGGACACGCGGCTGGACCGGATCGTCGAGGAATCGCTGGCGCGCTCGCGGCGCAATGCCCCGGAGGTCGAGTTCACGGCCTCGCTGGCCCCGGTGATCGTCGAGGGCGTGCCCGAGCGTCTCGGACGGGCGGTCAACAACCTGCTCGACAACGCCGCGCGCCATTCGCCGCCGGGCGGTCCAGTCGAGGTCGTGGTCGACGCCGACGGCGTGCGGGTTCGCGACCACGGATCCGGCGTCTCCGAGGCGGATCTTCCGTACGTCTTCGATCGGTTCTTCCGCGGCGCCAACTCCCGCGGGCGTCAGGGAAGCGGCCTCGGCCTGGCCATCGTCCGCCAGGTGGCCGCCCAGCACGGCGGCTCGGTGTCGGCGGCCAACGCGCCGGACGGGGGCGCCGTCTTCAGCCTGCGGCTGCCGACCGTCCTGGCGCCGGAGCCGGACGTCAGCTTCGAGGGACAGGCGGCCGCGCAATCCGAGCCTGCCGCGCGGTGAGAAAGCGCTTGCGCAGCAGCCAGAACACGATTCCGTACACCGGAACCACCGCGAGCAGCACGATCGAGCGCTGCCGCGGCTGCCCGAACACCAGCACGACCGCGATTCCCGCCGCGACCGCCGGAATCGCCGCGAGCAACGAGGCGTGAGAGCGGAAGCCGGCGAAGTGCTCGCGGGCGGTCACCTCGACGACGCCTAGCGTGCAGACGATCAGTCCCACGACGAGCGCGATGCCGCCGCCCTGGATGAAGCCGACGACCGCGCCGACTGCGCCCGCAAAGATCGCGATCTCGGAGACCGGCAGCCCACCGAACGGGCTCGGGGGCCGTTCACCCTCGGTCCCCAGCTGCCGCCGCGCGCGCCGCTGCTGGTTCTTCTGGACCGCCTGTCGCTGCGCCAGCCGCTCGGCCCGCTGCTCGCGCCGCGCCGAGGGCACAGCGCGGGGCGCTGCACTCGGGCTGCGCCGTTTGCGTGACCGTCGTTTTGACTTCTGCCCCGCCACGGTCCCGGAGGATAGTGACGAACCCCTCGTCACCTCCCGGCTCGTCCCCACACTAGAGTTCGCGGGATGAGCGCCCAGAGGCCGCTCGAGCTGATTCTGGCTCGTAATCTCCTCGCGAGCATCTCCACGCCCGCGTTCCTGGTGGGTGAACCCGGGATGCTCCTCTACTACAACGAGGCGGCGGCGGTGATGCTGGGCACGCGCTTCGAGGAGAGCGGCAGGATGTCCGCCGAGCAGTGGACGACCAGGTTCGGGCCGTTCGGCGCCGACGGCATGCCGCTGCCCTACGACGGCATTCCCGCCACGGTCGCCGTGCGTCATAACCAGCCCTTTCATGGCGTGTTCAGGGTCGCCACGACGAAGGGTCACCAGGACGTGGCCGCAAGTGCAATCCCGATCGTCGGGCCGGACGGGTCGAGTGGAGCGATCGTGTTTTTCTGGCCGGTGTCGGACGACCAGCAGGGAGAGAGCGGATGAGGATCAAGATATGGGGAGCGCGCGGGTCGATTCCCGCGCCGGGACCGGAGACGATGCGCTACGGAGGCAACACCTCGTGCGTCGAGGTGACGCTCTCGGACGGGAGCACGCTGATCCTTGACGCCGGCACCGGCATCCGCAACCTCGGTCTGGCCCTGCCGCGAGTGGAGCAGCCGATTCACATCCTGCTCACCCACCTGCACCTGGATCACATCCAGGGGCTGATGTTCTTCGCGCCCGCATTTCGGCCGGAATCCGAGATCGTGATCTGGGGCCCCGCCTCCCGCGAGGCGTCCCTGCGTGACCGCATCGCGCGGTACATCTCGGCGCCGCTCGCTCCCGTCGAGGTGCGGGAGCTGCCGTCCCTGGTCTCGTTCCGGGAGGCCGAGACGGTCGAGTGGGAGATCGGGCCGGCCAAGATCCGGGCCCAGGCCGTCAACCACCGTGGCCCCACGCTCGGCTACCGGATCGAGGACAACGGCACCACGCTCTGCTACATCCCCGATCACGAGCCCGGGCTCGGCGCGCCGCTGGCCGATCTCGACGAGGACTGGATCAGTGGCTTCGAACTGGCACACGGCGCCTCCCTGCTGATCCACGATTGCCAGTACACCGATGAGGAGTACCCGAGCCATCTCGGGTGGGGACACTCACCGCTGTCGGACGCACTTGCCTTCGGTCATCGGGTGGCTGCGCAACGGCTCCTGCTGTTTCACCACGACCCGCTCCACAGCGACGATTTCCTCGACAGCTTCTGCGGCGACGTGGCGACCGGATGGGAGGAGCTCGGCGGTCGGGCCGCGGACGTCGAACTCGCCACCGAGCGGCGCGAGATGGTGATCCTGAGCCAGCCGGCTCACGCGGCGTAGTTCCAGTGGGTCGCGCCGGAACGTCGCGCCTGAAAGGGCGAGGTCCGGGGGCCGCTGGCCGAGGACGCAGGAATCGATGCGTGGCCCAGCCACGTGAGATTCCGAGGACAATGGCCAGTGGTCATCCGGAGCCGCCATTTCCGGTGGGACGTTTCGGTGGGGCCCACTAGGTGGCGGTCTTTCCACCGCGGCGGATGGGCTCCCCGGCCGTGGTCGTGGCGGTGGCGCTCGTGGCGTTGACGTTCGAGGGGTGCGGGGGTGCTCGACCGGCGCCCGCGGGTGGTGGACGCCTGGCCCCTGACCTGTTGCCGCTGCGCTCCGGTCGCACCGCCGCCTACCGGTTGCCCGCGGCCGGGGCCGCGGTGAGGCGACGCCTGCCGGTCCGCGGACTGCGCTGTCGCCGCGCGAGCGCCCCCGGTCGCGGGGTCCATGTGGAGCTCTACGCCCGCCGGCTGGTGGTGCCCGTCCCCGCCGGGATCGGCCTCGCGCCGCCGCTACAGCGAAGCGGGGCCTATGTGCGGGGCGGCGCCTGCTCGTACCCGCTGAGGACCTACGAGCCGACCGGCGTGATCGTGGTCGCTCGGGGTCGCGGGCTGAGCCTCGCGGACCTGTTCGCGGTGTGGGGACAGCCGCTGTCGGCGCATCGACTGGCCGGGTTTCATGGACGTGTGCGAGCGTACGTCGGCGGAAGACGTTGGACGCGGGCTCCCGGCCGGATCCCGCTGGCGCCCCACGCCGAGATCGTGCTCGAGGTCGGAGCGTTCCTCCCCCCGCATCCCCGCTACGCATTCCCGCCGGGCCTCTAATCTCTGCGCGATGGCCTCTCGGCTCCCCACCGATTGGCGGCAGCTGAGCGTCCGGAACCTTGCCGCCGCGATGATGCTCGCGCTGCTGCTCCTCGCCCTCACCGGCGGCGTGGCGCGGGCTGACGGCGACCCCGCGAGTGACGTGCTGCTCGGGGAGAACGTCTTCTATCCCTACTCCCCCCCGGTCACCACAGCGATCCAGAAGACGCTGAACGCCGAAGCTGCGGCGGCGGCCAAGGATCGCTTCCCGCTGAAGGTCGCCCTGATCGGGTCGCCGGTCGACCTCGGGGTCATCCCCGACCTGTTCGGCAAGCCGCAGAAGTACGCCGATTTCCTCGACCAGGAGATCAGCTTCCAGGGCAAGCAACGGCTGCTGGTCGTGATGTCCACGGGCTACGGCGTACAGGGCGTCGGCCCGGGAGCGCAGACGGCGGTGGCTTCTCTGCCAAAGCCCGCCGGCACCCAGCCCAACGACCTCGCCCGCGCCGCAATCGTGGCCGTCGCCGCGCTGGCCAAGGCGGACGGGCATCCGCTCAAGGGGGTGGCCGGAGCACCCGGTGGCGCAGGCTCGGGCGGTGGCTCTTCGAGCACCGTGCTCGTGGTCATCCTCGGCTTGAGCGCCGCGGCAATCGCCGCCGCGCTCGTGGCGGTGACGATGCGCCGCCGGCGCGCCGAAGCGGGCGCGTGAGGGCGGACGACCCGGCTCAGTCCCAGCGATGGCGCCCGGCGCGCAGGCCCCGCATCTCCGCAACCCCATTTGCGCCCGAGCGCAGTGGCCCGGGCTCGGTCGCGCCCGGCAGCAGCCTGACCGCCAGCTCGGTCTCTTCGACGCCGCCTGAGCCATCCGGCGCGACGTGGACGATGCGCGCACCGCCGTGCGAAGCCACGCACTCGCGCAGCCGCGGCCCCACGTAGAGCAGAGCGGCGCCGTCATCCGCCGCATAGCCGGGTGGCAGCTCGCCTGCGGCCACCGCATCGCAGAATGCCGGGAGCCGCTCGAGCTCGCCATCGAGGTGAACGGATAAACTCCCCGTCAGCATTCCCAGGCCGCGAACCGGTTCCGGGGCGCCTCCGCTCATGCTGATCCCGCCCTCGAACCAGCACATCGCGCCGGCGCTCGGCCCGGCGAGCGCGACGCCGCGGTTCCACGCTTCGTGCATCGCGGCGTCGATCCCGTGCTCGCGCCAGATCGCCAGCATATTCCGCATCGAGCCACCACCGACGTAGATCACGTCCTGGGCCAGCAGGTGCGCGATCGGATCGATGCGGTCGCGGCGGAGATTGAACAGCGACACGACCGACGGCTCGCACGGCCAGTCCCCGAAGCGCTCGTAGAAGCGCGTGACCTGCTCACGCGGATCGCCGCTGGCCGTGGGCAGGAAGCAGATCTTCGGGACCGGCTCGTCGCTCAGCCTGAGCACGAACGAGTCGAGCGCGGGCGAGCGTTCCTGCATCGTGAAGCCGCCGCCTCCCATCGCCAGAATGCGACGGCGCTCGCCGCCGGCCTGAGCCGCTGAGTCGCCCTTCACGCGGCGATCGCCTCGCCGCTGCAGACCGTCTCAGCAGGCGAGCCGAGATACCTCACGGCAAGCTCTCGTTCGACGGCTCCACCTTCGCCGTCGGCGCAAACGTAATGAGCACGTGCTCCTGGCCGCGATGAGACCACCTCGGAGAGCTCCGTGCCGACGAAATGAAGCGCCGCAGCATCTCCAGCACCATACCCCGGCGGCATCCCGTCGGCGACCGCATTCGTGAACGCGGACCGGCGACCGGTCTCGTCCTCATAGTGGACGGCGTTACTCCACGGCAGAAACCCGAGCGCCTCGATCTTCCGCGCCGGTCCCTCGTGAAAGCCGCTGAGGGCATGCGCGAACCAGCACAGCGACCCAGCCGAGCCGCCGCACAGCACCACCCCAGACTGCCACGCCTCCCGGAGCGCCTCGTCGATCCCGTGCGCCCGCCAGGTTCCGAGCAGCGACACGAGGCTGCCCCCGCCGACGTAAACGAGATCCTGCGCGAGCAGATGCGCACGCGGGTCTCCGACTCCGGTTTCGCGGCGGAACAGAGAGATGTGCGACGGCTCGCAGCGATCGGCGGGGAAGGCGCGGTAGAACCGAACCACGTAGTGGTCCGCGTCTCCACTCGCCGTGGGCAGGAAGCAAACGCGCGGGCGCTCCACGCCGGTCAGCGTGAGCACATGATCGTCAAGCAGCGTGTTCCCCCACTCGGTCGAGAACCCGCCGCCTCCGAACGCCACGATCTGCGGCGGCCGCTCGTGCATGTGCAGAACTTAGACCCGCGGTAGCGCCCGGTCATTAGCCGCGTGTCCAAACGTGCAGGGCTTTTCTGCGCCCGAGCGGATAGGGTCGCGCCCCATGTCCGAAGGGCTTCCACTACGACAGATGATCGCCGCCGGCGCGCTGGAAGTCCTCCGCCCCGGCGAGAGCAAGCTGTCGGGCCCGACCCTCGTGCGGTTCGGTCGCGTCGTGCTCACGATGGTGATAGTGGCCACCAATTGCGTCGGCGTGTGCGCGGTTCTGGTGATCGCGAATTTCGTCGTGCCGTTGCCGCAGATCGCGGACACCGCTCATGTCCGCACGGTCAACGCTCTAGTCGCGCTGGGCTACGTCGCCGTCGCCCTGCCCCTCGGCGCTGTGCTCGGCGCTCGCGGGATGCTGCGCCTGCGAAAGTGGCTGCTCGAGCAGCGGCCGGCCACCTTGCAGGAGGCCCGCATCGTCCTGCAGGCGCCGCTGCGTCTGTTCCTGCTGCAGGTCTCCCTGTGGTTCATCGCGGCCGTGCTGTTCAGCGTGTTGGACAGCACCTACTCGGGAGCGCTGGCGGTGCGGGTGGCGATCATCATCGTGCTCACCGGGGTGGTCACCGCGTCGTGCTCCTACCAGCTGACGGAACTGTTGCTGAGGCCCGCCGCCGTCCGCGCCCTTGCCGACGGTGCGCCCGGGCGGCTGGCGGTGCCCGGCGTGGCCACACGAGCCGTACTGGCCTGGGTGTTCGGAACGGGGCTCCCGGTGTTCGGCGTCGTGGCGATCGGGATTCTCGCCCTGACCGGCGACCAGGAGGCGACGCGGCAGCAGCTCGGCGTGGCCATGGTCGTGCTGGGCGGCACCGGGATCGCGGTCGGTCTGCTGGCCGTCACGGTGGCCGCGCGCGCCACCGCGGATCCAGTCGAGTCCGTGCGACGAGCGCTGGCCGAGGTCCAGCGGGGCACGTTCGACATCCGTGTTCCGGTTTACGACGGCACCCAGATCGGTCAGCTGCAGCTCGGCTTCAACGCGATGGTGTCCGGTCTGGCCGAGCGCGAGCGGATCCGCGAGGCGTTCGGCACCTACGTCGACCCGGACGTCGCCGAGCACATCCTGGAGGAGGGCACGAACCTGGCCGGCGAGGAGGTCGAGGTGACGGTGATGTTCATCGACATCCGTGACTTCACGTCGTTTGCCGAGAGCACGCCCGCCGAAGAGGTGGTGACCGCGATCAACGGACTGTTCGAGCAGATCGTCCCGATCATCCACGACCACGGTGGACGCGTCGACAAGTTCGTCGGCGACGGTCTGCTCGCGGTGTTCGGAGCCCCCCGGCGCCAGGACGATCACGCCGACCAGGCCCTCGCGGCCGCCCTGCAGATCGTCCGCGACCTCGACTCCCCGCACGAGTTGAGCATCGGTATCGGGGTGAACTCGGGGCCTGTGATCGCCGGCAACGTGGGCGGCGCGGGCCGGCTGGAGTTCAGCGTGATCGGCGACCCCGTCAACGTCGCCGCCCGGGTCGAGGCCGCGACCCGGGAGACCGGCGACCTGATTTTGCTCGCCGAGCGGACCAAGGAGCTTCTGAAGGCCCGGCATCCAGACCTGGAGGAGCGGCACGACGTCGAGCTGAAGGGAAAGCGGGAGCCGGTCCGTGTGTTCGCGCCCGTGGTCGATGGGGCTGACGCCAGCGGCGACGCCGACGGCGCGGGCGAGACCGAGAACGAGAGCTAGACCCGCCCGGATCGCCGACCCCCAGCGCCGATCGGCCCACCAACCGCGCCGGGCGGGTTGGTGGGCCGAGGGCCGGAGCTTGTCTCAGCCGGTGAAGACCGGCACGACGGCCTTGGCCTTGGCGCAGACGCTGAACGAGACGGTGCGCTTCGTCGTTCCGGCCCCGCTCTTCACGGTGACCGTGAGGTGATGTGTGCCTCGGCGCAGCTTCGACAGCGCGATCCGGAGCTTCAGCGACGCGCCCTTTCCGCCCGCGATCCGCTTTCCGTCAAGGGTAACCGTGACCCCCGGCCGGAGCAGGCTGGTGACGCGAACCCGGACGTTCGCGCTGCTGGCCCGCGTGCAACCGCCGGTGGAGACTCCGGCCACCGCGATCACCGCCTTGGTGGAGAACGTCCGGTCTCCGCCCGAGGTGAGGCCCCCGGAACTCTGCGCCACGAGCCGGTAGTGATACACCGCCCCGGGACGGAGCCCGGTGAGCCGCACCGCGACCTGTACCGCCGTGCTGCCGGCCCCGGCGCTGACCGGGGTCGTGGACTTGCCATAGGCGGTCGTGGTGCCGTAATCGAAGTGGTAGGTCGTCGCCACTCCATTCGGGTTCACCGATCCGTGCACCGTGGCCGCGTTCGAACCGACGCCGGAAGCGCTGCCCGTCACCACCAGTGGCGCGTTCGCGCTCGTGGTGAAGATCTGGTCAGCCCCGACCGACGTGCCCACCGCATTGGTGGCCACGATCCGGAAGTGGTAGGTGGTGTTCGGTGTCAGGCCGGTAAGGCTGAAGGACTCCGCGTGGGTCGCATAGTCCGACCCGGCGCTCTGGCTCGCCGAGCTTGTCCCGTAGGCCGTCGTCGTGCCGTACTCGAAGTGGTACGTCGTGGCGAGGTTGGTCGGGTTCACCGTCCCGTTGAGCACCGCCGCGGTCTTGGTCGTGCCGGACGCGGCGTTGGTCACCGCCACCGGCGGAGTCGCCTCGTACGCGCCGATGTCACAGACGCCACCGGCCGGCTGAGGACGGGCGATGCCGCGCTGGTCAGTGGCCGGGCAAAGAGCGTTGTCAGCCGCGTTGATGGCCGGGCTGCCGTCGAGCAACGCCATCGTGTCCGTCGGGCCGCCGTTGTTCTGGAGGGGACCAACCTTGGGATCGGCCGTGATGTCGCCATTGGTGGTAGATGGCGTGAAGCAGGTGCCGTCGCTGCTGAGGTTATGACCCTGGTCGGTCGGCGGAACGCCCGACAGGAAGCAGTCACCGCCCACGCCGCCCGAGATCACATTCTTGGCCACGATCGTGTTCGCAAACGAGACGGTCGAAGAATCGGGAACCCAGACGCCGCCCCCGTCGCCACCCGCGGTATTCGCATAGATAGTGTCGTTGGTGAACTGGACGGTCCCGCCCGTATCGATGTGCAGGCCGCCGCCGTCGTTCGCGGTTGTGTTGGCGGCGATCGTCGTATTGGTGATCGACACGTTCCCCTCGTCCAGATCGATGCCCCCGCCGTACGCAGCCGAGTGATTGCCGGTGATCGCGTCGCCGGTGAGGGTGAGTAGGGTCCCCGGGTTCGCGATGCCGCCACCTACACCGCCCTGCGCTGACACGGTCTGATTGCCGGTCACGGTGGAGTCGGTGAGCGTCAGCGTGCCGCCGTTGTCAATTCCTCCGCCTTCACCTGAGGGCGGGGAACCTCCGGTGATAGTCACCCCGGAGATCGTCGCCGTCGCCCCTGTGAGCACCTGCAGGACTCGGTCGATCCCACCGCCGTCAATCGTCGTCGAGCGCGCCCCGGCGCCGGTCAGCGTCAGTGTTCCGTTGTTCTCGATGTCCAGATCGCCGGTCTGGTTGAGGTCCTCGTTGGCACCCGCAATGGTAAGCGTGTAGTGGCCCGCGGGCAGCACGATCGTGTCGTCTCCCGCCGTGGTGTTGGCCTTGTCGATCGCCTGGCGCAGCCCACAATCGTTCGCGACGCCCGCACACTCGCCCGCGACGGGGGCGTTATCCGTTGTCGTGTTGACCGTGAAAATCGCCGCCTGGGCGGCCGTGGCTCCCGCGAGCAGCACGACCAGGGACAGGAAACCAACCAGCAGACTGCGGCGAAGATGCAGATCCAAACTCGTGTGCGGACGGCCTTTCATCAACGGGTGACGAGACGAGTGAGAAATTGGATACGGCTCGAA
>DATCPD010000139.1:0-1721 GCA_036564325.1 Solirubrobacteraceae bacterium | reverse complement strand
GCGCCGGCTGCTGGGCGCCCGGCCGGCGCCGCCGCCCGGGCAGAACGGGTCCGCCGATCAGGTCGACCACGACCTCGAGCGGTTCGTCGACATCCACGCGTTCACCCCCGCTGAGCTCTCGCGGCACGTGAAGGAGGCGGGATTCGGCGAGGTCAAGGTCCGGGGTGAGGAGCTGGTGGCGAACTGGTTCGGGTGGTTCAACCGGGGGCTCGAGGCAACCGCCGCGCCTGAGGACGTGCCGATGCTCTGGCGTCAGTACGCGTTCCGCGGATATCTGCTGCTGCAGCAGCTGGACCAGCGCGTGCTCGAGCCGATGCTGCCGCCGGCGATCTTCTACAACCTGCTGCTGACCGCCCGCCGGCTCTAGCGCGCGCGAGCCCGCACACCGGCGCTCATACACTCCGTGGGGTGCCGGACCGGCTCGTTCAAGACTTTCCACTGTTCCCGCTCGGACTCGTCGCGCTCCCGGGTGAGGCGATCCCGCTGCACATCTTCGAGGACCGTTACAAGGCGATGATGGACGAATGCCTGCGTGAGGACCGGGAGTTCGGGATTATCTGGCTCTCCGATGAAGGCCTGCGGGAGATCGGGTGCGCGTGCCGGATCGAGCGAGTGCTCGAGCGCATGGACGATGGCCGGATGAACGTGCTGACCCGCGGCACGCGGCCGGTGCGGGTGCTCGAGCGCCAGGCTCACCTGGCCTATCCGGCCGGCGTCGTGGAGTTCCTCCAGGACCGCCCCGAGGAGCCCGACCCCGATCTGGCCACGATCGCCCACGCGACCTACGCGGATCTGGTCAAGCGCGCCACCGATGCCGAGCCGGACGAGACGGAGCTGGCGGCGATGAGCGCCTATGCCATGGCCGCCACGGTTGATTTCGGCCTTGACGCCAAGCAGGGCCTGCTCGACCTGCGCTCCGAGAACGCGCGGCTGCGGCTCGTCACGCGGCTGTTCCGGGCGGCGATCAAGCGGCTTGACTTCGTCGACCGAGCCCAGGCCCGGGCGCGCTCCAACGGCAAGGTGCGCTTCGGCTGATCCCCTGGCGCGCGGGCTGGCTAGGTATGCCCGCAGACGCCCTGGGCGGTCTGGGCGGCGAACAGCTCCGCCGCGGCGAGCTCATGGTGCGCGTTTGCGCTGGTGTCGGCGAACGAGATCGTGCCGTCCTGGAGCTTGACCTTGTACGTGTAGACACTGTTGTGCCCCGGTGGCAGGCTGAGCTTGGCCTTGGCGTCCTTGGCGAGGTTGTCCGCGAGGTCGCGCGCCTGGATCAGCAGTGCATCGGAGATCGGCTGTGAGGGCGCACCGTTACAGCGGATCGTCCCACCGTCGCTGACCAGCAGCGTGAGCGTTTGACCCTGACCGGTCCGCTGCAGGACGAATAGGTCCGCCGATTGCACGCTCAGCCCACAACCGGCCGCCCAAAGCGCGACCGCAGCCACGGCGATCACTGCGCGACGGGCCCGGACGAAGGTGAGCATCACCTCAGATCGTGCCTGATCGCGATCAAGAACCGGGCCACGCCCCGTCTGCCCGATTGGTCTTGTGGCTGCTCTTAGGTGTCTACGGTTATCATCGCGCGCCCTGAGCCTTCGCCCACATTCGGCGGGGGCCTTACGGCGGGGCGTCCAAATTTGTTCGCAGACGCCACCACGATCCATCCATGCACCCGATCTCCTACTTCCAAGGCATCGTCCTCGGCCTGCTCCAAGGCTTCTCTGAGC
>DATCPD010000128.1:0-4633 GCA_036564325.1 Solirubrobacteraceae bacterium | reverse complement strand
AGGCGGCCTTCGTCGACATCGGCCTGGAGAAGAACGGCTTCCTCCACGTCGACGAGATCGTGCTTCCGGGCGTCGAGGCGCCCCGGCGCGGACGCGGCGGAGCCCGCGAGGGTCGTCAGATCGCCGACATGCTCAAGCCCGCGCAGGACATCGTGGTCCAGGTGGTCAAGGACCCGTTGAAGACCAAGGGCGCCCGCCTGTCGATGGATCTGACCATCGCCGGGCGCTACATGGTCCTGGCTCCCTACGGGGAGGGGGTCGGGGTCTCCCGCCGCCTCGAGGACAAGGAGCGCGAGCGCCTGCGCAAGGAGGCCGCCAAACTCGATCTGCAGGGTGCCGGCGCCATCATCCGCACCGCCGCCCAGGGCGCCAAGCGCGCCGATCTGGAGCGCGAGCTGCTGTACCTGTTCAAGCTGAACGAGGTGCTGCAGAAGCGGGTCGCCGAAACGACCGCGCCCGCGCTGGTGTTCCAGGAGGCCGATCTGTCCGTCCGCGTGGTGCGGGACATCTATTCCGCCGAATTCGAGCGCGCGATCGTCGATGACCCCAAGCAGCACCATCGACTCGTCTCGTTCTTCTCCCGCACCGCTCCCGAGCTCGTCGAGCACGTCGAGCTGTGGGAGGACGAGAAGCCGCTGTTCGAGGCCTTCGGAGTCGAGCAGGTACTCGACTCGACGCTGTCCCGCCGGGTCGATCTGCCCAGCGGTGGCTATCTGATCATCGATTACGCCGAGGCGCTGACCGTCATCGACGTCAACTCGGGCAGCTTCATCGGCCGCGGGAAGGGGGCGCGGCTCGAGGACACGATCACCAAGACCAACCTCGAGGCGGCCGACGAGGTCGTGCGCCAGCTCCGGCTGCGGGACATCGGCGGGATCATCGTCATCGACTTCATCGATATGGCCCGGGCGCGCAACCGCGACGCCGTGCTGAAGACGCTGCGCAAGGCGCTCGACGAGGATCGGACGAAGACCTTCGTCGTCGAGATCTCACCGCTCGGGCTGGTCGAGATGACCCGCCAGAACGTGACCGAGGGAGTGCGGGAGATCATGACCCGTCCCTGCCCGACCTGCCACGGCGAGGGGGTGATCAAGTCCGAGGAGACGATCGCGATCGAATTCGAGCGGCGCATGCGCGACCTGGCCAAGGAGACGAAGGCCGAGGCGCTGCTGATCCAGATGAATCCCCGGGTCAGCGCCGAGTTCACCAGCAACGGAGCCCGGGTGCTCCACGCGGTCGAGGAGGAGACCGGTAAGTGGTTCCACTTCGAGGGGTCCGAGGGGCTCCCGGTCGACCACTTCGCGATTCTTCTCGAGGGCGACCGCGAGCAGGTGCTCGAGCGAGCCCTTCCCTTCCGAGAGGGCGAGGAGGTGCACGTCGAGATCATCGAGCCGCACATGTACAACCCCAGCGACGCGGTGGCCAAGGTCGACGGGTACATCATCTCGGTCCGCGGGGCGACCACGTACGTCGGTCAGAAGCGCCTGGTACGGATCGAGGAGGTCGGGCGCACCGCCGCGACGGCCACGCTGGTCGACGTCCCCGGAGCCCCGGGCGGCAACGGCGCCGAGGCCTCGGCCGCGGATGAGTCGGACGATGGCCTAGAATCCAAGACTCGGCGCCGCGGCCGCAGAGGCGGACGGCGCCGTTCCGGCGCCAAGGCCGAGTCAGCTCCCACGACGTCTTCCTCGGATTAGAGCATGTACGCAATCGTCAAGACAGGCGGAAAGCAATATCGCGTTGAGCAGGGTCAATCCCTGCTCATCGAACGCCTGCCCGATGACGACGGCGCGAGCATCAAGCTCGAGCCGCTGCTCTATGTCGACGGCTCGGATGTCGTTGACGGGGCAGATATCGGTCGCGTAACCGTGGCGGCCCGCATCGTCGCTCACGAGCGCGGGCCGAAGCTGCGCATCGTCAAGTTCAAGCCCAAGCGCGGCTACAAGCGCCGCACCGGCCACCGTCAGGACCTGACCCGGATCGAGGTCACCGACATCAAGCTCTCGGCCGCCCGCCGCCGCAAGGCTGCGTCGACGGCGAAGCAGGAGCAGGTGGCCGAGACCCCGGAGACGCCAACCCCCGTGGCGGCTGAGCCGTTCACATCCAACGAGACTCCGGAGGCCACCAATGGCGCATAAGAAAGGTCTGGGTTCCTCCCGCAACGGCCGTGACTCCAACGCCAAGCGCCTCGGCGTGAAGGTGTTCGCCGGTCAGACCGTGACCGGGGGCGAGATCATCGTCCGTCAGCGCGGAACCCGCTTCAAGCCCGGCGATGGCGTCGGCATCGGCAAGGACGACACGATCTACGCCCGCTCAGCGGGCACGGTCGAGTTCAACCGCGGTCGCCGCGGACGCGTGATCTCGGTCGCGCCGGCCGACGCCGAGTAGCCGGTCGGGCAAGCCCGGCGCGCGCAGTTCCGCCCGCATAGCGGTCATTTCTGCGCACCCGCGGCCCTGCCGTCGTGCCGCCCGACTCAGCCCTCCTGGGCCGTCGGGCGCACGAGGATCTCGTTGATGTCGACGTGGGCGGGCTGGGAGACCGCGAACATCACCGCCCGGGCGACGTCGTCGGCGGTCAGCGCGTTCGAGACCGGGTTGTCGAAGAAGGGCGTGTCGACCATTCCGGGCTCGATCACGGTGACGCGCACGCCGGTGCCGTTGAGTTCCTGGCGGGCGGACTCGCCCATCCCGGTCACCGCCCATTTCGTCGACGAGTACAAGGAGCCTGGCAGCGCGCGGCGGCCGGCCACGGAGCCGGTCAGCAACAGGTGCCCGCGGGACTCCTTGAGCGCGGGCATCGTGGCGCGGATGGTCAGCGCGGCGCCGTAGACGTTGGTCAGGACCATCGAGCGCCACTGCTCGGGCGATTCCTTGAGGAACCCGCGGGCGGCGCCGAAGCCGGCGTTGGCAAAGGCGACGTCCAGCCTCCCGAAGGAGTGCAGCGCACGCTCCACGAGCGCCTCCTGCTGATCGGACTCGGTGACGTCGCACGTCACCGCGATTGCGCGCTCCTCGCCTCCCAGCTCGGCGGCGAGCTCAGCCAAGCGGTCGGCCGAGCGAGCCGCGAGAACGAGCCGATATCCGGCCGCCGCGGCCTGCCGCGCGGTGGCTGCGCCGATGCCGCTGGAGGCGCCCGTGATCAGGAACACACCGTTAGACATGTCACGATCATCCTATGCAAGATCGCGCGCGTATCCATGTCCAGGCCGGCGGTGGGGGAGACGGCAGCCTGAGCTTCCGGCGGGAGGCGCACGTGCCCAAGGGCGGACCCGACGGCGGGGATGGCGGTCGCGGCGGCGACGTGGTGCTGGTGTGTAGCGACTCCCTGCGGGATCTCGAGAGCTTCCGCCGCCGCTCGCACTTCAAGGCGCGCCGCGGTGGACACGGCCAGGGTTCGCTGCGCCACGGCGCTGACGGTGAGACGCTGGAGATCCTCGTTCCGCCGGGCACGGAGGTCCTCGTGGAGGAGGACGGAAGCCGGCACGACCTCGTTCGTCCCGGTCAGCGGGCCGTGGTCGCGCGCGGGGGTGCGGGCGGCCGCGGCAACAAGCGCTTCGCCGGGCCGACGCACCAGACACCCAGGTTCTCCGAACGCGGATTGGCCGGAGACGAGAGCTGGGTCACCCTGCAGCTGAAGCTGCTGGCCGACGTCGGGCTGGTCGGCCTGCCCAACGCCGGCAAATCGTCGCTGCTCTCGCGCCTGACCCGCGCCCACCCCAAGGTGGCCAATTACCCCTTCACGACGCTCGAGCCGTCACTGGGGACGCTCCAGCTCGAGGACCGGCAGCTCGTCATCGCCGACATCCCGGGCCTGATCGAGGGCGCCAGCGCCGGCGCGGGTCTCGGCCACGAGTTCCTCGCCCACGTCGAGCGGACCCGACTGCTCGTTCACGTGCTCGACCTCAATCCGCTGGACGGCTCAGATCCGGTGGCCAACCACGAGACGGTGGAACATGAACTGCAGGTGCACGATCCCAGGCTGGCCGGGCTCCCCCGGATCCTGGCGCTGTCGAAGGCCGACCTGGTCGATCCGGACACCGCCGCCGCGGCCCGCGAGGCGTGGGCGGGCCGGCTCGGACCGGACACCCCGATTCTGCTCACCTCGTCGGTGACCCGAGCGGGACTCGAGGAGCTGGCGATCGAGCTGGTCCGCCGCGTCCCGCTCGAACCGTCTGACGGCCGTGCGGCCGCTGGCGAACAGGTTCCGCTTGCCGATCTGGCTGAGCACCGGGTGTTCAGACCCACGCCCGACCGGGCCTACCGAGTCCAGCAGATCGACGCCGGCAGCTTCCGCGTGACCGGGGCCGGCATCGAGCGGCTGGTCGCCCGGTATGACCTTGAGAACGAGGATGCACTCGCCCATCTCGAGCGGAGGCTCCGCGGGATCGGGGTGATCCGGGCGCTCGAGGCCGAGGGCTTCCAGGCCGGCGATGACGTCGAGATCGCCGGGGTGCAGTTCGAATTGGATCCCGGCGTGTAGGATCACCCGGCCGGGGGCTCTGAGGACAGAGAGGAATACGGATGCATCGTGTGGTGAGCGTGGTCGCCCTGGCGGCGGCAGCAGCAGCATTGTTCGTCTCGGCGGCCAGCGCCCGTGTGCTCCGCGTCGGGTCGTTTCGTGGCATTCCCGGTC
>DATCPD010000121.1:0-12179 GCA_036564325.1 Solirubrobacteraceae bacterium | reverse complement strand
GCCCGCCCCCGCGCGCTCCCGCCGCGCCCGCCGCGCCTGCGCCCACTGCCAGCCCTCCAGCACGATCAGCGCAAGCGCCACGGGCACCGTCGCGGGAAGCTCGTTGATGACCAGGAACAGCAGATCGAACACCGCGGCGATGGCCAGGGTCAGGACCGCCGCCCCTCGCTGCGCTCTCAGGTTCCGCGCCAGCACCGCCCCGAGCAGCGCGGCCACGAACAGATCGCCGTAGCCCATCGAGACGGTCCCGAACACCTCGCTCTGGAGTTGCGGCAGGCCGGCCGCGGGATGAGCGGCGATCAGGGTCGCGTTCGGGGCCTGGAGCAGATCGGTGATGACGAGCCAGCTGTCGGCCGCGGCCATCAGGATGATCCCGGCCTTGAGCCAGGCCGGAGGCGTGACCGCGGCCAGCAGCACGCCGAGCGTGACGCAGCTGAGCGCGGACAGGAGCGCCGCGCTGGCCTCCCCGAGCAGCGACGTGCGCACCGCCCAGGCGAGCGCGAACAGGACCACCGCCCCGGCCGCAGCGGGCGGTCTCGCCCCCCGCATGGCCCACGCCAGCGCGGCCGCGGCAAGCAGGGGGACCGCGACCAGCGCCAGATAGGTGAGCCCGGTCGCGGTATCGGAGACGTAGCGGATCGCAAACACCACGAGCACGATCGAGCCCAGCGGCACCAGTGCCCAGCCGCGGCCGCGCAGCCGGTCGAGCCGGGCGAAGCTCGATACCGCGCGTGGAGCCGCCACGACGCCGGCTTGCAGGACCAGCAGACCGGCGTCGGACGGAACGAAACCTAGTGCCACTACCCCAGCGTACGAGGCCGCTGCCCCCGGCTGGGCGCGGGAAGCGTCAGCCTTCGAGCTGTTGGGCCAGGGCGTCGAACTGAGCGCGGAGCTCAGCGGGCAGCTGGTCGCCGAAGCGGGCGTAGTGCTCGCGCATCTGCGGAAGCTGCTGCGCCCATTCCTCGCGATCGACGTTCAGCAGCTTCTGCAGCGCCTCGGGGTCCACGTCGACGCCGTCGGTGTCGATGTCGCCGGGCTGGGGCAGCAGCCCGACCGGCGTCTCGTCCGCGTCGACCGCGTCCTCCAGGCGCCGGAAGATCCAGGCCAGGACGCGCGAGTTCTCCCCGAAGCCGGGCCACAGGAACTTGCCCGCCTCGTCGCGACGAAACCAGTTCACGTAGAAGATGCGCGGCAGCTTGGCCCCCTCACCCCGGCCGAGGTTCAGCCAGTGGGCGAAGTAGTCGCTCATGTTGTAGCCGCAGAAGGGCAGCATCGCCATCGGGTCGAAGCGCAGCTCGCCCACGTTGCCGGTGGCCGCCGCGGTCTTCTCCGAGGACATGATCGAGCCGAGGAACACCCCGTGCTCCCAATCTTTGGCCTCCATCACCAGCGGCACCACGGTTGAGCGCCGGCCGCCGAACAGCATCGCGTCGATCGGCACACCGGCCGGGTCGTCCCACTCGGGTGCCTTCGACGGGCACTGGTCGACCGGCGTGGTGAAGCGCGCGTTGGGGTGGGCAGCCGGGTCCGAGGACTCCGGCGTCCAGTCGTTGCCGTGCCAATCCTTGGCGTGGGCGGGCGGTTCCCCGGTCAGGCCCTCCCACCAGATGTCGCCGTCGTCGGTCCTCGCGCAGTTGGTGAAGATCGAGTTGCGGCTGAGGGTCTCGATCGCGTTGGGGTTGGTCCGAGCGCCCGTGCCCGGCGCGACGCCGAAGAAGCCGAACTCGGGGTTGACCGCGTAGAGGCGGCCGTCGGAGCCGAACTTCATCCACGCGATGTCGTCACCGATCGTCTCGACCTTCCAGTCGGGCAGCGTCGGGATCATCATCGCCAGGTTGGTCTTGCCGCAGGCGCTGGGGAACGCCCCGGCGATGTACTTCGTCTCCCCCTCCGGGGAGGTGAGCTTGAGGATCAGCATGTGCTCGGCCATCCAGCCCTCGTCGCGGGCCATCACCGAGGCGATCCGCAGGGCGAAGCACTTCTTGCCCAGCAGCGCGTTGCCGCCGTAGCCCGAGCCGAACGACCAGATCTCACGCCCCTCCGGGTAGTGCACGATGTACTTGTTGTCGGCGTTACAGGGCCAGGGGACGTCCTGCTCGCCCTCGCCCAGCGGCGCGCCGACCGAGTGCACGCAGGGCACGTAGTCGCCATCCTCGCCCAGCGCGTCGAGCGCCGCCTGGCCCATCCGGGTCATGATCCGCATCGACACCGCCACGTAGGCGGAGTCCGTCAGCTGGACGCCGACATAGGAGATCGGCGAGCCGATCGGTCCCATCGAGAACGGGACCACGTACATCGTCCGCCCGCGCATCGAGCCGCGGAACAGCTCCTCGAGCGTCTCGCGCATCTCCTGCGGATCGCGCCAGTTGTTCGTCGGGCCGGCGTCGGCCTCCTCGGCCGAGCAGATGAAGGTCCGGTCCTCCACGCGCGCCACGTCCGCGGGATCGGACAGCCCGAGGTACGAATTCGGACGCTTGGCCTCCGAGAGCTTTTCGAACGTGCCGGCCGCGATCAGCGTGTTGGCGAGCTGGCCGTACTCCTCCGCCGACCCGTCGCACCAGTGGATTTCGTCAGGCTGCGTGAGGGCGGCGATGTCCTCCACCCAGGCGCGCAGGCGGGCATTATCGGTGGTGGCTTGGTGCGTCGGTGCGGTATGGGCCATTGGTCTTCAGGAACTCCTTAAGCTTCGGTGGCGGCCGCAAGCCTACCCTGGAACGGGCTTCAGCAGCCCGGTGAACGTCTTCACTCGACGTTGCTCTCCGCGGTCTGAGTGGCCTGTCCCGGCTCTTTGCGTGGGACGAGCACGACGCGTTTGAACTCGGCCACCAGGACCCCATCCTGGTTGAGGACACGCGTGTGAACTCGGACGACGCCGCGATCGGGTTTCGACTGGGAGGGCTTGACCTCCAGCACCTCTGACTCGCAGAACAGCGTGTCCCCATGGAACACCGGCGCCGGATGCTTGAGCTCCTCAGTGGCCAGGTTCGCGATCGCCTTGCCGCTGACGTCGGACACGCTCATCCCCAGGGCCAGCGAGTACACGAGCGGGCCGACGACGACGTTGCGGCCCTGCTGTGACTGGCGCGCGTAGACATCGTTGATGTGCAGCGGGTGATGGTTCATCGTGATCAGACAGAACAGATGGTCATCGGACTCGGTCACCGTCTTGGCGGGCCAGTGCTTGTACACCGCGCCGACCTCGAACTCCTCGAGGTAGCGCCCGTAGGGATGGGCGCCGCTGGCTTCTCGTGCCGCCTGATCGGTCTCGATTTCGTTCATCGCAGCTCCTGGGTTGATTCCGGGGGGAGCTTGGAGAATGCCACCGCACCGTCGTTCGGCGCGTGGCGGATCGCCCGCAGCCGGTAGCGTTGGCCGCGAACCTAAAAGGAGACCTGCCCGTGAGAAACCCCCGCGACTTTGGAAAACCGCTCGCCATCGGCGCCCCGCAGCCCACGCTCGAGATCCCGTTCAAGCCATCGCGGATGATCCATTTCCTTGACTTCTCCAACGAGAAGATGGTCGCCAAGGTTCCGCAGATCGCCCCCACCGTCGACATCCTGCTCGGCAATCTGGAGGACGCGATCCCGGTCGATCGCAAGGAGGCCGCGCGCGAGGGCCTGGTCCGCGTCGGCAAGGAGATGGACCTCGGCGACACGCAGCTGTGGACGCGGGTCAACAGCCTCGAGTCGCCCTGGATCCTCGATGACCTGACCACGCTTGTCACCGAGATCGGCGACCGGCTCGACGTCATCATGATCCCCAAGGTCGAGGGCCCGTGGGACATCCACTACGTCGATCGGTTGCTGGCCCAGCTCGAGGCCAAGGCCGGACTGGAGCGCCCGATCCTCGTGCACGCGCTGCTCGAGACCGGCCTCGGCGTCGTCAATCTCGAGGAGATCGCCACGGCCAGCCCGCGGATGCAGGGCATGAGCTTCGGCCCCGCCGACCTGGCCGCCTCCCGGCGCATGAAGACGACCCGCGTCGGCGGAGGCCATCCCGGCTACCGCGTGATCAACGATCCGGATCCCGCCAACCCGGACGCCCCGCGGGCCAGCGCCCAGCAGGACCCCTGGCACTACTCGATCGCGCGGATGGTCGACGCCTGCACCTCCGCCGGGATCCTGCCCTTCTACGGGCCGTTCGGCGACATCAAGGACGTGGAGGGGTGCGAGACCCAGTTCCGGGCGGCCTTCCTGCTCGGCTGCGTCGGCGCGTGGTCGCTGCACCCGGCCCAGATCGATATTGCCAAGAAGGTGTTCAGCCCTGATCCCGACGAGGTGCTGTTCGCCAAGAAGGTGCTCGAGGCCATTCCCGACGGCCGCGGCGTGCACATGATCGACGGCAAGATGCAGGACGACGCGACCTGGAAGCAGTGCAAGGTGATGGTCGAGCTCGCCGAGATGCTGGCCCACAGGGACCCCGAGCTGGCCGAGGCGTACGGGTTCACGCCGAGCGCGGTGTAAGGGACCTTCGATGCGGATCTCCGCCAAAGCCGATTACGCCGTCCGGGCCGCGGTCGAGCTCGCCGCGGCGAGCGACGAGAAGCCGGTGAAGGCGGAACGGATCGCCACCGCCCAGGGCATCCCGCTGAACTTCCTGGAGAACATCCTCGGCGAGCTGCGCCACGCCGGAATCGTCCGCAGCCACCGCGGCGCGGAAGGCGGCTTCCGCCTGGCCCGCCCTGCTCAGGAGGTCACGGTCGCCGACATCATCCGCGCGGTCGAAGGCCCGCTGGCCAGTGTGCGCGGTGCCCCTCCCGAGGAGGCGGCGTATCCCGGCGCCTCGGAGGCGCTCCCGCGCGTCTGGATCGCCGTGCGGGCGAATCTGCGCCGTGTGGTCGAGAACGTCACCGTCGCGGACATCGCCGCTGCGCATCTGCCCAAGGCGATCGAGAAGCTCGCCGAGGACCCGGAGGCCTGGGTGACCCGGTAGGGGTTAGGCCACGACCTGCGCCGGCGGCGACGCCGGTTCCTCCGCCGGCGGCCGCACGTAGACGATGTCCCCGCGGGCGAGCTCCAGCGCCTCGGTCTGCCCGCGCGTGAGCTGAGCTCGCGCCACCTCCCCCCCCGGCAGCTCCAGCTCGATTCGGACCTCGAAGCCGAGGTGCACCACCCGCACCACCATCGCCTCGATCGCCCCCTCGGCCGGGGTGAGGGAGATGGTCACGTCGTGCGGGCGCACCAGCCGTCCGCCGACGCTGCTGACCGGACCGACAAAGCTCATCACGAAGTCGCTGGCCGGCCGGTCGTACACCTCACGCGGCGAGCCGACCTGCTCGATCGTCCCGGTGTTCATGACGGCGATCCGATCGGCCACCTCCATCGCCTCCTCCTGATCGTGGGTGACCAGCACGGTGGTCACGCCGCGATCGTCGTGCAGCCGCCGCAGCCACTCCCGCAGCTCGGCGCGGACGGTGGCGTCGAGGGCGCCGAACGGCTCGTCGAGCAGCAGGACGCGCGGCTCCACGGCCAGCGCGCGCGCCAGCGCCATCCGCTGGCGCTGCCCGCCTGAGAGCTGATGCGGCCGCTGCCCGGCCCACTTGGTCAGGCCGACCAGTGACAGCAGCTCATCGACCCGCTCCCGCACCTCGGTCTTCGGGCGCTTGCGAATCCTGAGCCCGAACCCGACGTTGTCCCGGACGGTCATGTGGGCGAACGGGGCGTAGTGCTGGAACACGAAGCCGATCGCCCGGTCCTGGGGCCGCGCGTGGGTCACGTCGTTGCCATCGATCAGCACCGTCCCCTGATCCGGGGTCTCGAGTCCGGCGATGATCCGCAGCAGCGTGGACTTTCCGGAGCCGCTGGGTCCCAGCAGGGCGGTCAACGACCCGTTTGGCACCTCGAGCGTGATGTCGTCCAGCGCGCGGAAGTCGCCGAACTGCTTGGAAATCGATTCGACCTCGATCCTCATTTGGAGTCGTGTCTCCTTGGTCCGAGCAGGGTCATCACGAGCAGCACGATCAGCGACATTACGGCCAGCTCGGTGGCCGCGGCATACGCGCCGCTGATGGCCTGTGAGCCGATCTGCGAGTCGCGCTGGTAGACGAGCAGCGGCAGGGTGAGTGTCGACCCGGCCACGTTCGAGGAGACGACGAGCACGGCGCCGATCTCCCCCAGCGCGCGCGCCGTGGTCAGGACCACGCCGTAGGCGACGCCCCACCGGATCGAAGGCAGCGTCACGCGCCAGAACGTCTGCCAGGAGGAAGCGCCCAGCGTGGCTGCGGCCTGTTCCTGCTCGTCGCCGATCTCGATCAGCACGGGAGCCACCTCGCGGACGACGAACGGCAGTGAGACGAACACCGTGGCAAGCGCCATCCCGGGGGCCGCGTAGATGACGTTGATGCCGTGATCGATGAACCAGTTCCCGAACCACCCGCCCTGGCCGTAGACCAGGATCAGCGCGAGCCCCACGATCACCGGCGAGACGAGGAACGGCAGATCGATCAACGCGTCGAGAAAGCCTCTGCCCCGCCCTTTCCCGCGCACCACCACCAGTGCGCAGCCGATCCCGAAGATCGTGTTGAGCGGCACGGCGATCACCGCCACCGTGACCGTCAGCCAGAACGCGCTGACCGCGGCCGGCGTCGTGATCCAGTTCCACGCCGCCCCCACCCCGTGTTCGAACGTTCGCCCGAAGATGACGCCGAGCGGAAGCAGCAACAGCAGCACCAGATACAGCAGCGCCACGGTGCGCAGCGAGAGGGTTGCCGGCCGGCTAATGCGCAACCCGGGCCCCCAGACGGCGCAGGAGCACGAGCACGACCAACGAGAGGGCCAGCAGCACGACCGACAGGGACGCGGCGGCCTGCGGGGCGTCGCTCTCGATGTCGGCGTAGATGACGATGCTGGCGATCGGCACCTTGCCGGCGATCAGGACCAGCGATCCGATCTCGCCGACGGAGCGGGCGAAGGCCAGCGCGGCGCCCGACACGATCGCCGGACGCAGCGCCGGCAGCACGATCCGCCGGAAGGTGACCGCGTTCGAGGCCCCGAGCGAGGACGCGGCCTCCTCGGCCTCACGATCGAGCTCGAGCAGCACGGGCTGCACCGATCGCACCACGAAGGGCAGCGTCACGAACAGCAGGGCCAGCACGACCGCGGCTCGCGTGTAGGCCAGGTGGACGCCGAACGGGCTGCCGGGGCCGTAGAGCACCAGCAGCGTCAAGCCGGCCACGATCGTGGGCAGCGCGAATGGCAGGTCGATCAGCGCGTTGACGATCCGCTTGCCCGGAAATGTGTCCCGGACGAGCACCCAGGCCACGAGCGTCCCCATCACCGCGCCGATGGCGGCGACCACCAGGGATACCAGGAGCGTGATGCCCAGCGTGGTCAGCGCCGCACTGGTGGTCACGGAATCCAGGAAGCTGCCGGGACCCTGGGCGAACGCCTTGACGGCGACCGCAGCCAGCGGGATCAGGACGATCACGCTCAGGTAGAGCGTCGCCAGTCCCAAGCCCAGCCCGCCCGCGCGCGCGGACCGCACCCGTCGTCGGGTCGCGCGCGGCGCGGGGGCTGCGTATGCGCTACTTGGTGGCAGTGGGAACTCCTGCCGCTTGCTCGATCTTGGTGATCGTCCCCGAGGCGGGATCAAAGAACGCGGTCTTGACCTTCGTCCACCCTCCCAGGAAGTCGATCGTGAACAACTGCGGCGGCGTGGGGAACTTGGCGGCGAACTTGTTGAACACCGACTTCACGATCGGGCGATAGCCTTGCTCGGCCCAGATCGTCTGCCCGGCCGGGGACCACTGCCAGTTGAGGAACGCCTGCGCCTGCGTGGCATGAGCGCTCTTGGAGGTGACGGCGATCGGCGTCTCGATCAGGATCGTCTGCTTGGGGACGATGTGCTGGATCGAGTCTCCAGCCTTCTGCGCCGCGATCGCGTCGCTCTCGTAGTCGAGCAGCACGTCACCCTTGCCTCCGGTGAAGGTCTGCAGCGCCGCGCTCGCGCTCGAGTCCTGGACGCTGACGTTCTTGGTCAGCAGCGTGTTCACGTAGGCGAGCGCCTGGGCCGCTGACTTGCCCTCCTTGAGCTGAGCTCCGTAGGCGGCGAGGATGTTCCAGCGCGCGCTGCCGGAGGTCGACGGATTGGGAGTGATCACATCCACGCCCGGCTTGATCAGGTCATCCCAGCCGGTGATGTGCTTCGGATTGCCCTTGCGGACGACGAGCACCACGACGGAATCGCTCGAGATGCCCTTCTGGGCTCCGGCGTCCCAGCTGGCGGGAACGATCTTGTCCTTGACCAGACGCGTGACGTCCGGGGTGGTCGAGAACGCAACCACGTCGGCCGGCTGGCCTGAGTCGACCGCGCGGCTCTGGGATCCGGAGGCGCCAAAGGACTGGCTGAACGAGATCCCCTTGCCTGCGGTGGTCTGGCCGAACGCCGAGGTCAGCGCGTCGTAGGCCTTCTTCGGCGTGGAATAGGCCACCAGGGCGAGCTGGGTACCGCCGCCGGAGCTCGACGAGGACGATCCCCCACCGGCGCCGGCGGCAGCGGTGGAACTGCTGTCCGAGGAGCCGCCGCAGCCGGCCAGCGCCAGCGCGCCGCCCAGGGCCGCGATCAACGCGACGACGGCGCCGCGCCCAAACGTAGATGACTGTCTCATTTGCTCCCCATAAAGGTAGGTTTCTCGATCAGGTTTATAGAAATACTTCGCGGATTTGTAGCACAGCGGCCAACCGAGTCGATGAGGATTGTGTTGATGCGGTGATCGGGGCCGCTTCGCTACCCTCCCGCGCCTTCCATGCGCTTCTTCGAATACGAATCCCGGGCGATCGTCGCCAAGGCCGGAATCCCGGTGACCAAGCACGGCTTCGCCGAAACGGCCGAGGCGGCGCGGTTGATCGCCCAGGAGATCGCCGGCCCGGTGGTGATCAAGTCGCAGGTCCTCACCGGCGGCCGGATGAAGGCCGGAGGCGTGCAGTTCTCGGATAACCCCGACCAGGCCGCGGAGCACGCGGAGCACGTGCTCAACCTTAAGATCAACGGCCACATGCCCCGCGGCGTGCTGGTCGACTCGCGCGCGGAGGTCAAGCACGAGTACTACGCCGGGGTGGTCTGGGACGGGATCCGCAAGCAGCCGGTGATGCTGTTCTCCGACATGGGCGGGATCGACATCGAAGAGGTCGCCGAGCAGCACCCCGACCACGTCGCCCGCGGCGATTTCTCCACGCTGCGGCCGTTCTCCGACTGGCAGGCCAAGCAGGTGATCGCGTCCCTGGGGATCAGCGGAACGGCCCTGAACCGGCTGACGCCGATCCTGGCCCGGCTGGCGCGGCTGTTCCTGCGGTACGACATGACCCTGGCGGAGATCAATCCGCTCGGCGAGCTGCAGGACGGTTCGTTCGTCGCGCTCGACGCCCACATGGACATGGAGAACGAGGCCCGCCCGCGCCAGAAGGCCCTGCTCAAGGAGCTCGGCGTGGGCGACGAGGAGACCCGGCAGGCCCGCGAGGCCACCCCGTTCGAGCTGGCGGGCGAGCAGGTGGACGCCCAGGATCATCGCGGCGTGGCCGGCAACGTCACCGAGTTCGACGGCAACCTCGGCCTGGTGATCGGCGCCGGCGGCGGCTCGCTGACCCTGTTCGACGCCGTTCGCGCCCACGGCGGCAATCCGGCCAACTACTGCGAGATCGGCGGCAACCCCTCGGTGCGCAAGGCATGCGGCCTGGCCAAGCTGGTGCTGCAGAAGCCCGGCGTCGACAAGATCGCCGTGATGATGTCGATCGTCTCCAACACCCGCGTGGACATCGTCGCCCGCGGCGTCATCAAGGCCTGTGTGGAGCTCGGTTATGACCCGGCCGAGAAGATCGCCATCTTCCGGATCCCGGGCGCCTGGGAGGAAGAGGGGTTCAAGATCCTTAAGAAGTACGGCGTCGAGTACGCCGATCGCAGCGTCTCGTTGCATGAGGCGGCCAGGCGTGCGGTGGAGAAGATCCAGGGAAGCAGGACGACGTCCCCGCCGCCCGATCAGGCGAGCCCGGATGGCGAGCGGGCGGCAGGGGGACGGGTATGAGCATCCTGATCGACTCAGAGACAACCTTCATCGTGCAGGGGATCACCGGCCGCGAGGCGGTCAACCTGACGCGCGAATGCCTGGACTACGGCACGGGGGCCAAGATCGTCGGGGGGGTAACTCCCGGCCGGCTTGGCCGCGAGGTGCACGGGGTCCCTGTGTTCGACACGGTCGCCCAGGCGGTCGAGCACCACGGGAGACCGATCTACGGCTCGGTGGTCACCGTCCCCCCCGCCTTCACCAAGGACGCGGTGCTCGAGGCGATCGAGAACGACGTCAAGCTGATCGTGATCGTCACCGAGCGGATCCCGCGCGGCGATGTCGCCCAGATGGTCGAGCGCGCCAACGAGCGCGGCGCCCGGATCATCGGACCGAACTGCCTCGGGATCATCGTTCCCGACGTGATCAAGATGGGCGGTATCGGCGGCCCGGCGAAGGATGCTGCCAAGTCCTACCGGCCCGGTCCGGTCGGGGTGATCTCTCGCAGCGGTGGCATGACCACGGAGATGTCATCGACGCTGTCCGCCGCCGGCCTCGGACAGTCGACGGCCGTATCGATCGGCGGCGACGCCATCATCGGCCAGAGCTACGCCGAGCTGATGCCGCTGTTCGAGGCCGACGAGCAGACCCAGGCGATCGTCATCTACACCGAGCCCGGAGGCCGGATGGAGGCCGAGCTCGCCGCCTGGGTGACCGAACACAACTCGCGCCTGCCGATCGTCGCCTTCATGGCGGGGCGGTTCATGGACGAGATGCCCGGCATGAGCTTCGGCCACGCGGGCACGATCGTCGAAGGCAAGGCGGACACGGCGAGCGAGAAGATCGCCCGCCTGGCCGAGGCCGGCATCGTCGTCGCCGAGGAGATCTCCGAGATCCCGGACATCGTCAAGGAGAAGATCGGGGCGCCGGTATGAGCCACGCGCTGTTCATCAACGTCGAGGTCGACGACGCCGTCGCGGCGAACCCTGAACTCGCGGCAAAGCTGACCGAGGTCTGCCCGGTCGACATCTTCGCCCAGAACGGGGACGGCACGCTGCGGATCGTGCCCGAGAACCTGGACGAATGCGTGCTGTGCGAGCTGTGCATCAACGCCACGCCCGCCGGCGCCGTCAAGGTGATCAAGCTGTACTCGGGCGAGACGCTGCCGGCGTAGGCTGCCGGGCAGCGTCCCACCCGCGCTTGGCCTAGCGCCAGCGTCCCACCCGCGCTCGGCCTAGCGCCCCCGATCCCCCGGCGAGTGGCCGGAGAAGCTCAGGACCTGCTGGATCCCGGTCGGGCGGTTGGTGTAGCGCATGGTGTCCGGAAGCAGGCCGGGAACGAACTTGATGCGTTCCGCGGTCGCGTCCGAGCGCCACGCCGCGGGGTCGGCGCCCTGCTGGGAGGCGAGCTGCTTCCCCGCCTGATCGACGGCGCCCCACAACTCCGCGCGACAGCGCTTGAGGCTGCCGCCACCGCAGTAGCGGACCGCGAACTTGCCCCGGACCCGGTCGCCGAGCAGCGTGCGCAGGTCCTTGTCCATGTAGATGTGCCAGCCGGTGTACTGGCCACCTGGCGGCTGATCGAACGGACTGACGAACGTGGCCAGCTGCGCCGACAGCCCGGCCCCCAGCACGTCCGAAGCCCAGGCCTTGGCCAGCAGCGGCCAAGCGCTGTCCATGATCGCCGCGCCCGGATCGGTGATCTTGCCGATCCCGGAGGCATCGGTGCGATCGAGGCGGCTCGAGCCGTGGCTTCGCCAAGCATCGAGCAGCGCGAGCATCTTGGCGTCCTGCGCGTTCGGTGCGTGGCCTCCGTGCAGGACCCTGGACAGCACCGGCTCAAGGGTGACCTCCCGCATGTCCTGGGTCGCGGCGGCGTTCATCGCCGACACGACCGAGGCGGGCGTCAGGTTGCTTCCGTGGCCGAGGTTGCGCGTCAGCAGGTCGATGCGTTGCAGCGCTCCGAGCGACCAGTTGTCGTCAGGCGCCTGGTAACCCGCTTCGGTGCGGTTGTTCCAGTTGATGATCTGCCCGCTGGCGGGGTTGATCCCCTGCGGGTGGTTCTTGGCCGAGACCCAGCCGCGCCATTCCTCGTGCCCCCGGCCGTCGATCGGCAATCCGGGGTCCACGTTCTTGGGCCGGATCGGCACCAATCCGCTGGTGAACACGCCGATGGTCTTGTCGTC
>DATCPD010000112.1:0-5451 GCA_036564325.1 Solirubrobacteraceae bacterium | reverse complement strand
GTCCATGACTCAGGCCAACTCTCGCACGGCGGCGATCAGGTCGCGAGCAGCCACGGCGCGCCCGGGCCGGGCCTGGCCAGGACCGTCGAGCAACACGAATGGAACCGGGCCCTCCCCGGTCCGCTTCTTGTCCCGCGCGGTGGCCATCACCACGGCATCTGGATCGGCGTCCTCGAGCCTCGTCGGCAGCCCGCGCGCTGACAGCAGTCCGAGCACCTCGTCACGCAACGCGTCCTGGCCGGAGAGCCGCAGTGTCGCGAGCAGCCCGAGCGCGACCGCTTCACCGTGTCGATACCGGGCGTAGCCCGTGCTCGTCTCGATCGCGTGGCCGACCGTGTGCCCGAGATTGAGAACCTGCCGCAGGCCGCCGTCGCGCTCGTCCTGCGCGACGATTCTCAGCTTGGTCAGCGCGCAGGCCGCGATCACGCCGGGGGCGGCCGGATCAGCGCCCGCGCGGATGCGATCCCACAGGTCGCCCCCCGCGATCAGCGCCGTCTTCACGACCTCGGCATAGCCGGCGGCCAGTTCGGCTGCCGGGAGGCTGGCCAGGGTCTGCGAGTCGGCCAGCACGGCCGAAGGCTGGTGGTAGGCACCGACGTAGTTCTTGGCCTCCGGCAGATCGACGCCCGTTTTCCCGCCGTAGGCGGAGTCGACCTGGGCCACCAGGGTGGTGGGGACCTGGACATACCGCACGCCGCGCTGGTAGGTGGCCGCGCAGAATCCGGCCAGATCCCCGATCACGCCGCCACCGAGGGCAACCACGACGTCCTCTCGCGTCATGCCGGCCCGGACGAGCTCGGTCCATACGATCTCGGCATGGGCGATCGTCTTCGACTGCTCCCCGGGCATGATCACCACCCTCCCGTCCAGGGGATCGAGCGTGTGGCCGTAGTGACGGCCGGCATTGCCGTCGGTGACCAGAAACCGCCGACCGGAGACTGACGCCGGCCAGAAGCGGTGGCCCTCCAGCAGATCCGCGCCGATGTACACGGGGTAGCTGCCGGAGGCAGTGGCCGCCCAGATGACCCGAGTACCGGACGGCATCCCCTCGACCGAGCTGAGCACTGTCTCCATCGAGCCCATGCTCTGCGAGGGCACCACGACGTCGGCCAGAGCCGCGTAGATGGGCTCCCGGCGGGCGTAGCGATGATCGAACTCCTCACGCTCCCGGGCCAGCGGCCGCCCGCCGCCCCGCACGCGCCGCCAGGCCGTGTCGAGGTCGACGTCGATCCACAGGACGAGGTGTTCGGCGAGGGCGTCGCGCACCGCCGGCGATTCGATCGCGCCCCCTCCGAGCGCGAGGACGGGCGCCGACGGATCGTCGAGCAGCTCCAGCGTCACCGTCTCCTCCGCCGCCCGGAAGGCCGGCTCGCCGTCCTGCGCGAATACCTGCTCGATCGACTTGCCGAGCCGCTGCTCGACGACGCGGTCGACGTCGATCTCACGCCGGCCTGTCAGCCGGGCGATGGCCGCGGCGGCGGTGGACTTCCCCGCCCCCATGAAGCCGATGCACGCGATCGTGCGGGTGCCTTGGAGCGTCAGGGTCCGCGCCATCCGATGCGCTCCCGGTAGGCGCGCACAGCGAGGCGAACGTCGTCGATGTGGTCGCCGCCGAACTTCCGCCGGTAGGCGTCCGCCAGGACGAAGGCGACCATCGCCTCCCCGACCACGCCCGCCGCGGGCACGGTGCAGGAATCCGTGCGCTCGCGGAGCGCCTCCGCCGGCTCGTGCGTTTCGATGTCCACCGAGCGCAGCGGCTTGGTCAGCGTCGGCAACGGCTTCATCGAGCCGCGCACCACGACGGGCGCGCCGGTGGTCATGCCGCCCTCGACGCCGCCGGCGCGATTGGTGTTTCGGTAATAGCCGCGCTCCGGGTCGTAGAAGATCTCATCATGGGCCTCGGACCCCGGCAGGCCCGCGACCTCGAAGCCGTCGCCGATCGAGACCGCCTTCATGGCCTGGATCGAAAGGATCGCGTGACCGAGCCTGGCATCGATCCGCTCCTCCCAGGAGACATGCGAGCCGAGGCCCGGCAGCACGCCGAACGCCCGGACCTCGAACACTCCGCCCAACGACTCGTTGGCCTTGCGGAGCCGGTCGATCTCGGCGACCATCGCCCGTGTCGCCTCCGGGTCCAGGCAGCGCACCGGCGACTCGTCCACCGGGGCGAAATCCTCTCGAGTTAAATTCCCCCGCTGCGGCGCCGTGACGCTGGTGATCTGGATCACGTGCGAGAAGACCTCGACCCCCAGTTCTCTGAGGAATGCCTTGGCCACCGCCCCGCCGGCGACGCGCGCGGCGGTCTCGCGGGCGCTGGCGCGCTCGAGGATGTCCCGGACGTCGGTCAGCCCGTACTTCTGGGTCCCGACCAGGTCGGCATGGCCGGGCCGCGGCAGGTGCACCTCCTGCACCGCGGCGTCCACCGGCCACGGATTCATGCGCTCCTCCCAGTTGGCGTAGTCGCGGTTGACCACCTGCAGCGCGATCGGGCCGCCCAGCGTGCGCCCGTGGCGGACGCCCGCGGTCACGTCGACCTTGTCCTTCTCGATCTTCATCCGCCCCCCTCGGCCATGCCCGAGCTGGCGCCGAGCGAGATCACGGTCGAGGGCCTCGCGATCGAGGATCAGACCAGCCGGAAGCCCCTCGATGATGCACGTGAGGCCGGGACCGTGCGATTCGCCTGCAGTTACGAGGTGCAGCGCCATGGGCGCTGTAGGTTACGGGCGGCGCGGCCTCAGCAGCCGCTCGTCTGATCCTCCCCGGCGGAACTGCGGCGCATCTCGTTCAGTAACGCCCGGCGACGTCGATCGCGAGATGGTCGCGGCCGGCGGCGACCAGGGCCAGGCGGACCGTGACGGTCAGGCGGCGCAGGCGCCCCAGCTTGGTGGCGGTGGCCCTCGGCAGCCGAACGTGCAGTTGCATGATGCCGTTCTTGATTCCGGACACCGTGCCCCGCCCGACGACAACCGTCGCTCCGCGCCCGACCCTGATGTGCGCCTGCCTGGCGGCGCTTTTTGAAATCGAGAGGGTGACGATCCCGTCAGCGCGCTCGTTGGAGCTCACCTGAACGGCCACCCCGCTGTGGAGCATCGACTTCAGCCCCTGGGGCATCAGCTGCAGCCGCACGCGGAACCTCGGAGTCGAGTGGGTGACCGGCGGCGGCGGCGGCGGCGGGACGGTCTGACCGGACGCGCCCATCACGGTGACCGTCTGGCTGAGGCTGCGGATGTTGGCGCCGCGGTCGACGACGGTGAGCGTCACCTTGAACGTCCCCCCGGCGGCATAGCTGTGCACGACGCTCGGACCAACCGCGGTCGTGCCGTCGCCGAAGCTCCAGGCGTAGCCGTCCTTGGGCACGATCAGCGTGGAGGGACTCGTCGAGCCGTCGAACTGGACCACATCGCCTCGGTTTATGGCGCTGGGAGCGACGAACGTCGGGGCGAGCACAACCGACGGCGTGCATTCAGGTGCGTTCGGATCGGACTCGATCACACCCGCGTTGTTGAATTCACGTTGCAGGAAGTAGGGGTTTTGCGCGCCGGCGCCGACGGTAACGCTGTCGAGGGTGCGGGGAAGCGGTACGCAGCCGTTGTCATTGATCTCGGAGCCATCCAGCCCGAACCAGCCGTTCAGGCCGGGGTCGACGATCGCGGCCAGCTGGCCCTGACTGAGCGGACTGACCAGCCGCTGGCCGACGCCGACCGCGAGCTCCTGCGGCGTCGGGTCGGGCGGGATCGCGGGCACGCCGGGGTCGTCGCATCCGGTGAGCGCCGTCCACGGTTGCACGACGTAGGCATAGCTGGTCCCGCCCACGTCGACATGTGAATGGTAGGAGCAGAATTTGGCACTCGATGTGCCGTTGACCGAGCACAGCGCCCCGGCGCCGTCCAGGCACGTCTTAACCCCCGGCGGCATCAGCAGGACGATCAGCGGCGTGTAGCCCGGCTTGGTGTGTCCGGGCACGCCCGTCTGGGCGATCATCGTGGCCAGCTCGCCCCGGAGCTGAGCATCCGTAAGGCAGACGTCGTTCGGCACGCTGTCAAAGGCGCTGCTGGGCTCCTCGTGGAATTGGTTCGTGCCGGTGACCGGGCAGCCGCTGGCCGAATAGCTGTGGCCGGGGCCCGACCCATCGGTGTCGCCGAACCTGCATGTCGCGCCGCCGGTGTTCCCGTAATCGATGCATCCTCCGCCATAGACCGAGAGGTTGGCCGCCCGGCCGGTGGAGTCCGAGTATTGGCCGGTCACGGCGTACGGCGAGTTGAGCGTGGTGCTGCCGTCGGCGACATCGCGCAAGAACGTTTGGACGTAGTCTCTCGTGGACTGCCAATACCGGCGCACCGAATCCCAGGTAAACGCAAAGACCTCGTTGTTGTGCATCACGGCGCCGCCGTGCGAGCACAGGCCGGTGTCGGGGAGCACGAGGTCGGCGGACAGGGCCGGATCGGTGCACGGCGCACTCGAGGTGACGGTCGGGATCCCTGCCGTGGCCAGGTCGCTCCGGCTGCCGGGCACGAGCGCGACACCGGCGTAGCCGTTTTGATTTGCCGGGTTGTAGGCGACGCTCGCCTGCCCTGACTGGCTCGGGTCGACCACGACCGCCTGCGCGCTGCCGACCAGCGCGATCAGCGAAACCGCGAGGGTCGGGACGATTAGCAGCAGACGTCGCATCAGTTACCTCCGACAGAGAGATTGCGCAGGTCGACGACGGCGCCGAGGCTCGGCCGGTAGGCGAACAGCGAGAGAGCGCTTAGATTGGACTGGTTGAGCAGTCGGCGACCGGCTGCGGACTCTTTCCGCCGGGCCTGGTCCGCGGCTGCGGCCGACGGGTGCCCGTCAGCCTTGATATCGGTGACGGCAAACTTGGCCAGTGCGACCGTTCCGGTTGGCGAGGATACCGAGAGCTGCTCGATCTGACCCGGCGCCAAGGAGAGGATCTCGCAGTCGACGGACCCGGGCGTGCACCTGCCGGGGCCGCTCAGAACGGTCTGGGGTTCGACCGCGAACAGCACGCGGTGCCCGCCCTTCAGCACGCCGAGCTCGACGAGCAGCGGCTCCTGGGCGTTCGGAATGATGCTCAGTCGCTCGAGCGGGTCGCTCGTGTCGAGCCCGCCGGCGGAGTTCGTGATCGCCAACGTGACGTGGTAGGACTGGGTGGCGCTCAGCCCGGTGGGCGCAGGCTTGGGCGGGGCGGTCGAGAACGTGGGCGGCGGCGGGGTGGAGCCGCTGCCAGAGCCGCTGCTGGAGCCGCTTCCACCGGTGCCACTCGGGCTCGTCCCGCCCGTCGTCGTCGAGCTCGTACTCGTGGTCGTGGTCCCGGTCGTTGGCGTCGTGGCGGGCTTGGTTGCCGCCTGGGGGGTTGTCGCCACCTTCGCCGCGGCCTTCTGCTTGGGCTGAGCGAACGGATCCCGTGCGTGTCCGCGCAGCCGCGAGTGCAGCGGCACGGTCCTGACG
>DATCPD010000103.1:0-9608 GCA_036564325.1 Solirubrobacteraceae bacterium | reverse complement strand
CACCGTGTTCGCGATCGGCGTGTACGCCGAGCCGTGTCAGGTTCACATGGGCGTGGTCTGGATCAAGGGGCTGACGGTGAAGAGCGGCCACGCCAACGTGATCGGCCACGTCGATCGCGTGCTGGCGATGCTGGCCGCCGGGACGCTGGATCCGACCCCCCTGGTCACCCACCACGTCTCGCTCGACGATGCCCCGGAGGCCTACGCGGTCTACGATCGCCGCGAGGCTCTGAAGATCGTGCTCCAGCCGTAGACGCTCCAGGAGGTCAGATGTCGATCGCCACACTTCCAGACCAGCTCTCCCCGGCGGTCCGCGAGTTCGCCGGCCGCGACCAGCAGCTGTTGATCGGCGCCGAGCGCCCGGCCGCCGCCGACGGGCGCTCGTTCGAGACGCTCGACCCGGCCACCGGCCGCGTCATCACCTCGGTCGCCCAGGCCGGAGCGGAGGATGTCGATCGCGCGGTGCGGACAGCTCGCGCGGCCTTTGCGGATGGACCCTGGAGCAGGGCTCCCGCGGCCGAGCGGGCTCGGCTGATGAACCGGCTGGCCGATCTGGTGGAGGCCAACGGCGAGGAGCTGGCGCAGCTTGAGGCGCTCGACAACGGCAAGCCCGTCAAGCTCGCGAAGATCGTCGACGTGGCCTCCACGGTCGCGCAGCTGCGTCATTTCGCGGGCTGGCCCGAGCGGGTTCTGGGCGCGACGATCCCGGTCCGCCAGCCGGACATGCTGTGTTACACCCGGAAGGAGCCGGTCGGCGTCTGCGCGCAGATCATCCCCTGGAACTTCCCCCTGTTGATGGCGGCGTGGAAGCTGGCGCCGGCCCTGGCGGCCGGCTGCACGACCGTGCTCAAGCCTGCCGAGCAGACGCCGCTGAGCGCCCTCCGGCTCGGAGAGCTCGCTCTGGAGGCCGGGATTCCGGCCGGCGTGGTCAACGTGCTCACGGGCGACGGCGAGACCGGCGCGGCGCTGGTCGATCATCCGGGCATCGACAAGATCGCCTTCACCGGATCGACCGAGGTCGGACGGGAGATCGGGGCCAAGGCCGGACGCTCGCTCAAACGGGTCACGCTTGAGCTGGGCGGCAAATCCCCGAACATCATCCTTCCCGACGCCGACCTTGGGGCAGCGATCGCCGGCTCATTCCAGGCGCTCTACTTCAACTCGGGACAGGCCTGCAACGCCGGCAGCCGGTTGTTCGTGCACCAAGACGACTTCGACGAGGTCGTCGCCGACCTCGCCGCTCGCGCGGCTAAGTCCCGGGTCGGTCCCGGTCTGGATCCGGCGACGCAGCTCGGCCCGCTGGTCTCCCGGGAACAGCAGGACCGCGTCCTGCGCTACATCGCCGCCGGCCGCACGGAGGGCGCTGAGCTGATCACCGGCGGCGAGGCCACCGGGGACGGTGAGGGCTATTTCGTCCAGCCGACGCTGTTCACCGCCACGAGCGACGAACTGACGATCGCGCGGGAGGAGATCTTCGGACCCGTGCTGGTGGCGATGCCCTACGGGTCGCTGGAGGAGGTCGCGGCGCGCGCCAACGACACGGAATACGGGCTGGCGGCCGGCGTCTGGACCCGTGACATCGCGAGCGCGCACAAGCTCGCCGGCCTGCTCAAGGCGGGGTCGGTCTACGTCAACTGCTGGGGCGTGAGCGATCCCGGCGCACCGTTTGGCGGCTACAAGGCCTCGGGCCTGGGGCGCGAGCACGGACGAGAGGGTCTCGACGCGTATCTCGAGACCAAGACCGTCTGGACGAGCCTCGCCTGACCCACCCCCCGCGGCAACCGCCGCGCGCTGGACGGACGTACGAGAATCGGGCCTGATTACGCATGCCCGGTGGCCGTGCTCCCGATGGGGGGATCATGGCCACCGGCTCCTCCACCCATCGTCCTCACCGCATCCGACGTGTCGCCGCGGCGGTCGCGCTCGGTCTGCTCGGTTCTCTGCCGCTCGCGAGTGCTGCGGCCGCCGGCCAGTCCGGCTGCGCCGGAGCCGACGTCTCCGCCAGCGCTGCACCGGTAGCCACGATGCGCAGCGCGGTTGTGTGCCTGGTCAATCAGCAGCGGGCCGCGCGGCACCTTCCCGCGCTCCACGCGAGCCCCCGCCTCACCAGCTCAGCCCAGCTCTGGACGAACACCATGGTCAGGACCTCCAACTTCACACACGGGCAGAATTTCTCTTCACGGATCGACGCCACCGGATACTTCTGGTCCACCGCGGGGGAGAACATCGCCTCTGGATTTGCCACGCCGCGCGATGTGGTCACAGCCTGGATGGGCAGCCTTGACCACTGCCAGAACATCCTCAACCCCAACTTCGGGGACGTCGGAACCGGTGTCAACTCGCAGGCGCTCGGCCAGTACAGCGCGTCGACGTGGACGCAGGATTTCGGACTCTGGATGGGCCGCCGGGCGCCGTCGCACAACTACGGCCCCCAGCGGGGCTGTCCGTACCTCAGCTAGAACGGCGTCAGCCCGAGAGGACGGCTTCAGGCCGAGGCGCTGGCCGCTCCGGCCACGTCCTCTACGGGAAACGGCGTGTCACGGAGGTACCACTCCGCGTCAAGCGCCGCCTGACAGCCGGATCCCGCCGCGGTGACCGCCTGGCGATACGTGTGATCGACCAGATCCCCCGCCGCGAACACCCCTGGGACGTTGGTCAACGTCGACCGCCCGCGGGTGATGACGTATCCGGCCGGATCGGTCTCCACCTGCCCCTGGACGAGCTGCGACTGCGGATCGTGGCCAACGGCGATGAAAGCACCCGAGATCTCCAGTGAGCGCTCACCCCCGTCCGCTGTGTTGCGAAGACGGGCGCTGCCCAGCGAACCTGCGTCGCCGGCGACGAACTCCTCGACCACGTACGGGGTGATCCACTCGATGTTGGGGATCGCGCGCGCGCGCTGGAGCATGATCTTCGAAGCCCGGAACTCGTCGCGACGGTTGACGATCGCGACGTTCCTCGCGAACTTGGAGAGGAACATCGCTTCCTCCATGGCCGAGTCGCCGCCGCCGACGATGATCGTCGGGGCGTCTCTGAAGAATGCCGCGTCGCACGTCGCGCAGTAGCTCACCCCGCGCCCGGAGAGCTCGGCCTCGCCCGCCACGGCGAGCTTACGGTGCTGAGCGCCCATGGCCAGGATCACCGTCCGGGCGAGATGCTCCTGGTCACCCGAGTAGACCTTGTGCAGCCCGCCGTCGGGCGAGAGCTCGACCCGGCTGGCGTCGTCGGTCTCCAGACGAGCGCCGAAGCGCTCCGCCTGGCCACGAAAATGCTGCATCAGCTCAGGGCCGGTGATGCCCTCGGGAAACCCGGGGAAGTTCTCGACGTCGGTCGTCTGCTGCAGCAGACCGCCCCAGGCGAAGCCTTCGATCACCAACGGCTCGAGGTTCGCCCGCGCCGTGTAGAGCGCAGCGGTATAGCCGGCAGGGCCACTGCCGACGATGATCACGTTTTCGACTCGGTCAGTCACTTCATTAAGTATAGCTTGGTGTCCGGGTGGTGCGCCACCGCTGCACAGTACGCCGTAGCTGGAAGTAGGCCACGCTGCCCGGGAGGGTGGGGAGCCAGAAGGCGATGCCGCGGTAGGCCAGAACCGAGACCACAGAGATCTCAACCGGCACCCCAAAGGCCGAGAAGGCGCCGATCATCCCGCCGTCGACCCCGCCGATGCCGCCCGGCAGCGGCAGCGTGTTGCCGACCATCCCGACGAAGTACGCCATCACGATCACCGCGTGTGGCGGCGCGCTCCCGAAGGCGTGAAAGCACGCCCACAGCACGGCGATGTCAAATCCCCACCAGGCGATCGCTCCGAGCAGGTACGGGTCGCGGGAGCGCATCAGGGCGATCGCGGTGCGGACGCCGGTGGCGGCGGTCGCCGGGGCGGCGGCAATGCGGAGGGCGATCCTGCCCCTGAGGTGGTCTGGGTTCGTGTCCCGCGTGACCAGCCGCTCGAAGTCTCCGGGCAGCAGCGACACCGACAGGAAAATCACTATCACCACCGCTCCGAAGATCGCCGGCACCATCGTGATGGCAAATGGAGCCGGCCCCGGGAACGCCCCCGTGTACAGGCCGATGCCGTCGATCACCAGCGTCGCCATGTAGACGCCGTAGAGGAGGGCCATGAACGCGATCATCCGGCAGGCAACGATGCGGCGCTCGAGCCCCGAGCGCCGAAGCGCCCAGGCCGTGAGCGCGATGCCGCCGGCGCCCGCGGATGCGAACAACCTCGTCGCCGCGAGCCCGGCCATCGTGATCTCGTAGCTCGTGCGCCAGTTGATCGGCGACTTGCCACGGACGAACACAGCCCGGAACAGGGCCACGTACCCGAAGAACGAGCAGATTTCGAGGCCTATCGCCAGTGCGAGCCACCACAGGTTGCCCTGCTGGATGCGGTTCCACGTTTCCCGCAGCCCGAGGAGCCGGGGGAGCACGAAGTACAGGAACGCGACGGTGGAGACGACGAAAAGACCTGAGATGAGCAGCCGGCGGCGCGTGAAACGCACCCGCGGCATCTCCTCACGGGAGTGCTCCAGCACCTCATCGGCCTCGCGAGAGCCGGGCGCGGGCTGCTCGCTGGGTGAACGGAGTTTCACCGCTGCCTACTCGCCGACACTCCGTGCCTCGAGCGCCTGCACGAGGCGCGATAGCCCCCGCACCAGCGGGGCGGCTTTCGGCGCGCCGAAACGCACGGTCTCGGTCAGCGCCGCCCCGCCCACCAGATCGGCCAGGTAGTGCTCCCCGAGATAGACCAGCGCCAACCCGAGCGCGGCCACATAGGCCCAACCCACCGCGCCCGCGATCGGGTCCACCTCGCTCAGCAGGTGGGCGGCCATCAGGGATGTGGCGAAATGCAGCGACGGCATGGCAGCAAGCGGGTTTCCTCCGAGCACATCGTAAAGACCGCCCCAGCGGTCACCCCAGAACTGCTCCCCGTACTCGATCATCATCCGCCGCACCTGAGCGGTCGTTCGATCACCGAAGCGGCCGTGCGTCGCCGCCCACCAGGGCGGGGCCGTGGGGATCGCCCAGTAGAAGAATGCCCCGAGGTCGAACACCGCGTACGTCCGGGCCGCGGCAGCCGGAAACTGCTCGCCGTCTCGCAGCAGCACATAGCCCACGCTCGCGTGCGGAACGAAGAACCACATCCAGTGACACCACACCAGGACCCGCTCGAGCCCGTTCACCGATCCGGGCGTCGAGAAGCCGCGCTGTAGGCGCAGCGTCGGCGGCACGCCTAGGCCAAGGAACCGGTCGATGGCGATCGGATAGCCGACGTGGACCCGCGCGGCGAGCCGCTGCGGATCGTCGTGCGGCATCTCGTAGGCCGCCAGGTAGGCCCACATGTTCAGAGCGCAGACCGCCGCGTCGCGCTTCCGGCTCCGGGGCATGGCCACGCAGACAGCGAGCGGGGCCACGGCGGCGGTGCCCAGGACCGCCGCGGGCGGAAGCTTCACGCGGCGCCGCAGAGCAGGCGCAGCGACGCCCATCGCGACGAGGGCCCATGCCGTCACTCGGATGCCCCTCGGCAGGCGCAAGTCGCGCCAGTATAGGAATCAGGAGCAGGATCGCGCAGCGGCGACGAGCACCCGCCAGCGTGGGTAGAATGCCGCCGCCTTGCGACTCGACGTTCCCGCCGCCAACCTCCGCCGTCGGCGCCGCGCCCTCGCGCTCGTGACGATCGCGCTCGCGCTGAGCGCCTCGCTGGCGCTGGCGCCGGCCGCGTTCGCCAACTTCCTCACCCCGAAATCGGGTGGCTCACCCAACGCGGACCAGATCGACAGCCTTTACAAGATCGTCCTGTACGTCGCCGCGGTGGTGTTCGTCATCGTCGAGGGCGCGCTGTTCTATTCCGTGATCCGCTTCCGCTCCAAGAAGAACCGGGTGGCCGCCCAGATCCACGGCAACACACGGTTGGAGATCGGCTGGACGGTGGCCGCCGCGCTGATTCTGATCGTGATCACGGTGATCACCTTCGTGAAGCTGCCGAGCATCACGAACCCGCCCAATTCGGACAGCAACGGCCTCGTGCTCTCGGCCTCGCTCGGCCAGCCCACCCCCCCGAACGGCAAGAAGCTCACGGTCTGCGTGCAGGCCCGCCAGTTCATCTTCCGTTACGCCTACGGCCCGAACTGCAACAACAATGCGTTCACCGGCAAGCTGCCCTATTCCTACACGGACATGGTCGTGCCCTCCAACACGACCGTCGTGCTGGTGATCCAGGCCACGGACGTGATCCACAGCTGGTGGGTGCCGTCGCTCGGAGGCAAGGTCGACGCGGTTCCCGGCTACACCACCTACACCTGGTTCAAGGCGCCGCATGCCAGCACGCCCGGGCATCCGGTCGTCTACACCGGGCACTGCGCGCAGCTGTGCGGGCGCCAGCACGCGTCGATGCTCGCGCGGGTCAAGGTGGTCACCCCAGATCAGTACCAGCAGTGGATCTCCCAGCAGTCCAGCTTGATCGCGGCCGCCAACGCGCAGGTGACCCAACTGCGCCAGATCCTGACCGCGAACGGAAACCTCTAGAGGAGTCGACAGACGATGGCCACCACCGACTACGCACTCCGCCCGGTCCCGCAGGTGATCGCCCATGAGGTGACCGAGCCGCGGCAGACCAAGCGCTGGGTGGACTGGCTGACCACAACCGATCACAAGAAGATCGGGATCATGTACCTCGTCACGACGTTCGTGTTCTTCATCCTCGGCGGGGTCGAGGCGCTGTTGATGCGAGCTCAGCTCGGGGTGCCGAACAACACATTGCTGAGCTCCGAGCACTACAACCAGCTGCTCACGCTGCACGGCACGACGATGATCTTCCTGTTCGTGGTGCCGGTGATGGCCGGCTTCGGCAATTACTTCCTGCCGCTGATGATCGGCGCGCGGGACATGGCCTTTCCCCGCCTCAACGCGCTGTCCTACTGGCTGCTGCTGCTGGGCGGGATCGTCTTCTACTTCACGCTGTTCTTCCACCCGCCCGAGGCCGGCTGGTGGAGCTATCCGCCGCTCAGCAGCATCCAGTTCTCGCCCAGCGGCGGACAGGACGCCTGGATCTTCCTGATCCACATCACCGGAATCTCCTCGCTTATGGGCGCGATCAACTTCTACGCCACGGTCGTCAACATGCGCGCACCGGGCATGAGCTGGGGCCGGCTGCCGCTGTTCGTGTGGGCGCTCCTGATCTACGCGATCCTGCTGATCATCGCCCTGCCGGTGATCGCCGCCGCCGTGACGATGCTGCTCACCGACCGCCACTTCGGCACGCATTTCTTCGACCCGACCAACCATGGTTCGCCCGTGCTGTGGCAGCACCTGTTCTGGTTCTTCGGGCACCCCGAGGTCTACATCATGATCCTGCCGGGCTTCGGGATGATCTCGGAGATCATCCCGGTGTTCTCGCGCAAGCCGATCTTCGGCTACAAGGCGATCGCCGCCTCCACCGCCGTGATCGCCTTCCTCGCCACCCTGGTCTGGGCGCACCACATGTTCGTCTCGCCGGTGCCGATCGTCGTGCTCGGCTTCTTCATGCTGAGCTCGTTCCTGATCGGAGTCCCGACCGGGGTCAAGATCTTCAACTGGATCGCCACGCTGTGGCGAGGGTCGATCGTCCTGACCACGTCGCTGTTGTTCGCGGTCGGATTCATCGCGGTGTTCGTGGTCGGCGGGATCACCGGCATCTTCCTGGCCGTGTTCCCGGTCGACTGGCAGCTCAACGACACCTACTTCGTCGTCGCCCACTTCCACTACGTGCTGATGGGCGGGTCCGTGTTCTCGATCTTCGCCGGCCTGTACTACTGGTATCCGAAGATGACCGGCCGGATGATGAGCGAGACTCTGGGCAAGATCTCCTTCGGGCTGATGTTCTTCGGCTTCAACGCGACCTTCTTCGTGCAACACGCCCTCGGCCTGTCCGGCATGCCCCGGCGGATCTACACCTACCAACCGGGGCTGGGCTGGTCGACCTACAACTTGATCTCGACGATCGGATCGTTCATTCTCGGCGTGGGGATCCTCGTCACCATCGCCAACGTAACCCTCAGCCTCAAGCGCGGGAAGATCGCGGGCCCCGACCCGTGGAAGGGCAACACGCTCGAGTGGTTCACGTCCTCTCCCCCGCCCGTCAACAACTTCGACGTGATCCCACGCGTGCGCTCGGTTGAGCCGATGCGGGACATCCGCCGCCAGGTGGAGCGCCAGACCGGCGCGACCCAGAAGACCGGCGGCAGCGAGCGCTACGCCCGGGTCTGATGGCCACCGCCACCGTCCTACGCAGCGGATCCGCCGCCTCGGCGGCGCGGCAGGTGCTGTCCGATTACGTCGAGCTGACCAAGCCCAAGGTCCAGTCGCTGCTGATGCTGACCACGATCACCGCGATGGAGATCGCGGGCAGCCCCTCCGTGCTGCGAATCGCCCTGACCTGCCTCGGGGGCTACCTGTCGGCCGGCGGGGCGGGCGCGGTCAACCACTACTACGACCGTGACATCGACGCGCAGATGGCCCGCACGGCCAACCGGCCGATCCCGGCCGGACGCGTGTCGCCCCGCGCCGGGCTGATCTACGGGATCGTGCTGGCCGCGCTCTCGTTCGCGCTGCTGTCGCTGACGGTCAACGTGCTCGCCGCCTCGCTGGCCCTGGGTGGATTCGTCGGATACGTCGGCGTGTACACGGTCTGGCTCAAGCGCCGCACGCCTCAGAACATCGTCATCGGTGGAGCGGCCGGGGCGATCCCCCCGCTCGTCGGTTGGGCCGCCACCCGCGGCTCGCTGTCCTGGACCGCGGTGTACCTGTTCGCGATCGTGTTCTACTGGACGCCTCCCCACTTCTGGGCGCTCAGCCTGCTGATGAAGGACGAGTACGCGAAGGTCGGAGTCCCGATGATGCCGGTCGTGCGGGGCGAGCGTGAGACCCGGCGCCAGATCCTGCTCTACACGCTGCTGCTGTACGCGGTCTCGCAGCTGCCGTTCTGCGCCGGGGCGTTCGGCGGCATCTACCTGGTCGCCTCGATGGTTCTCGGCGGCGCGTTCATCGCCGGTTCGGTGCTCCTGTACCGGCGGGCTGACCGACGGACGGCGCTCCGGCTCTACCTGTTCTCGCTGCTCTACCTCGCGCTGCTGTTCGGCGCGATGGTGGCGGACGTCAAGCTGTAAATTCCTGGGAGGACGAAATGGACCGCAAGCTCGCACGCAAGAACATCCGCTCCGGACTGATCGCAGGCGCCGCCTGCGCCTTCATGTTCGGCATGACCTTCCTCGCCGCCGCGATCTACGTTCACGCGTGAGCGAGATCGAGCAGGAGGCACCGCCGGTCGCGGAGGAGATCCACCTCCCGGGCCCGACCCTGATCCCGCTCGCCAGCGCGGTCGGAATCACCCTGATCGTGATCGGGACGACGATCTCGATCTTCTTCATGATCGTCGGCGCGGTGATCTTCGTCCTCACCACGATCCGCTGGATCCGGGACGTGCGCCGGGACGTCGCGGCGCTGCCCGACGAGCACACGCACGCTTAGGTTTCGCCGGCGCGGACGCGGGCGGGCGGCGCGGGCGGGGGCGGGCGGCGGGGGCGCGGGCGGGCGGCGTGCCGCCGGCCGGTGCGCGCTTTGTTCGTCAGGCC
>DATCPD010000101.1:0-8139 GCA_036564325.1 Solirubrobacteraceae bacterium | reverse complement strand
GCCTGATGGCGCGAGCCGCCACGGCGAGTGGGGCGGCGGCGGCCGGGCCCGCCCGCGCCGCGACGGCCGAGCGCGGCCGCACCAGAGCCCCGGCCCGGCGCGTGCCGCCACCGCTCGAGCACCGGATCCTGATGACCGCCGCCCTCTGCCTGCTGGCCTTCGGCGCGGTGATGGTCTACAGCGCCTCCTCGCCACTCGGGGTGCTCGGCGGCCACGGCGGTAGCGGCACGGGTCAGTTTCTCCGTTACCTCATCTTCGGGGCGGTCGGTCTCGTGGCCATGTACGTGTTGGAGCGGCGGGGCCTCGAGTTGTTCGACCGCCGGCTGGCCAAGCTCCTGCTGTTCGGTTCGGCCGCTCTGCTCCTCCTCGTGCTGGTGCCTGGCTTCGGCGTGTCGATCCTTGGGGCGCGCCGCTGGTTCGCCGCCGGTCCGATCCAGTTCCAGCCCTCGGAGGTGATGAAGCTCGCGCTGATCCTCTACGTGGCCGGCCACCTGGCCGACCATCCGAGGCGGATGCGCTCGTTCCGGCAGGCGATCGCGCCGATCGCCGTGGTCGTCGGACCGGCCTGCCTGCTGATCGCGATCGAGCCGGACCTCGGTACCACCCTGGTGGTGGCATTCTCGATCGCTGCCCTGCTGATCGCGTCCGGAATGCCGATGCGCTATATCGGGATCCTGGCCGGGATTGCGTTGCTCGTCGGAGCGATCTTCGTCCTCGCTCAGCCCTACCAGCAGGCACGACTGACGTCGTTCCTGCATCCCTGGTCGTCGAAGTCGACCGCCGGCTTCCAGGCCGTCCAGGGTCAGATCGCCCTGGGCTCAGGCGGGTTGATCGGTGTCGGCCTCGGCCATTCGGTGCAGAAGATCTTCTATCTGCCCGAGGCCCAGACTGACTTCATCCTCGCGGTCATCGGCGAGGAGCTGGGCGTACTGGGGATCTTCGGCGTCGTCTTCCTCTACGGGATGATCGCCTACGCCGGGCTGCGAACCGCGCGCCGGGCCGCAACCCGGTATGCCAAGCTCCTCGCCACCGGGCTGACCTCACTGATTCTTTGCCAGGGCATCCTCAACATCTTCGTTGTGCTGGGGCTCGCGCCGCTGACCGGCGTGCCGCTTCCGTTCATCTCCTACGCGCCCACCAACCTGTGCGTGATGCTGGCCTCCGTCGGGCTGCTGCTGAACATCTCGCGTCCTGGCGGCCGGCGGCTGAAGATGGTCGACCCCAAGCGCGCCACGCGACGTGGCCCAACCGGCGGTGACGGCGCCACGGATCGTGATCGGCGCCGGCGGGACCGCCGGACACGTCGTGCCGGCGCTGGCGGTCGCTGACGCGCTACGCGCCGCGGGGGCGGAGGTGGCGTTCATCGGCGGCGAACGAGCGGAGCTCGAGCTCGTGCCCGCCGCCGGCTACGAGCTCCACCCCCTCCGGGTCCTCCCGCTTCCCCGCCGGGCACCCCTGGCGGCGCTCACAGCGGCGGCGGTCGACGCCGGGGCCCTGCGCCGCGCGCGGCGCATCCTGCGTGAGCTGGCGCCGGCCGCGGTGCTCGGGGCGGGCGGATATGTCGCGGGCCCTGTCGGTCTGGCCGCGGTCCTGCGGCGGACCCCGCTCGTGCTGATGGAGGCCGACAGCCATCTCGGCCTGACCAACCGCCTGCTCGCCCCGCTGGCTCGCCGCGTGTGCCTGGCCGTTCCGCTCGACGGGCGAGACGGCGCCAAATACCGGGTCACGGGGCGCCCGGTGCCGCCCCCCGCCACCGATCGTGCCGCCGCCCGGGCGCGCTTCGGAATCGGGCCGGAGGAGACCTGCGTGCTCATCTTCGGCGGCTCGCTCGGAGCCCGTTCCATCAACCAGGCCGCGCTTGAGGCCTTCGCCGGCGCCCACTTCCACGTCCTGCACGCCGCCGGCGAGCGGGATCTCGCGGACCTGCGCCCGCCGGGACCCCACTACGACCTCCGCGGCTACATCCCCGACTTCGGACAGGCCCTGCTGGCCAGCGATCTCGTCGTCGCGCGCTCCGGCGGCTCGGTGTTCGAGATCGCGGCTCATGGGAAACCGGCGGTGCTCGTGCCCTACCCCCACGCGACGGCCGACCACCAGACGGCGAACGCCCGCTTCATGGAACGCGCCGGGGCGGCGACCGTGATTCCGGACGCCGAGCTTGACGGCCCCCGGCTTGCCCAGGAGGTGGGGGGGCTGCTGGCCGATCGAAGCCGCCTGGCCGCGATGGGCCGCGCCGCAGCGGCGGTGGCGAAGCCTGACGCCGCGGCCGAGATCGCGGGTGAAGTGCTCGCCGCCGCGGGCGAACGACGGTTCGGCTAGCCTCGAGGTCGAGCAGAGTTGTCGATGTGAGCGAGGTGAACGGGCCATGCTGTTCGGTCAGGAGCACGTCAAGCGTTATCGGGAAACCGATGGAGCCGAAGGTCATGAGTGGCAGGGAGTGACCACGCTGATTCTCACCACCACCGGCCGGCGTTCGGGGGAGGCCAGGAGCACGCCACTGATCTATGGCGAGCACAAAAACGATTACATTGTCGTCGCGTCCAAGGGCGGGGCCCCGGACCATCCAAGCTGGTACCTCAACGTCCTCGAGCATCCCGAGGTGACCGTGCAGGTGAAGGGCGACCGCTTCGCCGCCCGCGCGCGGCCAGCCGGATCCGAGGAGAAGCCCGATCTGTGGCAGCGAATGGCCTCCATCTGGCCGGCCTACAACGACTACCAGGGCAAGACCGACCGGGAGATCCCCGTCGTCGTGCTCGAGCGGTCCTGAGCCGCGCCGCTGTGAGCGCTCGCGGTGGGTGACGACTGGTCCTCGCGCCGCCTGCATTTCGTCGGCATCGGCGGCGCGGGGATGAGCGGGTTGGCGATCGTGGCTCGCGCCCTGGGGGCTGAGGTGAGCGGCTCTGACCGGGCGGAGTCGGACTACTCACGCCGGCTTCGCGAGCACGGAATCGAGCCGCTGATCGGTCATGACGCAGGCAACGTTCCGCCCGGGGCGGAGGTCGTCTACTCGACCGCGGTCTCGCCGGAGAATCCCGAGCGGCAGGTCGCCGAGCGGGAGCTTCATCGGGCCGACCTGCTGGCCGAGATCGCGGGCCTGCGCCGATGTGTGGCGGTGACCGGAACTCACGGAAAGACGACGACCTCGGCCATGATCGTCCACGTCCTCAGCCGCTGTGGCATGGATCCGTCGTACGTCGTCGGCGGCGAGCTGCGCCTGACCGGCGCCAATGCCGGGTGGGGCAGCGGAGAGTGGATCGTGGTCGAGGCCGACGAATCCGACCGCTCGCTGCTGAAGCTGGACCCGGAGATCGCGGTGCTGACCAATGCCGAGCTCGACCATCACGCGACCTACGACTCGATGCGCGACCTCGAGGACACGTTTCGCACGTTCATGGCCCGCGCCGGTGACGGCGCCGTCGTCTGGGACAGGCCGGAGCTGAGGGCGCTGTGCCCGGAAGGCGCGCTCACCTACGACGCGCCCGACCCGTCGCTCGGCCCGGACGGCTCGCACTTTCGCTGGCAGGGGCTCGAGGTGGCCCTCTCTGTCCCCGGCGCGCACAACGCGGTCAACGCCGCCGGCGCCCTGACCGCGGCCGCCCGGGCCGGAGCCGACCCGGCTGCCGCGGCGGGATCGCTGGTTGATTTTCGCGGCGCCCGGCGCCGGCTCGAGCAGCTGGGGAGCACGGTCTCCGGGGCGGCGGTGTACGACGACTACGCGCACCACCCGACCGAGGTCGCCGCGGCGATCGCGGCGGCGCGCACGCTGGAGCCGGCTCGCCTGGTGGCGGTGCTCCAGCCGCATCTGTTCTCGCGCACGCGGGCACTGGGCCGCGAGTTCGGAGCGGCTCTCGCCCAGGCCGACGTCGGCGCGGTTCTCCCCATCTATCCATCCCGGGAGCGCGCCGAAGACTTCCCCGGGGTCGAGGGTCGGCTCATCGCCACGGCCGCGGCAGACGCGGCTGGCGGGCGCGTGATGGCCTGGCTTCCGAGCTTTGACGATGCCCGGCGGTTTCTGCACAGCTCTCTGCGTCGGGGCGACCTGTGCCTGATGATGGGCGCGGGGGACATCGACGCGCTCGGCCGGTCCCTGGTGGCATAGCGGTTTCGGCGGCCGGGGCGCCGTCTAACCTGCGCGCATGTTCGACGTGCCGCCCGGGGTCCAGCGTGATTACCCACTCGCGCGCCTGACGACGATCCGGACCGGTGGACGGGCCGAGTTGTTCGCTCGTGCGGGAACCGTGTCCGAGCTGCAGCAGTTGCTCAGCTGGGCCGCCTCCGAGTCGGTCGAGGTAGGGGTAGTCGGATCGGGGTCGAACCTGCTTGTGGCCGACGATGGCGTGCGCGGACTGGTTTTGAAACTGGACAAGGACCTCAGCAAGATCGAGCAACACGGGACGCGGATGCTCTGCGGCGGTGGCGCCCGGCTGCCGGCGGTGTCGGCGCGGGCGGCCCAGGCCGGGCTGACGGGCATCGAGTTCGGCGTCAACATCCCCGGCTCGGTCGGCGGAGCGGTCCGGATGAACGCCAATGCCTATGGAGGCGAGCTGGCCCGGGCCCTGGAGTGGGTTGACGTCACGAGCGGCTCCGGTACACAGCGGCGAACTCCGGCCGAGCTCGGCTTCGCTTACCGCACCTCGAATCTGGGGCCCGGGGAGGTCGTGGCCCAGGCCAGCTTCATGCTGGCCGACGCCGAGACCGCAGATGTCAAGGCCACCCTGGCGGAGATGCGCTCACGACGGAAGGCGGCGCAGCCATCGGGGATCAAGACCTTCGGGTCGACGTTCAAGAATCCGGCCGATCCTCGGGCCGAGGGACGTACCGCCGGCCAGCTGCTCGAGGCCGCCGGCTGCCGCGGGCTGCGCGTGGGCGGCGCGAGCTTCTCGGACAAGCACGCCAACTTCGTCGAGAACCACGGTGACGCCACCACCGCGGACGTGATCGCCCTGATGGCCGAGGGAAGACGTCGCGTGAAAGAGCGCTTCGGGATCGAGCTCGAGCCCGAGGTGCAGGCGCTCGGTCCCGTGCCGATTCCGAACGAATGGAGAGCCTTGTGATCGCCGAGGGCCGGCTGGCCGGCCTCCAGCGCCGGCGGCTGCCGCTACCGCGTCCGCGACCGCGCGTGATCGCGATCCTGGTGCTCGTCCTCCTCCTTCTCGGCGGCGTGTGGCTGTGGGTTCGCGACTCTTCGCTCGTATCGGTCGAGCGAGTGTCCGTATCGGGGCAGAGCGGGCCGGATGCCGCCCAGATCCGTTTGGCGCTGATCGCCGCGGCGAGGAACATGACCACGCTCGATGTCCGGATGGACCAGCTGCGCACGGCCGTGGCGCCGTACCCGGTCGTCAAGGACCTGCGGGTCAGCACTCAGTTCCCGCACGGTATGCGGATCCGCGTGATCGAGCAGATCCCCATCGGGGCGGTGGCGGTCGGCGGCCGCATGATCGCCGTGGCCGGAGACGGAACCCTGCTGCACGACGTGCGGGCGTCATCGTCGCTGCCCGCGATCCCGATGCGCGTGCCCCCGGGGGGGACCCGGATCACCGAGCCGGACGCCGTGCACGCCGTCGAGCTGCTGGCCGCAGCGCCCTACGCGATGATCGCCCGGATCAGCCAGGTGAGCACCGATGCCTCCCACGGCCTGGTCGCCCAGCTGCGCAATGGCCCCAGTATCTATTTCGGCGACGCGGGACGGCTCGCGGACAAGTGGATCGCCGCCACGGCTGTGCTCGCCGACGCCGGGTCGGCGGGCGCCGCGTACATCGACGTAACCGACTCCGCGCGCCCGGCGGCCGGCGCGGGCACCTCGGCGAGCGGGACCGCCGGCTCGGCTACGAGCACCGCCGGCTCGGCTCCTCCGACGACCCCCGGGACGACTCCCGGGACGACTCCGGCGACGACTCCCCCGGCGACTCCGGGGACGGCTCCCGCCACGACTCCGGCGAGCGGCGCGGGCGCCACAACCACCAGCCCCACGGGGGGCTAAAGCTCAACTTGAGGTTTAGTGGCCTCTGAGGGCAACTCTCGCACGAGGATTGAGAGTTCCGCGATCTGCAACGAACGTTGCGAACCGATGCGCCTCGTTGACTTCAGGCAAGTCAAGGCCATAACGTGCGAAACTCCCGCTAAGAGCGGATGGGCGGCAAACGCTCAACGATAACTCAAGGGTCGGACGGTCACTAAATGGAAAGCGGCAGTTATCTCGCAGTAATCAAAGTCGTCGGAGTCGGCGGCGGTGGCACCAATGCCGTCAACCGGATGGTCGACGCGGGCCTCCGCGGCGTCGAGTTCATCGCGTCGAACACGGACGCGCAGGCGCTGGCGATGTGTGACGCCGACATCAAGCTGAACATCGGGCACGAGCTGACGAAGGGCCTCGGCGCGGGCGCAAACCCGGACGTCGGCCAGGGCGCGGCGGCAGAGTCGCGGGACGAGATCAAGGAGGCGCTGAAGGGCGCCGACATGGTGTTCGTCACCGCCGGTGAGGGCGGCGGTACCGGCACCGGGGCGGCGCCGGTGATCGCTGACATCGCCAAGAACGAGATCGGCGCCCTGACCGTGGGCGTGGTGACGCGCCCGTTCGCGTTCGAGGGCAGCCAGCGCGCGCGCCAGGCCCAGGAGGGAATCCAGCGCCTGCGTGAGAACGTCGACACGCTGATCGTGATTCCGAACGAGAAGCTGCTGGCGATCGTCGAGCGTCGCACGACGATCCTCGACGCCTTCCGCGAGGCCGACAACGTGCTGCGCCAGGGCGTCCAGGGCATCACCGACCTGATCACGATTCCCGGCCTGATCAACCTCGACTTCGCCGACGTCAGGACGATCATGCACGACGCCGGAAGCGCCCTGATGGGCATCGGCAGCGCGACGGGAGAGAACCGCGCGTCCGAGGCGGCCAAGATGGCGATCTCCTCGCCGCTGCTCGAGGAATCGGTAGAGGGAGCCACCGGCATCCTGCTCAACATCACCGGCGGCCACAACCTCGGCCTGTTCGAGGTCAACGAGGCGGCCGAGATCGTGCAGAGCGCCGCGGACACCAACTCGAACATCATCTTCGGGGCGGTGATCGACGACACGCTGGGCGAGGACGTCCGTGTGACCGTGATCGCGACCGGGTTTGACCGGGGCCACGCGAGCCCCAGCACCGCCCGGGAGTCAACGCGCCGGGCCCGCCGGGACCGCGATGTCACGATGGACGACAGCCAGCGTTCCTCGTTGGAAATCCGAGACGACGAAATCGACATCCCGTCGTTCCTCCGGGATCGCTAGGCATCCGCGCAGTCGGACGATCGCGGCGCAGTTCGCGCTGGGAGCATGGTTTTGCCGCAACCTCGCGGCAGTTCATCTGTTCTAGGTTCGTCGACGCCTCGCCAGACAAGGGAATTCAAGGCACCGAGAGGCCATCGGTAGCCGCCAGGCCCGCGGTGTCACGCTGCGCGGTGGCGCTGGTGGTCGGGCTGATGGCACTGCTCGCGCTGACTGGACCGGCCATCGCACAGCCCGTCCCGACCGCGCCGATCACGATCGACGGGCCGAGCCCCGACGTAGTCGGACTCTCGAACCTCTCGATCGCCCGAGACGGAACCGGCGGCCTGGTCTACCTCAAGCAGGTCTCCGGCGTGCCCCACGTCTTCGTCTCGAGGCTGGTGGGCGGTTCCTTCCAGGCGCCCGAGCAGCTGGACGCCTCGCTGGGTGGGTCATCCTCGCAGCCGGTGATCGCGGCCGGACGCGGAGGTCTTCTGACGGTCGCCTTCATCAACTCGGGCAGTCTCTTTGCGGTCACCCGGGCGAATGCCGACTCTGGCTACGGTTCGCCGGTCGGCCTGTTCGCCGGCGCCGCGAATCCGTCGCTGCAGATGACCCTGATCGGCAAGGCCTACATCGCCTTCACCGCGGTCGGCGCCGGTGGCCACGACATCCGCACCGCCTATTTCAACGCCGGCCGATGGGCACTCGAATCGGGCGCGCTCGATGCCAGCGCCGCCGATGACGCCGGCACGGGCAGCGGCCGGCCGCAGGTCGCCGCGGCCGGTGACGGGGTGGCGATCGTGGCTTGGGGCGAGGGCGGTCACATCTATACGCGACGGGTGTGGGGCACTTCGCCCAGCGTTGTCTTCGAGCAGGCCGACGTGCCCTCGCTGGCGG
>DATCPD010000089.1:0-6521 GCA_036564325.1 Solirubrobacteraceae bacterium | reverse complement strand
GCTCGGCGACGACCGCCTCGGTGGTGAGGATGTTCTTCGCGATCGACGCGGCGTTCTGCAGCGCCGAGCGCGTGACCATCGTCGGGTCGGTGATCCCGGCCTTCACGAGGTCGGTCAGCTCACCGGTGTCGATGTTGATGCCCTGGCCGGGCTTGGCGGACCGGACCTGCTGGACGACGACGGAGCCCTCGAGGCCCGCGTTCTCGGCGATCTGCCGCAGTGGCTCCTCAAGCGCGCGATAAACGATCCTCGCGCCCGTCTGCTCGTCGGGCTCCTCGATCGCGTCGATCTGGAGCGCCTTCTGCGCCACCAGCAGCGCCACGCCGCCGCCCGGCACGATGCCCTCCTCGAGGGCTGCACGGGTGGCCTGCAGCGCGTCCTCGACGCGGTGCTTCTTCTCCTTCATCTCGGTCTCAGTGGCTGCGCCGACCTTGACCACCGCGACGCCGCCCGAGAGCTTGGCCAAACGCTCCTGGAGCTTCTCGCGGTCGAAGTCCGAGTCGGTGTTCTCGATCTCGGTCTTGATCTGGTTGATGCGGCCCTTGATGGCCTCGGTCTCACCATTGCCGTCGACGATCGTCGTCGTGTCCTTGGCGATGACCACGCGACGAGCGCGGCCGAGCTGCGAGAGCTGGGTGTTCTCGAGCTTGAGGCCCATCTCCTCGGTGATCACCTCGCCACCCGTGAGGGTCGCGATGTCCTCCAGCATGCGCTTGCGGCGGTCGCCGAAGCCCGGAGCCTTGACCGCCACACCGGTGAAGGTGCCGCGGAGCTTGTTGACCACCAGCGTCGCGAGCGACTCGCCCTCGACGTCTTCGGCGATGATCAGCAGCGGCTTGCCCGACTGGATCGTCTGCTCGAGCACCGGCAGGATGTCCCGCACGGAGCCGATCTTCTGGTTGGCAATGAGGATGTAGGGATCCTCGAGGGTCGCCTCCATGCGGTCCTGGTCGGTGACCATGTAGGGCGAGATGTAGCCCTTGTCGAACTGCATGCCCTCGGTGAACTCGAGGTCCATGCCGAACGTCTGGCCTTCCTCGACGTTGACCACGCCGTCCTTACCGACCTTGTCGATTGCGTCGGCGATCACGTCGCCGATCTCGTCGTCGCCGGCGGAGATGGTCGCGACCCGCGCGATCTGCTCCTTGCCGGAGATCTCGACTGACTGCGTCTCGATGTTCTTGACGACCTGCTCGACTGCGCGCTCGATGCCGCGCTTGAGCGCCAGCGGGTTCGCACCCGCGGCGACGTTCTTCAGACCCTGGCGGACGATCGCCTGTGCGAGCACCGTGGCCGTCGTCGTGCCGTCACCGGCAACGTCGTTGGTGGCCGTGGCTACCTCGCGGACGAGCTGCGCGCCCTGGTTCTGGAAAACGTCCTCGACCTCGATTTCACGCGCGATCGTCACACCATCGTTGGTGATCGTCGGCGCGCCGAACTTCTTGTCGAGGACGACATACCGGCCCTTGGGGCCGAGGGTTACCTTGACGGCGTTGGCCACCGCGTCGACGCCCTGCTCCAGCGCCTTGCGGGCTTCCGCCTCGTACTTCAGTTCTTTATGAGCCATATCTCTCTGGGTTCTCCTGGGACGGTCTTACTGGACCTTGGCCAGCACGTCGGACTCGCGGAGGACGAGAAGTTCCTCGCCATCCACCTTGATCTCGGTGCCGCCGTACTTGCTGTAGAGCACTTCGTCGCCTTCAGAGACGTCGAGCGGTACTCGCTTGCCGGTCTCCTCGCTCAGCTTGCCGTCGCCGACTGCGAGGACCTTGCCCTTCTGGGGCTTTTCCTTGGCCGTATCGGGAAGGACGATTCCACTCGCAGTGGTCTCCTCCTCCTCGATTGCCCGCACGATCAAACGATCGCCAAGGGGCTTGAGCTTCATATTGATGAAACCTCCGGGTGGAAAGGGATGCTAGGTGCTTGGCACTCGTCGCCTCAGAGTGCCAACGCATGAGACTATAGCTCGCGCAAAACGCTATTCAAGGTCAAATTGGCACTCTCGTGTGAAGAGTGCCAAGATTTCCGCTGCGCGAGGTCGACGCTGGCTCGAGCGCTTTCGCCGCTTCTGGAACCCGCACCTCGACGCGGGTGGCGGCGGCACGAACGACCGCGTTCTACCTGGGCGAGGCTCCGGCCGAGGCCCCGGCGCCCCGCGAATAAAGGGCCGTCAGTTCTGCGCCGGCCCGAGGCCGTGCATCCGGTCCCGGATCTCAGGAGGGTTCTCGATGATCTGGGAGAAGCGCACCACGGTGACCGTGTCCTCCAGCCCAACCTCGCGGCCGTAGATCTGCTCGAGGAAGTGGACCATCTCGTCGACGCGGCGGAACTCGGGGTTGTCGTGCTCGATGTCCCGCGGCGAGAGGTCCCGCACGCGCTTGACCTCGACCTGGTCGATCACGGCGTAGAAGATCTTCTCGCGCGGCGAGTGCTGGTAGCCGATCGTGACCAGCACACAGTCGTTCTTGCGGTACTTGTGGGACTTGTCCCCGAGGCGAATGGTCGCCGTCTTGCGGCCGCGTCGGAGCTGGTCGGCGAACACCGACGAGTAAAAGTTGAGCACGCGCACCGCCGCCAGCCTACCGATCCTGCTCGATCCTCGACAACGCGCGGGACACGATCGAGCGCTCGCCCGCGTAGCTGAGGGTTTCGGCGGCCTCCGCGAGCGGCATCCACCGGGCCTCCTCGATCTCGTGGTCGTGGTCAGCCAGGTCCCCGGAGCGATACTCGAACAGGAAGAAGGCGACCCGCTTGGCGATGCGGCGGCCGCGGCGCTCGTAGGTGTACTGCACCTCCCCGAGCTTCTCCCGCAGCTCGGCGGTGACCCCGGTCTCCTCACGGACCTCGCGGGTCGCGGCCGCCTCGGGCGTCTCAGCTCCGTCGGGATGCCCCTTGGGAAGGGCGAGCACGCGGCGCCCCTGGGCGTCCCGGCGAACCGGCACGATCACGATCACATCGCTGTTGCAGACGACCACGCCCCCAGCCGAGAACTCATCCACCGCCGGAACGCTAATACACGTAGCGCTCCAGCGCGGTGGCATCGTGCACAACCAGCTTTCCCCGCCCCTGGGTGATGATCCCGGCGCGTTCGAGCACGGCCAGGAAGCGGCTGGCGGACTCCCGGGATGACCCGGCCAGCTGCGCGAGATCCGCTTGCGTGGCGGTGATCAGCACGTCTCCCTCGCTGGCGCCCTCCGCCCGGGCGTCTCCGACCAGCTGCGAGAGGACCGACGCCACGCGGCTCTGCACGGTCTGGAACGACTGCCTGGCGAGCCGCTCGTTGGTCTCGCGCAGCCGGCGTCCGAGCGCGGAGATCAGCTTCACGGCGATGTCCGGATGCTCGCGCAGCAGCCGGCGCATATCGCCACCGAGGATCGCGATGACCTCGGTGCTCTCGAGCGTCTCGATCGTCGCCGAGCGCCGTTCGTTGTCGAACATGGCCAGCTCGCCGAAGATGTCCCCGGGGCCGAATTGGGCCAGCGTGATCGTGCGCCCGTCGGGATGCTCGCGGACCGCCCGCGCGTGGCCCGCCCGGACGACGTAGCACGTGTCGCTCTCATCGCCCTCGCGGAACACGACCTCGCCGGCGCCGAGACGGCGAGGCACCGCCACCTCGGCGACGCGCGCCAGGTCATCCTCGGCCAGCGCCTCGAACGCCGGTACGCGACGTAAAAGCGCAGCCGTGTCTCCCGTGGTGCCCACTGCGGAGGCATAGCACAGTCCTGGTCGGCGCCCGCCCCCGCCGTGGCCCCGCCACCACCCGACTGCTCAGGCGAGATCGAGTGCGTGCTCGCGCCGGCGCCGGCGCGCCGCGGAGCTGATCCACCAGCCGAGCAGGCCGACCAGCCCGACCGGGACCAGCACGGCCAGCGTGATCAGCGCCACGCCGGCGGCGACGGTGAGCACGCGGCCGGCGTCGTGCAGCGCCCGTCGCAGGGTGAAGCCGCCGCTGCCGCCGTGGGACACCGGCGCGAGGAGGGTCGCCGCGACGGTGACCGACACCGAGCTGAAGTTCACCCGGTGGTTCAGTCCCCGCAGGTCCGCCTGCGCGTTCGCGATGGCGTTCTCGGCGTCCCGGATCTGGGCGTGGAGACTCGAGATCTGCGTCGTCGTGGTGGCAGCGGCCAGCTGTTTGAGCAGCGCGGTTCGCAGCGCCTGGGCGTCGGCCAGCCGACGTCCGGCGGCGACGAAGCTGCCGTTCACGTCCTGGGTCGAATCGGTGCGCGAGCTGACCGAGGCGTAGCGCAGGCGTGAGAGCCGGCCCATCGCGTCGGACAGGTTGCCGCTCGGCAGGCTCAGATCGAAGTGCGCGTACCCATCCAGGCCGCCGGTGGCGGTCACGTTCGAGCTGTTGACGATCCCGTGCTCGCTGCCGACCACGTTGAAGACCTCCTGGGCCACGTCGTCGACGTGGGAGGCCCCGGTGCTGAGCGCCAGCTGCGCGCTCTGCACGATCTTCCGGCCATTGGGGGTCGGAGCGGGCGCGAGCGCGGCGCCGGGCACCCCGGCGGCGCTGGGCACCCCGGCGCCGCTGGACACGCCGGCCGGCGCGAATACCGCGCCAGGCGAACTGTGCCCAACGGAACCGCGCGCCGCCGCGCTCGAGGCCGCAGACGTCACGGTCGCCCCAGACGTCACGGTCGCCGGGACGCGCTTGGCCTGATCGATCAGCCTCGGCCCACCCGAGCCAATTCCCCCAGCCGATCCCCCCGAGCCGCCGATCGCCACGACCGCGACGATCGCGGCCGCGCCGGCCGCCAGCGCGCTCCCCAGCACCGGCAGCGACGTCCATGATCGGACCCGGCGCGAGCCGGGTCGTGCCGAGGCGCCAAACCGACCCGCCACCCGCCCGTCCAGCTCCCGGGCAAAACCGCCATCGGGCTCCGGCCGCCCCGCGGCCAGCAGCAGCGCCAGCTCGGCCAGCTCCGCGTGGCGGGGATCGACCGCGTCGCCGGCCAGGGTGGCGTCGATCGCGTCGAGCTGGGCAGCGACCTCGGGGTCGATCGTTTCGTCCTCAGACCGTCTCATAACAGGCCTTTCTCAGCTTTTCCATGGTCCTGTGCAGAAGCGTTCCGGCGTTCGACTCGCTTACCCCGAGCACCCGGGCCACTTCGGCGTTGGTCAATCCGGCGTGGAACTTCAGCGCGATCAGCTCTCGCTCGCGAGCTCCCAGCGAGGACAGCGCGTCGCGCACCACGGTCCGGCGCAGCGCCACGTCGCCGGGATCGTCAAGTGCCTCGCGGCGATCGACGTCCTCGGGCTCGGCGAGCATGCTCGCCTGGCGCCGGCGCCGGCGCAGCTCGTCGAGCGCGGCGTTGCGGGCGATCCCGAACAGCCAGGCGCGCTCCTGTCCCCGACGGCGGTCGAACGTCCGGCGCTTGCGATACGCCCGCTCGAACGCCAAGGCGGTGACGTCCTCGGCGGCGGCGCGCTCCCGCAGCAGCGTCATCACATACGCGTACACGTCATCCCGGGAGGTTCGGTACAGCTCCTCGAACCGTTCCCACGCCTGCTCCTCCGGCCGCATCGAGCTCTGACTCACACCCTCACTACGAAGCTGCGTGGGATCCGTCACGGGTGGCGCTATCTTCCTCGCGGGATGGAGATTCGCCTGCTCAGGCTACCGGCGCTCGTCGCGCTGCTGGTGATCATTCTCGCCGCCGCGGCGCCGGCGGCGACCGGCTTGGCGACGGCCCCCACGCCGCGCCAGATCCGGGCCGCGGTGCGCAACGCCGAGCATTCGAAGGATCTGTGGGCCACGGTCAACATCTGCAACACCAAGAACCACCCGAACACCATCGGGATCCGCGGCCAGATGCCGACCCTCGGCTTCGCCACCAAGCTGCGGATGCAGTTCCGGGTGCAGTACTGGACCGGCAAGGCGTTCACGCCCGTCCCAGGGGTCTCAAAGGCGATCACGCTCGGGCCGGCCGTGCACGGCGTCTACCAGGCCGGCGTGAGGTTCCCGTTCGCCCCGTCCGCCCAGGCCGGGCTGCTGCGCGGTTCGGTGAGCTTCGAGTGGAGACTGGGGAGCAGGCGCGTGGCCCAGGTGACGAGATCGACCCGCAAAGGCCACCCCGACGCCGACTTCGGCGACCCCAAGCGCTTCAGCTCAGGGGTATGCGTGATCCCCTGAGGCGGCGAGGTGGGCGAACAGCCGCGGGTCGTTGCTGATCACCCCGGCGACGCCGAGCGCCTCCAGGGCCAGCAGCCGCGGCACCTCGTCGACGGTCCACACGTACAGCTCGCCACCGGCGCGAGAGACCTGTGCCGCCAGCCGCGGCGTGACCAGCCGCCAGTGGGCCATGATCGCGTCGACCTGACCGGTGCGGATCGCTCGAGCTGCCTGGAGGGGCAGGATCTCTCGCAGGGCGAGCAACGCGGCCACCGCCGGCAGCGCCAGCGCGCGCGAGCGGAACGGATCGCGACGGAGCCTGGGCACCGACCAGCCAAGCCGCACGTGCGGCTCGGCGCCCCGGATCACGGCCAGGCTCGCGCGGTACTGGCTCGAGATCAGAGCC
>DATCPD010000077.1:0-4506 GCA_036564325.1 Solirubrobacteraceae bacterium | reverse complement strand
GCTCGGCTGCGTCCTGCGCCTGGCCCCGCATCCCGGCCATGACGGAGCCGGCCCAGTCCCCGGCACCCCCGGCGGCAGAGTCGACGGCGCCATGCACGCCGCGCATTCGCCAACCTTCTCCGCGGAACTGGCCCGCCGCGGCGCTCGCGAGTTCGGTCATCGGGAGCAGTCGCACCAGCGCCCACGGCGCCGCCGCCGCGAGTACGACCAGCACGAGCCCGGCCAGCATGCCGCCCACCCCGCCCGAGCCCCGCTGTCCCAGCGCCGCGCCGCCGAGCGCGAGCACGGCCACGATCGCGAACTTCGACAGGATCAGCGCCACAAGCAGCTCTACCACCCGGATCGCCCAGATCCGCCGCGCAGGCCACACGAACGCCGAAAAGGCCAGCGGCAGCATCAGGACCACGATGTAGACCGCGGCCTCCCGCATCAGCATCTCCACCCAGAGAAGGACGGCTGCGGATACGGTCAGGAGTCCCACGAAGAACGCGACGAAGGGAGAACGTGAGAGCACGCTGAGCGTCCCCGAGACCAGCCCGAGCTGGGCCAGAAAGCGCGTCCCGGCGCCGCCGGCCGCCGAGGAGACAGCGGCTGAGATCTCGTCGGAGGCGGCCAGCAACAGCATGGTCAGCGGCGCGGCGACGCTGACCGCCAGCAGCGACAGGGGCAGATAACCGAGCGAAGCCCGGGCGAGCAGGCCAAGGTCGGAGTGGATCAACGCCTGAACGGCAGCGGCGAACAGGAACGGCAGCGTCAGCAGCGCGGCAATCCCGGCCATTCGCCAGTAGGTCGATGAGAACCAGGTCGTCGTCAGCTGCGGCCGGGTCGTCTTGTCCAGAACCGTGGCCGTGTCGTGCAGGGCGGTCTTCGCGCCGCCCAGAACCCAGGTCCCGACGGCAGCCAGGCCGATGAGCGCGGCGGCCCGCGTTCCCAGGCTGCTGGCGCCACTGCTGGCGCCGCCCAGGAGCTTCTTCGCGGCGCCTCCGGCGTGGCCGGTCACGAGCTTCTTCCCGCCGCTCAGGAGCTGGTCACCGTGCTGGAGTACGCCGCACACCTTGCCGGCGACGCCGCTGACCCAGCCGGCCAGACCGCAGACGGGCTTGAGCGGATTGAAGGCGGAGGCCGTCGGCGCCCGAGCCCCCGCGAGCGCCAGGGCCAACAGCAGCGCGAGCATCGGCGCCAGCAGCCGCTGCGGTGGAGGCGGGGTCATCACTTCGCCTGAGTCCCCAGGTGCTGGAAGAAGTTGACCAGGCCCGGAGCCGCCCCGACGACGAGCGCCGCAGCGGCTGAGGTCAGGGCCGCCATCCGACCGCGGGCGGCGTAGTGGTGGTTGTGGCTGTGCGAGGCCACCGCCCACAGCCCGGCCCCGATGAAGGCGCCGAGCAGGGCGATGGCCAGCGCCCACGCCTCGGCCCCGTTGATCAGCTGCTGCAGGACATTGCTGCCTGGCAGCCCCGTGAGATTGGGGTGTGCGGTGACGGCCGGCGCCACCAGCACCCCCGCCATCCAACCGATCGATCCGAACTCCATCCGCCGCCTCCGAGTCTAATTGAAGCTAATTTGATGATGTTGACCCTAGCAATCCTAATCTAGTCTTGCTAGGTTCGTTCGTATCAACTTTGCTTCTTTTAGATTCAATGGAATCTGAGACCACTACTAACGCTCAACTTGACGGCGTCGACGTGGAGGCCCTGTACCGCACGCTCGGCCGGCGGCTGGAGCAGATCGTCCGAGCCGACGTGCGCGCGCCCGACGTGGTGATCGAGGACGCTTGTCAATTTGCCTGGAGCCGGCTCGTGTACCACGCGCATCGCGTGCAGCGGGAATGCGCCCTGGCCTGGCTCGCCCAGACCGCCCGACGTGAGGCGGTCAAGCTGGTCCGCCGCGACGGACGAGACATCTCGCTGGAGGCCGTGTCGGAGGACTCAGGTCCGGCCTTCCCAGCCGTTCGCCAGCCCGGCCCCGACGAGCTGTTCGAGCAGCGTCAACGCCTGGAGGTGGTCGGCTCGTTGCCTCCGCGCCAGCAGAGGGTGCTGTGGCTGCACGCCATCGGGCTGAGCTACGCCGAGATTTCACTCGACACCGGCTATAGCCTGCGCACGGTCGAGCGCCAACTGCTGCGGGCCAAGCGGTCGGTCAGGTTGCTCGAGGCTGCTTAGCCAGCACGCAGTAGGATCCGCACGGGCTGGGCGCCCGCCGCGATGGCCACCGAGGACCACGTCACCTACTGCCGGATCTGCGAACCCCTCTGTGGGCTGCTCGCCACGGTGCAGGACGGAGAGCTGACGAAGCTTCGCCCCGATCCGGATCATCCGCTCTCGAAAGGCTTCGCGTGCCCGAAGGGGATCGCGATGACCGGGGTCCAGAACGATCCCGACCGCGTGATCCACCCCCAGCGCCGCCGCCCGGATGGCAGCTTCGAGCGCGTCAGCTGGGAGCTCGCGCTTGACGACATCGGTACCCGCCTGCGATCGCTGATCGCTGCCCGTGGTGGCAGCACGGTCGGCTGGTACCTCGGCAACCCGTCGGCGTTCTCCTACTCACACCCGATCTGGGTCAAGGGATTCATGGACGCGATCGGCTCGCCCAACCTCTACAGCGCCGGGTCGCAGGACGTCAACAACCGCTTTGTCGCCAGCCAGCTGCTGTACGGCTCCCCACTGGTCGTCCCGATCCCCGACCTCGACCGCACCGAGTTTCTCCTCATCGTCGGCGCCAACCCGCTCGTCTCACACGGCAGCGTGCTCACCGCGCCACGGATCAAGGACTCGCTGCACGACATCGTCACCCGAGGCGGACGGGTGCTCGTCGTCGATCCACGACGTTCGGAGACCGCCCGCGCGTTCGAGCACGTCGCGATCAAGCCGGACGCCGACGCGTGGCTGCTGCTTTCGCTTCTGCAGGTCATCTTCGAGGAGGGACTCGGGGACCAGGCGGCGCTCGCACGGCAGGCCAGCGGGCTGGACACGCTGCGGCGACTCGTCGACGGGCATCCTCCCGAGGCGACGGAGGCCCGCACGGGTGTTCCGGCCGCGGACGCGCGCCGGCTGGCGATCGATCTGGCTGGGGCCGGCGCCGCCGCGGTGTACGGGCGCACCGGCTCGTGTCTCGGGCGCCATGGAACGCTGGTCTCATTCCTGCTCGACGCGCTGAACGTGGTCACCGGAAACCTGGACCGCGAGGGCGGGGCCATCTTCGGTACGGGGCCGATCCAGCTCGAGGACCTGCTGCACCGGATCGGAGCAGACAGCTACGGCAAGTTCCACTCACGCATCGGAGGCTTCCCCGACGTCGTCGGTCAGCTGCCGGCCTCGGTGATGGCCAAGGAGATCACCACCCCGGGCGCCGGCCAGATCCGGGCCCTGTTCGTGTCCTCCGGAAACCCGGTGCTGTCCGTGCCGAACGGAGAGGAGCTCGAGCGCGCGATGGAGCAGCTCGAGCTGACCGTGGCGATCGACCTGTACGTGACCGATACCAGCCGCCACGCCGACTACATCCTGCCCGCCACGACCTTCCTCGAGCGCGAGGATTTCCCGTCGGCGTTCCTCACCTTCCACACCACTCCGTTCGTGCAGTGGACCGACGCCGTCCTGAAGCCTCGCGGGGAGGCGCGTCAGGAATGGCAGATCATCGAGGACATCGCCCGCCGGATCGGGACGGCGCCGGCGAGCGCCTGGCCGCTGCGGGCGCTGGGGCGGATCGGCCTGCGGATCTCCCCGCGCCGGCTGATCGACCTGGGATTGCGGCTCGGGCCGCGCGGGGACCTGTTCGGGTTGCGGCGGGGAGGCCTGAGCATCGCGAAGCTGCGGCGCCACCCGCACGGCATCCGCCTGGCCGACCGCCATCCCGTGGGCGTGCTCGCCAAGAAGGTCTTTCACAGCGACAAGCGCGTGCACCTCGCCGTCCCGGAGATCGTCGCCGAAGTGTCAGCCCTGGAGCGCGAGAACGGGCACGATCCCGCGTTTCCCATGCGCATGATCGGACTGCGCGAGCTGCGTTCGCACAACTCCTGGATGCACAACGTGCCGAAGCTGATGCAGGGGGGACGGGTGCATGCGGCTCGCGTCCATCCCGAGGACGCCGCCGCGTCCGGGATCGAAGACGGCGCGCTGTGCCGGCTTCTGTCCCCCTCCGGCTCGATCGAGCTGGCCGCCAAGGTCACCGATGAGGTGATGGTGGGGACGGTCGCGGTCCCGCACGGATGGGGTCACCGCGGGGGCTGGCGGCAGGCGACGGCGGCCGGCGGCGCCAACGTCAACCTGCTGGCCTCATCCGATCCCGCCGACCTCGAGCGCCTGGCCGGGATGGCGTTGCTGAACGGGATCCCGGTGCGGCTGGAGGCGATGGCCCCGCGCGCCGAGACGCCGGGCGTCGCGTCCGCGCCCCGGTCGGTCAGGGGCAGGCTGAGTGTGACCTCGTGATGCGGACTTCCTTTCGAATAGCGAAAGGAACTCTGCGTCCGACCTGAGCGGCCCCCATCGTGGCGGGCCCCCGACCTACCGGCGC
>DATCPD010000075.1:0-17051 GCA_036564325.1 Solirubrobacteraceae bacterium | reverse complement strand
CCGCCGGTATCCTCGTAAACCCATGCCGTTCCCGCAAACCCGCCTTCGGCGACTGCGCGCCACCAGCGCGCTGCGCGGGCTGGTACGCGAAACCCATCTGCACCCCACCGACTTCGTGTTCCCGATGTTCGTGGCCCACGGGATCGACCGGCGAGAGCCGATCCCGGCCATGCCTGGCGTGGACCGGTTGTCGATCGCCCATGCCGTGGCCGAGGCGGCCGAGGCAGCCGAGGCCGGCATTCCGGCCGTGCTGCTGTTCGGGCTGCCGGCCGCCAAGGACGAGGAGGGCTCCGGCGCCTGGGACGACGAGGGGGTGGTCCAGCTCGCGACCCGCGCAATCAAGGAGGCCTTGCCCGACCTGATCGTGATCACCGATCTGTGCCTGTGCGAATACACCAGCCATGGCCACTGCGGGGTGGTTGCTCCCGATGGGAAGGTCGACAACGACTCGACGCTCGAGTTGCTGGCCCGCACGGCGATCTCCCAGGCCCGGGCCGGTGCCGACATCGTCGCCCCCAGCGACATGATGGACGGCCGGGTCGGGACGATCCGCGCGGCGCTCGACGATGAGGGCTTCACGGACACGCCGATCCTCGCCTACGCCGCCAAGTTCGCGTCGGCCTTCTATGGCCCGTTCAGAGAGGCGGTCGACTCCACGCCCGCCTTCGGCGACCGCCGCGGCTACCAGATGGATCCCGCCAACGGCAACGAGGCGGTGCGTGAGGCGCTCCTCGACGTGGACGAGGGAGCCGACATCCTGATGGTCAAGCCTGCGCTCCCGTATCTCGACCTGATCCGCCGGATCAAGGACGAGACGAGGATGCCGCTCGCGGCCTACCACGTCAGTGGTGAGTACGCGATGCTCAAGGCTGCCGCCGCGGCCGGCTACGTGGATGAGCGGACCGCCGTTCTCGAGACCCTGACCAGCATTCGCCGCGCCGGGGCCGACATCATCGTCACCTACTACGCCAAGGAGGCCGCGCGATGGCTGCCGTAGGCTCGAGCCCGCCTGCCGACCGACCGAGTTCGGCGCATGGACCCAAGCTCCGCACCCGCAAGCACGGAGCGGCAATCGCCCTGGACGACCTCGACAAGCGGCTGCTCAACCTGATGCAGGGCTCGTTCCCGATCGCCCCGCGACCGTACATGCATGTGGCCGAGCAGGCGCAGGTCAGCGAGCAGGAGGTGCTCGCCCGCGTCACGCATCTGCTCCAGGAGCGGATCATCCGTCAGGTCACGCCGATCTTCGACACGCGCGCGCTGGGCTATTCGTCGATGTTGGTTGCAGCCAAGGTCGATCCCGAGAACCCCTGGCGTGCCGCGAACATCATCAACGAGCACCCCGGGGTCTCACACAACTACCTGCGCAACCACGAGTTCAACATCTGGTTCACGATCGCCACCGAGCCGGATTCGCCGCTCGGGCTGCAGGGCACGCTCGACGTGCTGGCCGAGCTCGCCGGCGCGGAATCGGTCCGGCAGCTCCCGACGCTGAAGCTGTTCAAGATCCGGATGGACCTCGAGATGGAAGGCGGCACCGACGCGCTGTCGAAGATGGTGGAGGCGGCCGAGCCCGTCGAGATCGAGCGCCAGCCCTACGACGAGCTGGACGTGAGCGTGATCCGGGCTCTGCAGGGCGACCTGCCGGTGATCTCAGAGCCCTACGCTCCCGCGGCGGAGGCGCTGGGCATGCCCCAGGAGCGCCTGCTCGAGCACCTGCTGGGAATGCGTGAGCGCAAGTTGCTCCGGCGCGTGGCGGCGATCCTGTTCCACCGCCGGGCGGGATTCAGCGCCAACGGCATGGGGGTCTGGAAGGTCCCCGACGAGCGAATCCTCGAGCTGGGAGCGCAGATGGCCTCCTACCGGGGGATCTCCCACTGCTACCAGCGTCCGACCTATCAGGACTGGCCCTACTCCGTGTTCACGATGGCGCACGGGCGCTCGAAGGAGGAGTGCGACGCGATCCTCGACACGATCGCCACCGAGACCGGCATCTCCGACCGGGCGACGCTGTATTCGTCGACCGAGTTCAAGAAGATCCGGCTGCTCTACTTCACGGGGGAATTTCGCGCCTGGGAGCGCGAGCACGCCGGAGTGTGAGCGCCGCGCCTGTGACCACACGCTCCCGCGAGCTGTATCAGCGAGCGCTGGAGCTGATGCCGGGTGGCGTCAACTCGCCGGTCCGCGCCATGCGTGCGATCGGCCGGGACCCGATCTTCATGGCCCGCGGCGAGGGTCCGATAATCGTAGACGTCGACGGCAACGAGTACATCGACTGGGTCAGCTCCTGGGGCCCGCTGATTGCCGGACATGCCCACACGGCGGTGATCGATGCCGTGGCCAGCGCTGCCACCAGAGGCACGTCCTTCGGTGCGCCGACGGAAGGCGAGGTCGAACTCGCGGCTGAGGTCGCGCGGCGGATTCCCTCGGCGCAGATGCTGCGCATGACCTCCTCCGGGACCGAGGCCACAATGAGCGCGCTCCGGCTCGCCCGGGCGGTCACCGGCCGTGAGCGCGTGCTCAAGTTCGCCGGCGCCTACCACGGCCACGTCGATGGCCTGCTCGCCGAGGGCGGGTCCGGGCTGGCGACCCAGGGAATCCCGGCCAGCCCCGGTGTTCCGACCGCCGCCGCGCAGGCGACCGTGATCGTGCCGTGGAACGACAGACCGGCGCTGATCGCGGCCACCGAGGAGCATTCGCTGGCCGCGATCCTGGCCGAGCCGGTGGCGGCGAACATGGGCGTCGTCCCCCCGGCGGATGGATTCCTGGAACTGCTCCGAGAGCGCGCGGACGAGACCGGCGCGCTGCTCGTGTTCGACGAGGTCATCACCGGGTTCCGCATCGCCCCGGGCGGAGCTCAGGAGCGCTACGGCGTGATGCCGGACCTGACGATCCTGGGCAAGGTCCTCGGTGGCGGGCTCCCCGCTGCCGCCTACGCCGGGCCGCCGGTCCTGATGGAGCGCATCGCTCCCGCCGGCGACGTCTACCAGGCCGGCACCCTGTCGGGTAACCCGCTCGCCGTGGCGGCGGGCCTCGCCACGCTCGAGCTGCTCGACGCTCCTGCCTACCGGCGTCTGGCCGAGGTGACGGAGAGGCTAGCCGACGGCCTGCGAGAGGCCAGCCGGCGAGCCGGCATTCCGATGCAGGTACAGAGCGTGCCCGGGTTGCTGACACCCTTCTTCTCCGGGGCTCCGGTCCGGAACTACGCCGACGCCAAGGCCTGCGACACAGCGGCCTACGGGACGTGGTGCCGGGCGCTCCTGGAGCGTGGCATCTATCCGCCGCCGTCTCAGTTCGAGGCGTGGTTCCCGTCCCTGGCCCACCGCGATGAGGAGATCGAGAGGACCATCCGGGCCGCGGCGGACGCGCTCCTGGAGTTGGCATGAGCAGTGGTTCCACGCGGGCTTCCGCCGTCGCGCTCCGCGCGGCGCTGGCCGAACGCGGCGGGACGTTGGCGCAGGTCCTGGTCGCCGAGACCGAGCTCGCGGATCTCAGCAGCAGCCCGGAGGCGCCCCAGATCGCCGCGGCGGGCCCGCGGGCCCGCGGGCACGAGGCGCAGTACGAGCTCCTGCTCGAGATGATCCGGGAAGGGTCGCTGCTCCACTACGGCCAGCCGCGTGTGGTCCGCCCCGGTGACCCGGACCTGGCGCTGTTGCTCGGAGACCAGCTGTACGCGCTGGGCCTCACCCGCCTGGCCGCGCTCGGCGATCTGGACGCCGTCGGCGAGCTCGGCGACACGATCTCGCTGCTCGCCCAGGCGCAGGCGGCCGGCAATCTAGAACTGGCCGAGGCGGTCTGGGCCGCCGGCGCCGTGGCCATCGGCTGGGGCGCCACCGAGCAGCTGCAGGAGGCGAAGGCGATGGCCCGGCGGGGGGATCCCGGGGCTCCGAAGGCGCTGCGCGCGGCGGCGCTGGCCGGCCCACGGGAAGGGCGGGGCTCGTGACGCTCGTCTCGATGTTGACGATACCCTTCACACCCCGTTCAATGGACGAGCCCCGAGGCAGAGGCAAAAGTGGCAGACAGACATAAGAACGTAAAGTCGAAGTACACCGAGGGCCGGGACATGCCGGGCGCCTTCGAGGGCGAGACCGTCACGCGCCGGCGGTTCATGACGGCCTCGGTGCACACCATGGGTGGCGTGGCCGCCGCCGCCTTCACCCTCCCGGCGCTGGGCTTTGCGCTCGGTCCCCTGTTCAGCCGGGTCCCCTTCCAATGGCAGCCGATCGGTCCTCCTTCAGACTTTCCCAATGACACGTACGTGACCAAGGTGCTGACGGCCGTCCCCGGCGTCGGCGAGGTCGGGAAGACGATCGCCTACGTGCGGGCCCGCAACCCCTCGATCGACACCGAGCACGCGGACCAGTACAACCAGTTCATCGCCCTGTCCTCGCGCTGCATGCATCTCGGCTGTCCGGTCCGCTTCACCCCCGCCGCTCAGCGCTTCATCTGCCCCTGCCACGGTGGCGTCTACGACTTCCGCGGGGTCCGCACGAGTGGCCCTCCGGTGCGTCCCCTCGACCGGTTCTACACGCGCGTGCGCAACGGCCTGGTCGAGATCGGCCCCCGTTACTCGGTCAACTCCGAGCTGCAGCGCTTCTCCCCCCGTGATCCCGGCGAGCCGCTAGACGGGATCGGCCAGTACCTCTACCCCAAGCGATTCTCGACCTCGGTTCTGCCGAAGGACTAACAGCCAGCATGCCTCGTCTCCCCGCCCCCCCACTTCCCAAGATCCTCCAGCCCAAGCCACGCCGCCCCGGGTCGGGCAACGGCAAGATCGCGCCGACCGACGCCGCCGTCGAGGCGGGCCTCACCGTCGTCGACTGGATCGACGAGCGCACCTCGATGTCCGGCGGCGTTCGCTGGATGCTCTTCCGCAAGGTTCCCCGCGGCGTCAACTGGTTCTACACGCTCGGCTCGGCGACGATGTTCGCTTTCCTTTCCCAAGCCGTGACCGGCGTGTTCCTGGCCATGTACTACCGCCCAGATGCGACCGGGGGCGCCTACGAGTCGATGCGCTACATCACCGACCAGGCGTTCCTCGGCCAGTTCGTGCGCGGGATGCACAAGTGGGGAGCCTCGGTGATGGTCATCCTGGTCTTCCTGCACATGGCGCGCGTGTTCTTCTTCGGCGCGTACAAGTACCCGCGCGAGCTCACCTGGATCATCGGCGTCGTGCTGCTGATCCTGACCATCACGATGGGCTTCACCGGATATCTGCTGCCGTTCGACCAGCGCGCGTACTGGGCCACGATCGTCGGCGTGAACATCAACGGCACCGGCCCGTTCATCGGTCCCTACCTGTCTGACTTCCTGCGCGCCGGCCCCGAGTTCGGGGCGACCACGCTGTCGCGCTTCTACGCGATCCACATGCTGCTGATTCCCGGCGCGATCGCGGCGCTGATCGGCGCGCACCTGTATCTGGTGACGAAGCTCGGAATCTCGGCGCCGCCGTGGTTGAGGGTCGAGCCGGACCCCGACCCGCAGTCCGAGCTGCAGCCCGAGCGAGCCGAGGTCTGAGATGAACCAGGCCGACAAGGAGGCATACCTCCGCGACTACTCGATCCTGAAGAACTCGGGGAAGCCGTTCTTCCCCTACATCGTCGCCAAGGACGCGGCGATGGCGGTGATCGTGATGATCGTGATCATCCTGCTGACGTTGATGTTCGGGGCCGAGCTCGGACCCAAGGCCGACCCCACGACCACCACCTACGTGCCGCGGCCGGAGTGGTACTTCTTCTTCCTGTTCGAAGTCCTGCGCGTGATCAAGCCGCCGGCCTTCACGCCGTTCGCCACGATCGGCGCGCCAACGCTGTGCATGATCCTGCTGTTCATGCTGCCGTTCTACGACCGCAGCCCGGAACGGCGGATCGAGCGGCGTCCGGTGGCGCTGGCCGCGGGACTGGCCACGATCCTGGCCATCGCCTACCTGACCTACGAAGGCGCCGCCGCCGGCTCACCGAACTCGATCGACATCCTGCCTCCCGCGACCCTCAGCGCCTCGCAGATCCCGAGCTTCCAGGCGGGAAAGCTGGTGGCCGCTCAGTCTGGGTGCCTGGCCTGTCACATGATCGGCGAGAACGGCAACAACGGGCCTGGGCCGCCGCTGTCGCACGAAGGATCGAAGCTGCGCCCGGGGGCGATCGCCTCGACGCTGCGCAATCCGACGGCGCCAATGCCGTCGTTCAAGCGGCTCGCGCAACAGTCGCCGCAGAAGTTCCAGAACCTGGTCAGCTTCCTCTCAGAGCTGCAGTAGCCCGCGTGACGCTGCCGTGACGGCGAGCGCCGGACCCGCTTCGCCAGAGGCTCCCGGGACGCTGGAGGAAACCCAGGTGCAGGCAATGTTCGATCGCATCGCCGGGCTGTATGACCGCATGAACACGGTGATGACAGCGGGCCTGCATCACCACTGGCGCGCTCGCGCGGCGGATCTGGCGGCGCTCTCGCCTGGGGACCAAGCGCTCGATGTCGCCACCGGGACTGGCGATCTCGCGTTTGAGCTTCTGCAACGGGTCGCCCCGGGCGGGACGGTGGTGGGCAGCGACTTCTCCGAGCGGATGCTGACGATCGCCCGCGAGAAGGCGGCCGGGCGCTCGGCCGACGTCGGCCCGTCGCAGCTTCGCTTTGAGACCGCTAACGCGCTTGCCCTCCCGTATTCCGACGGCGAGTTCGCCGCCGCCACCGTCGGCTTCGGGGCGAGGAACTTCGCCGATCTGGAGACCGGGTTACGCGAGATGTGCCGCGTGGTGAGGTCGGGAGGACATGTCGTCGTGCTCGAGATCACCACACCGCACCGGCCCCCGTTGTCGGTCTTCTTCCGGCTGTGGTTCGATCACATCGTGCCGTCGCTCGGCCGGTTCGCCGGAGATCCTGACGCCTACAGCTACCTGCCCAGCTCGGTTCGCCGCTTCCCCGGCCCCGAAGAGCTCGCGGCGACGCTGTCGCGCTGCGGGCTGCGGGACGTGCGCTACGTCCTCACCGCCGGCGGCATCATCGCCCTGCACGTCGGGGTCAAGCCGTGAGCATCGGCTCGGTAAAGGCGGTGGTGGAGGCCGGCGGGGCCGAGATCCCGCGCCTGATGGAGAGGGTCGAGCGGCGGATGGGCGAGCTGGCTCGCGGTCATGGCCCGCTGCTGGGCCAGTACGCAGGAGAGACGATCGCCGCGGGGGGCAAGCGCCTGCGGCCGTTGCTCGTCTGCCTGGCCGCCGGCGTCCCCGCCCCGGAAAGCGAGGCGTTGGTTCGCGCCGCCGTCGCGGTCGAGCTCGTTCACGCCGCCACCCTCGTCCACGACGACGTGCTCGATAACTCGTCGCTGCGGCGGGGGCAGCCGACCGTGGTGGCGGCGGCCGGCCGCCGGATCGCCTCCGCCACCGGCGATCTGCTGTTCTCCCGCGCGTTCGCCGAACTCGCTGATGCCGGAGCCCCACAGGCGGTGCGGGTCCTCGCCCGGGCAAGCTCGGAACTGGCCGCGGGTGAGTTGATGCAGCGCGCTGACAGCTGGAATTCCGCGATCACGCGCGAGCGCTACCTCGAGCGCTGCCGGCTGAAGACCGCGGTCCTGTTCCGTGCGGCCTGTGAGCTCGGGGCTCTCGCCGGCGGGGGCGATGCCACCGGCCTGGGCGCGTTCGGCGAACGCATCGGTCTGGCTTTCCAGATCCTGGATGACGTGCTCGACGTGTCCGGCCCTCCGGAGCGCACCGGCAAGCCACAGGGGGCCGACCTGCTCGATGGCACCGTCACGCTGCCGCTGATCGTGGCTCGGGAGCGCGACCCCGGCCTGGCCGCGATCGATCTTCGTACGGTGCAAAGCGCCGATCAGGCGCGCGTGGTCTGCGAGCAGATCGCAGCGACCGGAGCCCTCGATGTGGCCAGGCGACAGGCGCTCGAGCTGGTGGGCGGTGCGAAGACGGTGCTGCCGGCGATGTCAGATCGCCAGCGCGTCGCACTCGGGCTCGTGGCCGACGGCGTCGTCCAACGCTACGCCTAGCGGCGAAGCGGCCTCAAAATCGTGGAGCGGCTAGAAATCCTCGGGGAGGATCAGATCGGCCTGGAGTGCCGCGGAGAACCGCTCGAGTTCCAGGGTCATGTTCGCTTGGGTCAACCGCTGGAGATCGTCGAGCATCTCGGCCAGACCGTCGTCCAGGTGTTCCTCGAGCCGGTCGATCTGCTCGCGGGAGAACGTTCCCGTTTCGCTCCAGCCGCAGTTCGGGCATGCGAGAGTCAGATCCCAACGCTGCCCGCTGGCCTCGGCCCAGGCGATCGGCTGCACAAGCGGCGACTCACACTCGGCGCAGACGTGCAGACCACGGGTCCGGTGCTCGTCCTCGTGAAAGCGCACGACCTCGATGCAGCGGCCACTGGGAAGAACGATCCGGCGAACCGAGTGGCGGTCTGGCTTGTGGGATGGCTGCTGTTCTCGTCTGGGGTTCATGGCTGTGTCCTCGACAATGGATCTATCGGCGGTGTTCCCGACTGACTTGAGTGCGATCTGTCACCGAACGGGGGCTCCGGCCGCTACCCTTTGCCCCACCCGTCCGGAGGCCCAGGAATGTTCCGAAACCCCACCACTGATCTGATCGTCGTTCTGGTGATCGTTCTGTTGATCTTCGGTCCGAAGCGCCTCCCCGGCCTCGGCCGGTCACTTGGCGACGGACTGCGCGAGTTCAAGGACTCGATCACGGGCGATTCCAAGGACGAGGACGAGCCCGAGCGCCCGGAGCTGCCACGGGCCGGCACGACGCCGCTATCCGGCTCCGGCGAGCCGACGGCCGCCGCGCCGCCCGAATCGGCGACAGTTCCGGCGACTGGCTCCACCGAGGTTCCAGCAGAGCGTCGCTCGTAGCGCGCCGGGACGGCTGGGCCCGCCATGCCGAAGGTCATGTGGCCCATCGGGCATGAGGATCGCCTGAGCGTTGTCGATCACCTGGACGAGCTCCGCTCGCGGTTGATCATCTGCGCGGTCGCCCTGGCGATCGCGTTTGCGGGCTGCTTCTGGCAGAACCACGCGCTGCTGAACGTGCTCAACCGGGCGCTGCCCTCCTCCGCTCCCAAGACCAGCGCCAACCATCTGTCCGGACTGACCGACGATTCGGTCCGGGCGGCGCGCAATTTCTCGGCATTGGCGGGAGACCTCCGCCGCCTGGCGGGTTCCACCTCTCAGAGCGCGCACGACCGCCAGCTGTTCAATTCGGCCGCCTCGCACGCCGCCGCGGCCGCTAAGTCGCTCCCGCAGTCCGTACCCAAGCGATTGCCGATCACCATCGGGATCGGCGAACCGTTCACCGTCTCCCTCACGGTCGCGTTCTATTTCGCGCTGTTGTTCGCGCTGCCGGTGTTGATCTACGAGGGCTACGCGTTCGTGATACCGGCGCTCAGTCCCCATGAGCGAAGACTCGCCCTCCCGATGATGATCGTCGCTCCGCTCCTGTTCATCGCCGGGGTCCTCTTCGCCTACGAGATCGTGCTGCCCCCGGCGGTCCGGTTCCTCCAGGGCTACAACAGCCAGAACTTCGACATCCTCGTGCAGGCCAAGACCTACTACTCGTTCGAGGTGCTCACCATGCTCGGGATCGGATTGGCCTTCCAGGTTCCGATCGGGCTGCTCGCGCTCCAGCGAACCGGCGCGATCAGCGCGAGCACCCTGACGCGTAACTGGCGCTACGCTACGGTCATCATGGCCGTGATCGCCGCGGCCATGCCCGGGGCTGATCCGGTAACCACAGGTCTTGAGATGGCCCCGCTCGTAGTGCTCTTTCTGGCCAGTATCGTGATGCTCAAGATCGCCGATCGTCGCGCGGCTGCGCGCGCTGCCGAAGAACTGTCGCGGACCGGCGACGAGCTCGACGCAACCTAACCCATGCTCTTCGACCTCCGCAGTCGCGGCCGCCGCCGCACCGTCCAAGCCGTTTACCTCGGCCTCGCCCTCCTCATGGGCGGCGGGCTGGTCCTGTTCGGGGTCGGCGCCGGCAACGGCTTCGGCGGTCTGTTGAATTCGTTCACCGGCAACGGGTCGAGCAGCAGCAAGCCGGTCGTCAGTCAGGCCGAGAAGACCGCACTCCGCGCGACGCAGCTGCGCCCCACCGATCCCCAGGCGTGGATTGCCCTGATCCAGGCCCGCGACTCTGCCGCCAAGCAGAATTTCGACGCCACCACCGGCGCCGTGACGGCAGCGGGCAAGAAGGAGTTCGTCGGCGAGATCGACGCGTGGCAGCACTACCTGAAGCTCACCAAACACCCCGACTCAACGACCGCGATCCTGGCTGCCCGGGCCTACTCCCTCCTCGGCAACTACGCCGGCGCCGCGACGGCCTGGGAACTCGAGACCCTGGCTGATCCCACCACCTCGCACGGCTATCAGTGCCTCGCCGCGAACGCCTACGCTGCCAAGCAGACCCGCAAGGGTGACCTGGCCGCGGCCAAGGCGGTCAGCCTCGTACCGAAGGCCACCCGCCTGACCCTGAATCAGGCGCTCCAGCAGGCCAAGACCAACCCCCAGATCGCCCAGGGCTGCTGAGCGCCGCAGGGCCCTGGCCCGCGGCTGGTTCACGGGTCACAGCGAACGGCCGGTGGGTAACATCGACCGACTTCACGGGCCGTTAGCTCAATTGGCAGAGCAGGGGACTCTTAATCCCAAGGTTGGAGGTTCGATTCCTCCACGGCCCATCGTGATCGAAGCGGACGCGCGGTTCGGGGTCCGAGAGCACTCGCCCGATCTCGGACTCGGAGCGCCGGATCGTGGCGCCTCCTATGTCGCCGACTCGATCGTGGGCTCAGCACCGTCGCGAGGAGCGAAGCCGTCGTCCGCGTCGAGGCCGAGCGACGGCTGCTGACGCCGCCACCTGACTCCTGTTTCGGCCACGATGCGGCCGCTGCGATCAGGCAAGACCGGGGGAACGCGCCGGTGGAGGAGCCCGTCGACCTGATCGTCAAACTACACCAACTGCGTGCAGTGCCGGTCGATTACGGCCGAGGGCCGGCGCCCGAAGCTGCCCGAGAGCGGCGACGGGCCGGTGTACCAGGTGACGTGAGCCGATGAGAAGCGTGGGAGAGCGCGGTCTCAGTTTGCGATGGACACCGATGAGACAACCTTCTCAGCGCTTTTCGAACGCCATCGGCGCGAGCTGCGTGCGCACTGCTACCGCATCGTCGGGTCGTTCGAGGATTCGGAGGACCTTGTGCAGGAGACGTTCGCGCGCGCCTGGCGGGCACGGGCGCGGTTCAAGCGCGAGGGGCAGTGGTCGTTCCGCGCCTGGCTATATCGCATCGCGACGAACGCGTGCCTCGACCATGTGGCACCGCGCGGCCCGCGGGTGCTGCCGGTTGACGTCGCGCCCGCGGCCGATCCCGAGGGTGACGTCCCGCCGATCGCCGCCGACGTGCGCTGGCTCGAGCCGTATCCCGATCAGTTGGTGGACCCGCACGAGGCGGCGGTCGCGCGCGAGACGCTCGAGATCGCGTTCGTGGCAGCGATCCAGCACCTGCCGCCGCGGCAGCGGGCGGCGCTGATCCTGCGCGACGTGGCTGGGTTCTCGGCGCGCGAGACGGCGAAGCTGCTCGGCACGAGCGTGCCGGCCGTCAACAGCGGGCTGCAGCGGGCACGCGATCGGCTGCGCGAGCGCCTGCCTTCGCGGCGCGACGAGTGGCCGCGCTCGGGCTCTCCGGCGGAGCAGCGGGAGCTCGCCCGGCGGTATGTCGAGGCGCTCGAGCGCCGGGACTTCGCGGCGCTGGCCGCGCTCGTCCGCGAGGACGCGCGGTTCTCGTTCCCGCCGCGCTCGCTCTGGTACGACGGGCTCGACGCGTTCAGGCGCGGCAGCGAGAAGCACGCCGCTCCCGGTGAGCACCTGTTCGTGGCGGCGCGGGCGAACCTGCAGCCGGCGGTGGCGATCTACCTGCGCGCGCCCGGCGAGGCGCGCTACCGTCCGCTCGCGCTCGCGGTGCTGCGTGTCGAGGAGGGGCAAGTCGTCGAGGTCGTCGACTGGAGCCGACCGGATCTGTTCGAGGCCTTCGGCCTACCGATGAGTTTTCCGCCGTCGGACCGTTACAACCAGGACGAGGTCAACCCCAAGGAGGTCCGATGAAGGTCGGGACGGAGCAGGAATGGCAGACGGCGCGCAAGGAGCTGCTAGGCGCCGAGCGAGAACTGGAAGAGCACGCCAAGCACATCGAGGAGCAGCGGCGCGAACTGCCCTGGGTACCGGTCGAGAAGGAGTACAGGTTCGCAACCGAGGACGGGCCGAATTCGTTGCCCGAGCTGTTCGAGGGGCGCTCGCAGCTGCTCATCTACCACCTGATGTTCGGGGAGGACTGGGCGGTTGCGTGCCCGGGCTGCTCGTCGCTCGCCGACGGGCTGGGCGGCGTGGTCGACCATCTGAACGATCGCGACGTCACGCTGCTCTGCATGTCGCACGCGCCGCTCGAGAAGCTCGTCGCGTACAAGAGGCGTCGCGGGTGGACGGTGCCGCACGTGTCGGCGCACCCCGGCGACTTCCTGTTCGACTACGGCTACGCGTCCCGCCGGGAGGAGATGTCCGGCAGCGTCCGAGAAGAGTTCGACATAGGGCAGCTGCTGCGCGAGGCGCCGCAGTGGCTGCGCGACTACCGCGAGGACGTCGGGGCACCGGACCTCGAGTCGGCTGTGTCCGTGAGCGCGGGGTGGAGCGTGTTCGCAATGCGGGACGGCGCGGTCTACAACACGTACCGCGTCTATCCGCATTCGCGCCTCATCACCCCGCTGTTCTCCGGGCTGCTCGAGCTGCTGCCGAACAAGGAGTAAGTCGCGCGAGCGCGCACTCGGCTCCGCCGATCAGCAGCCATCGCTCAGCCTCGACGCGGACGACCGCTTTGCTCCTCGCGACCGCGCTGAGCTCACGATCGAGTCGGCGACGACGCTGTGCCGCCTACTTCAGCCGAGCGGGCGCTGGCGGCGCGATCGCTTCACTCGAGGCCCGCTGCCGGCACGATGGCGAGATGCGTGTCTTTTGGCGAAAAGCGCGGCCAGCCGCGGACGCTGACGGAGGTGGCCTCAGCCGGCGGTTCGGGGCTCGTGCAGATGAGCCGACCGCTGCCCGAAAGCTCGATGCAGACAGGCTGTCGAGTATTTTGGGTGGCCCTGGGGTCGCTGGTGCGCCAGCGGTGATGCGGCCACGTCGGGTGTCGCGCCAGAGGCGATGCTCGGAGGCGGGTGCGCTAGGCTGGCAGGGTCAGATAGCGAGGGCAACCAGAGGGCGAGACCTTCATCTGAACGTCCCCTTCCCGCGAAAGCAGCCTGATCTTCTGATGGCCGAGAGTCCACCTACGGGTGGGCTTTCCGCGTTTAACGGGCCCGCAGCCGACCCCCCTTGTTGCGCGGCGCCTGTCCAGACCTCACACGCCGGCCCGCCCAGCTCGATACTCCGCGGAAGTGACTCGAACCCTGCCAATCGACGCTCGAGGTGCGGTGTGGGAGGCTCTCTGGAGGACGGCCCTCGCCTTGCGGAGCCTCAGTCCGTCGAGCCCGTCCATCACGGACTCGACGAGCGAAAGGGGCGCCGGACGGCGGTGGATCAGGGCAGGATGTCGTTCAGCGTCGCCGTGAACCGTTCGCCCGACTCCTCGAGCTCACCCTCGATGTGCAGGCGTGCCGGGCCGGTCTCGGTCCACAGGTCGAGGAAGTAGGCCCAGCCCGGCAGGTCCGGATCGTCGGACTTGGCGATCGCCTCGACCTGGTAGCTCTCGCGCGGCGGCAGCACCAGCGACTCGGGGCAGTCGTCCTCGACCCGGCGGCGCAGGTCCTCGACTCTGAGCCGATCGCCAGACGCGACGCGGAGCTCGTCGTATTCGCCGTCCACGACAAGGCCGACGATGTCCTCCAGTGCCCGGTACATCGGCTCGGGCATCAGCTCGAGCGTTTCGACGATCTCTCTCCGTCCACCTAACTCGTGGCTCGGCGTCAGGTCGAGCCGGCTGTAGAAGTAGTCCTCGCACGCCACGCGCGCCTGGCGGCGGATGCTTTTGGACAACCCCGCGGCGCCAAGCGCAAAGACCGCCGCAGCGATCGCCTCCTCGAGTGTTCCGTGGCGGCGCGTCAGCTGCGCGGTGATCGCGCGGCCGTGCTCCGTGTCGGGCGCCATCGATGAGCCGTCCAACAGAATCGAGGGAGCGTCGTGGCGGCTGTAGCCCGCGCAGGCCCGCACCGCAGAGTGAAGGACGATGAGGTGGTCGCCCATTACGCCCGCGCGGGTGATGGATCGCTGGGCGTCATCCGGCTCGGCCAGCTTGCTGAACGCGTAGTAGTAGCGCTGCCACGACTCCGCATCCTACGAATAAAGAACGACCGGGCCGCGTCTGACGAGGACTCAAAAGAGCCACAGCGCCGTGGCCGGACGGGAGAGTGCCGCCATTCGACGAAGCGAGCACTCTCGCTTTCGGCGATCAGCGCGTCTGAGGTGCTCTTCGGGCACCGACCTACTCGTTGGCTACACGGCTAGCTCGCGCTGTCAACCGAAATGGTGTCCCGAACCATGTCCCGAACGCAGCAATTCTGACCTGCTCCAACCTCACCTAACTGCACTCAGACGCCTGTATCTGCCGTAAAAGCCCTGCAAATGGGCGACTCTTATCCCAAGGTTGGAGGTTCGATTCCTCCACGGCCCATCGGAAGGCCCCGGGCGAGACCAGGGCTGATGGCTCGTCGGCGATCGGGTTCGGCAACACCACGCTCACGCAGGTCGGCATCAGCGTGGGGACCGCCCGGGCCGGCGGGGCGGTCGCGGCCGTGCTGGCCAACTCGTCACCATTCTTCGTGGCAGTGATCGCCCGGCTTGTCCTCGCCGAGCCGCTCACCCGCCTACGAGCCGCAGGTCTCGTGATCGGGTTCGGCGGTGTCTTGGTCGTGGTGTTTTCGGACCCCGGCAACATCGCCCATGGCTCCGGGCTGGCGATCGGGTTCGCGCTGGCGTTGCTAGGCGCGGTCGGATGGGCCGGTGGCGGGTTAGCGATGCGTGCCCTGACTCAGCGTGAGCCCGGCCTCGACATCGCCGGGATCACCGCAGCACAGTTCCTCGCGGGCGGCCTCCCACTGATCCCGCTCGTGCTGCTGGCAGGCGGATCTACCGACTGGAGCCGGCCCGCGCTGATCGGCCAGTTCCTCTACCTGATCATCGGCGGGCAGGTCCTGGTCTACCTCGGCTTCAACGCTGCGCTGAGCCGTTGGCCCTCCACGCGCGTGTACGCGTGGACGTTCCTCGTCCCGGCGGTCGCGGTCGTCGTCCAAGCCGTCCTCACCAAGCTCCCCGGCCTCGACGCGACACTCGGTATTGCGCTTGTAATCCTCGGGGTCGCGATCGTCAACCACCCGCGGGCCGAGCCGCGCGTCGCTGATGGAGCTAACCCTGGACGGACGGCGCCATCGAGTGCGGGTCGATGACGACCATGCGCCAGGTCGCCGGGGCTCCGTGCTATCGAGGCTCAGGACCCGGTCGTCGAACAGGCTGCAGGCGTCGAGCGTCTCGCAGTCACAATGGCTGGTCATCTCAAGCCAACGCCGTACCGCGGTCGCGCGTTGGATGAGTTCGTCGACGTCGGGCAGTTTGCGCTTCGCCAGCCGCTGTAGCTGCTCGTGCGCGGTTCCGTGTTCGGTGCTCAATAGCTCGCGGATCTCGTCGAGTGTGAACCCGACGCGCTGGGCGATGTCGATGATTCCCAGCCGCCGAACGGCGTCGGGGGTGTAGCGGCGCATTCCTGATACGCGCTCGGGGGCGGGCAGCACGCCGACGGATTCGTAGTAGCGGATTCGCGAGGTCCGCATCCCCACCTGGCGAGCGACCTCGCCGATCGTCAGTGCCGCAGTGCCCTCGGCCATCTCTGCTCCTTGCGTGCTTGACTTCAAGTTGGGTTGAAGGATGACACTTCGAGGCATGACAGCTACGCCCCCGTCACTACCGATCGCCTGCTCGCTCACGGCCGACGCGGCAGGCGACCGCAAGGCCGACTGGCACGCGCTGCTCGCGCGGGCGCTGATCAGTCGCACCTCCATCCGGGATGGGGTGCGGATCGAGCTGCAGAACTTGCCGGGCGTCCGTCGCGAACTTGAGCGTTTGGTCGCCGCAGAGCGGGAGTGCTGCCCATTCATGACTATGAGCGTCGATACGGCCGACCGCGAGCTCCTCCTGACCGTCACCGCACCGGAACTTGCCGCTCCGATCCTCGAACAGATGCTCGCTGGAGGCGAGTGATATTGACCTACGTGATCGCCGAGCCGTGCATCGGGACCAAGGACAATTCCTGCGTGGAGGTCTGCCCCGTCGACTGCATCCATCCGACTCCGGATGAACCCGATTACGACAAGTTCGAGATGCTGTTCATCGACCCGGAGGAATGCATCGACTGCGACGCCTGCGTCGAGGCTTGTCCAGTCGACGCGATCTTCGCTGAAGACCAGCTTCCGGACGAGTGGAAGAACTACACGAAGATCAACGCCGACCACTACAAGAGCGGCTCCTGAGAGACGCTGCCAGCGTGGCACCGGACACGAGTTCTTGAGAAGAACTCGGAAACGAACACTCCGCCCCCGGCGGAGACGAGCCGCGGGGCGTCGGTCCCCACTGGCCGCCGGTCAAGGTGCGCCGACCGGCGCTAGGACGATGTGCCGCCGTGTTGATCGCGGCGAGCGCCGCCGCCGGGGTGTTGACGATCTTCTCTCGAGTGGTGCGCGTCGGTTTGGATCTAGGAGTCCTGGAGGGCGTGACGCTGTTTCTCGCGGCGAGCGCCTATCTCGCCTATGCGTTGGCTCATCACCGAAACCGCCGCGAGCTCGTTACCCGCTCGATCCTCGTGAGCGCGTTCATCCTCTGGGGAATCGTCCAACTCGCTCCCGGCTTCTCCGGCACCGCGCTGCTCAACGACATCACGATCCTCCTGTTCGTCACTGACCTCGCGTTCCTGCTCAGCACATGGGCTTGAGGCTTGGAGGCCCGGTCGGTGAACACCAGGCACCCGCTAAGTCAGCCCAATGATCGTTAGGATGAAGTGATGGGTGATGATCGCTGCGACTTGCTGTGCCTGGATTTGCCCCGAGC
>DATCPD010000074.1:0-30595 GCA_036564325.1 Solirubrobacteraceae bacterium | reverse complement strand
CGTCAGGGGAGACCTCGAGCATCGCCGAGGCGACGATCCGCGCCTTGTCACGCACCTTGCGCGCCACCAGCGCCGTCGCCGCTCCGCTGACCGCGGTCGAGCGCGACCCGTAGGTGCCCAGTCCGTAGGGCGTGGTGTCGGTGTCTCCGTGGATGACGTCGACGTCGTCGGGCACGATCCCCAGCTCCGCCGAGACGATCTGCGCGAACGTCGTTTCGTGGCCCTGGCCCTGGCTCTGCACGCTGATCGCCAGCTGCGCCTTGCCGGTGGGCGACAGACGCAGCGAGGCGCCGTCATTCATGCCCAGGCCGATGATGTCCATGTGCTTGCGGGGGCCGGCCCCGACGGCCTCGGTGAAGAACGCCACGCCGATGCCCATCAGCTCGCCGCGCGCGCGCCGGCGCTCCTGCTCGCGGCGCAGCTCCTCATACCCGGACACCTCCAGCGCCTTGCGCAGGGTTTTCGCGTAGTCGCCCGAGTCGTACACCCAGCCGGTCCGGCACGTGTAGGGGAACTGCTCGGGGGCGATCAGGTTCTGCAGCCGCAGTTGGGCGGAGTCGACCTCCAGCTCGCGCGCGAGGATGTCGACCAGTCGCTCGACCAGATAGACGGCCTCGGCGATGCGGAACGAGCACGCGTACGCCACACCGCCGGGGGCCTTGTTGGTGTAGACGCCGCGAACGTGGCAGTGGGCGGCCTCCAGGTCGTAGGAGCCGGTGAACACGTGGAAGAACCCGGCGGGATAGCGGGTCGGCTGCGCGGTGGAGTTGAACGCGCCGTGATCGGCCAGCACGTCGACGCGGACGCCGAGGATGCGCCCGTCGGCGCTCGCCGCGATTGCCCCCTTCATCGTGTAGTCCCGGGCGAAGCCGGTCGACATCAGGTTCTCCGAGCGGTCCTCCATCCACTTCACCGGTCGGTTTGTAACCATCGCGCCGACGATGGCGCAGACGTAGCCGGGGTAAACGGGCACCTTGTTGCCGAAGCCGCCGCCGATGTCGGGCGAGATCACCCGGATCTTGTGCTCGGGCAGCCCTGAGATCATGGCGTAGAGGGTGCGGTGGGCGTGGGGAGCTTGGGTCGTGCACCAAAGCGTCAGCTTGCCGCTGACCCGGTCGAAGTCGGCGACGGCCCCGCAGGTCTCCATCGGCGCCGGGTGCGAGCGTGGGAACACCATCTCCTGCTCGACGACCACGTCGGCGCCGGCGAAAACCGCATCGGTCTGCTCGCGGTCGCCCGATTCCCAGTCGAAGATGTGGTTATCCGCGCGCCCGGGCTTGTCGTCGCGGATCACCGGCGCCTGCGGATCCAGGGCCCGGCGCGGGTCGACGATCGCCGGCAGCGGGTCGTAGTCGACCTCGATCAGCTCGAGTGCATCACGGGCCGAGTAGTGATCGTCGGCGATCACGAACGCCACCTCCTGACCCTGGAAGCGGACCTTGTCGGTCGCCAGCACGGCCTGGACATCGTCCGACATCGTCGGCATCCACGCCATCCCGCGGGCCTCGAGGTCCTTGCCGGTGATGATCGCGTGGACCTTGGGATGCGCGAGCGCCGCCGAAGCATCGATCGAGACGATCCGGGCGTGAGCGAGCGGGCTGCGCAGCACCGCCCCGTGCAGCATCCCGGGGAGCTGCACGTCGTCCACGTAGCGGCCCTGCCCGCGGATGAACCGATCGTCCTCCTTGCGACGCAGTGATCCGAAGCCGATCGCATTCGGCTGCGGCTGCGGCTGCGGCTGCGGCTGCGGCTGCGCGGCCATCGCCTCAGGCCCCCCGCCGTGGCCGGCGGGCCGCCTGCACCGGCAGCTGGGCGGAGATGTTCACGGTCCGGCAGCGGGCGCAGCGGACCCGGACTCGCCGGGTCATGAACTGCGGGTCCATCCCAACGGCGAGCAGGCTCCCGCACGAGACGCACACGTAGTTGTAATCGCCGTTGCCCCGGAACACCGGCCGGTCAACGCTCTCCTGGACCGCCGTGCCGCCATCGACGGGGATCTCCTCCTCCAGCGCGGCTCGCATTTTTCGAATCCGCGTCACCGGGGGCCTCAAATCGTCTCCAGCTTTTGGGTGAAGTCCTTGATCAGAGCGTCGAGCACGGTCTGGACGACACCCTCGCCCATCGACGCGGCCTTGCCGGTGATCTGGGCCTTGGTGTGAACGGTCCCGCCGCCATCGGCCAGCGTGAACACCACGTCGGCATTGGCATGGCCCTGGCCGCCGGCCTCCCGGGACTTGACCTGCATCACCGCGCGGTGGTTCTCGGCGTCCTGCTCGATCACGCTGACCGTGCCGGTGAACTTCATCGACATGGCTCCCATCTTGACCTTGATCTGCGCCTTGACCGACTCCGGTCCGGTCTTCTCGAGCACGGAGCCGCCCTCGACGCAGGGGACCAGACGCTCGAGATCGAGGATCGCGTCCCACGTCTCGTCGACGGGCTTGGGCATGGTGAATGGATGCTCGAGGTCAACCATGTTCCGGGGCTCCTTTGGCTTGTATGTTCTGCCGCACTGCTGTCGGTAGAGAGAGGGTGGATCGTCGTATGTCAATCGAGCCGGGCACGTACTCGCTGGGACCACAGAACGGCACGCTTTCGGTGCGCACCGGCCGGCGCGGGGCAATCGCCAAGGTCGGACACGACCTCCTGATCGAGGTTGGCGCCTGGGGCGCGACCGTCGAGATCGGCGCCGATCCGCGGCAGACCGTGCTCGAGCTCACGGCGGACGCACGCTCGCTGCGCGTCAAGGAGGCGACCGGCGGCATCCAGTCGCTCGGCCAGGAGGAGCGCTCCGGCATCGACCAGACGATCGACGAGGAGGTCCTGAAGGGCGCGACTATCGCCTTCCGGTCGCGCTCGGCCCAGCCGGATGGGGAGGGACGGCTGAGCATCGACGGCGATCTGGAGCTGGCGGGGGGGACCAATCCGATCGCGTTCACGCTGACGCTGGACGACGACGGCGTGCTGGCCGGGAGCGCGGTGGTGAAGCAGACCGCCTGGGGGATGAAGCCGTACACCGCGCTGTTCGGGACCCTGAAGGTGGCCGACGAGGTCGAGGTGTTCGTCGACGGACGGCTATCTGCGGTCTGAGGCACGCGGTCAGTCCCGGTAGACGGCCTGGGCGTCGAGCCCGCCCTCGACTCCTGGCGGCAGCGCCCCAGTGCCGTGGGCGTACATCGCGAGGTCGGCAATCGTCCTCGGCGGTGCGTCGCTTCCGGTGCCGACAAACGCGCCGTCCTCCCACTTGAGCGCGTCGGCGGAGGTATCGAGCGCGGCCCCGGCCAGCAACCGGGCCTTGGTCAGGATCTTGCTCGTCGCGCTGGTGACCGCCGCCGAGGTTCCGCCGGACGGGCTCGTGTTGAACCCGTGGCCGGTGCCGAAGCGATCGGTGTCGGCGGGCACGACCTTGACGTCGAGCGGCGGCACGCCGAGCTCTTCGGCCACAAGTTGCGCGTAGTCGCCCTCGTGGCCGTCGGCCTCGGTGGTCAGACTGAGCACCATCTTTCCGGTCGGGTGGACCCGCAGGAACACCGCCCGATACGCCTCATTGGCCATCGTCTACAACCTCCTCGTCATCGGTCTCACTGGCTGTTGCTCGTCTCAGATTCGGCTCCGGCATTCGCGCGACGCTGGCGCTCCTGATGAGCGGTCAGCGCGTTGTGGTCCTCCAGATCGCAGAAGCTCGGCTGCGGACCGCCGAGCAAATGCGGCGGGACAGCGGGCCGCTCGCATCCTGGGTAGATGCAGATCTTCTGGGGACCCGGGGCGGAGGTGCTCATCCGCTGCCCCATCCCGGAGTCGTCTTGCCGCGGCTTGGTCCATAGCCGCTCGGCATGGCCACCGAGCTGCCCGCGACCGGCGTGGCGCTGGCCCAGGCCTCCCCGTCATCCTCATCGACCGCCGCGGGAGAGGGCGGCCGCCAGCTCGTCCCGGGCACGGCGTCGCGCCGGCGGTCGGCGCCGATCGCCTCGACGACCTCGTGCAGCGCCGCCAGGCTGTGTCCGCTGAGCAGCGCATCGCAGTGGGGGAGCGCGGCGACCATCCCGCCGGCCTGGGGGGAGAAGCCGCTGGCGGCAGCGCGGGGGTTGACCCAGACGATCCGGTAGGCCAGCCGCGCCAGCCGCTCCATCTCCCTTCCGACCAGGCTCGGGTCGCCCCGCTCCCAGCCGTCGGACAGGATCACGACCACTGCGCCGCGCGCCATCCCGCGCCGCCCGTGACGGTCGTTGAAGGTCTTGAGCGCCTCGCCGATCCGCGTCCCGCTTGACCAGTCCGGGGCGGTGGCGGCGGCCTGCTGAATCGCGCGCTCGGGGTTCCGCGAGTGCAGGGCCCGGGTGAGACGCGTCAACCGCGTCGCGAACACGAACGCCTCCGCGCGCGGTCCCGCACCGGCAGCGCAGGTCAGGAACTGCAGGTAGGCGCGGGCATAGGGTTCCATCGAGCCCGAGATGTCGCAAAGCAGGACGATCCGCCGGGGAACCGTCCGCCGCCGCCGGCGGGCCAGGCGGATCGGGTCGCCTCCCGTGCGCAGGCTCGCGCGCAGTGTGCGCCGCATATCGATCCGGGTTCCGTGCCGGAACGGTTCCGCGCGGCGGGTTAGTCGCCGCGGCGTCGCCAGCGCCAGCTCGGCCATCAGCCGGTAGAGCGCGGTCAGCTCGTCGGGCTCCAGCGCGTCGAAGCGCTTGTCCCTGATGACCTCCTCGTCGCTGGCCACGGTCGGGACGGGCACCGCGCGCTCGTCCAACGTCTCACGCCGCCGGCCCGGGGCCGGGGAGGAGCCGGCCGACCACAGCTCCGGTGGCTGCACTTCCCCGGGCGCGGGAGGACGATCGACCTGCGGCCGGTGGTCGCGGGGCGTCGGGACCTGGCGAGCGTCCTCGGGCGGGATCGTCGCCGGACGCCCGCCAACACCGAACACCTCGGTGAACACGGCATCGAAGGCCTTGACCTGCGCGTGATCGGAGACGAACACCGCCCGCGCCGTCCAGTAGAGGCGCCGGCGCGCAACCGGCTTCGCCAGCGAAAGCGCCTCGGCAAACCGGGCCGATCGCTCGGCGGTCACAGGCACGCCCGCCTCATGCAGCCGGCGACCGAACGCCCCGACCAGGGCCGGCAGATCGAGCTGCACCGTTTCCACCCCGAATGTCGTCGGCGGCCGCATCGCGCTCAGCCGCCAGCGCCCGTGAGCTTCGCCAGGCCGGCCGCCCGGACCACCTCCTGGTCCTCGCGGTACTTCAGCACCGACCCCAGCGTGCGATCCACGGCCGGGACATCGAGCTCGCGCACGCCAAGGATCTCGAGCGCCGCCAGCCAGTCGATCGCCTCGGCGATGCCGGGCGGCTTCTGCACGTCGGAGTCCCGCATCCGCGAGACGGCGTCCGCCACCTGCACCGCGAGCGTGGCCGAGGCGCCCTGCACGCGCCGGCGGATGATGTCGACCTCGCGCTCGGCACTCGGGTAGTCGATCCACTGATACAGGCACCGCCGCTTGACCGCATCGTGCAGATCTCTCGTGCGGTTGGAGGTGAGCACGATCACCGGCGGGTGCGTGGCCCGGATCGTCCCGAGCTCCGGGATCGTCACCGTCGCCTCCGCCAGCAGTTCGAGCAGAAAGGCCTCGAAGTCATCGTCGGCCCGGTCGATCTCGTCGATCAGCAGCACGGCGGGGCGCGGCCCGGGGTGCTGCAGTGCGCGCAGCAGTGGCCGCGCCGTCAGGTAGTCCTGACCGAACAGGTCGTCTTCGCGCAGCTCGGCGCCACGCGCGTCGGCGAGGCGGATGGCCAGCAGTTGGCGGGGGTAGTTCCACTCGTAGAGCGCCTCGGCGGCGTCGATCCCCTCGTAGCACTGAAGGCGCACCAGCGGCGTGTCGAGCACGGCGGCCAGGGACTTTCCCGCCTCGGTCTTGCCGACCCCGGCCTCGCCCTCGAGCAGCAGCGGCTGGGGCAGACGGAGGCTGAGGAAGATCGACGTGGCCAGCCCCTCGTCGACGAGGTAGTCGACCGCCCCGAGCCGGCGTGCGAGCGTCTCCACGTCGGGAACGAGATGCGCGATCTCGTCGCTCGCTTCGCCGGTGCTGGACCCGGACAGGCTCATTGCGGCGGTTCGGGACGGCCCTGCATCGCCGCCCACACCCGGGCCGGGTTGCACGGCATGTCGATGTGGTCGACTCCGTGGGTCTGGTGCAGGGCGTCGATCACGGCGTTGACGATCGCCGGCGGCGAGCCGACGTTGGGCGACTCGCCGACGCCCTTGGCTCCGAGCGGATGGTGCGGGCACGGGGTGACCGTCTCCCCGAGCTCGAAGTCCGGGCACTCGAGCGCGGTGGGTATCAGGTAGTCCATGAACGACGAGTTCAGGCAGTTGCCCTCCTCGTCGAAGCTGATGAGCTCCATCAGCGCGATCCCGACGCCTTCGGCCAGACCGCCGTGGATCTGGCCGTCGACGATCATCGGGTTGATTCGCACCCCGCAGTCATCGACGGCGATGAAGCGCCGCACCGTGACCTGGGCGGTGTCGGGGTCGATATCGACGACCGCGATGTAGGCGCCGTAGGGATAGGTCAGGTTGGGGGGGTCGTAGATCACCTGGCCGTCGAGACCCCCCTCCAGGCCCTCGGGCATCGGCTCCCCGCTGTACGCGTAGGCGGCGATCTGCTCGATCATCGCGCCCTGCTCGGGATCGCCCTTGACGTACCAGCGGCCCTTCTCCCACGCCAGATCCTCAGGACGGGTCTCGAGCATCGTGGCCGCGATCAGCCGCGCCTTGTCACGGACCTTGCGAGAGACGACGGCGACCGCGGCGCCCGACACCGGAGTGGAGCGGCTGCCGTAGGTGCCGAGGCCGTACGGGGTGCGGTCGGTGTCACCGTGTCGCACCTCGATGCTCTCCGGCGGGATGCCCAGCTCCTCGGCCACGATCTGCGCGAACGTCGTCTCGTGCCCCTGCCCCTGGGTCTGGGCGCTGATGGAGACCACCGCTCGGCCGGAAGGATGCACGCGCAGGTCGGCGCCGTCGTTCATCGACATGCCGAGGATGTCCATGTGCTTGCGCGGGCCCGCGCCGACGCCCTCGGTGAAGAACGACACGCCGATGCCCATCAGCTCGCCGCGCTGGCGCTTCTCCGCCTGCTCGCGCCGCAGGTCCTCATAGCCGGCGATGTCCATCGCCACCTTCATCGTCTCGGCGTAGTTGCCCGAGTCATACGTCCAGCCGGTGGTCGTCTCGTAGGGGAACTGTTCGGGGGCGATGAAGCTGCGCATGCGCAGGTCGATCTGGTCGACACCCATCTCCAACGCGAGCGCGTTGACCATCCGCTCCACCAGATACACGGCCTCGGTGATCCGGAACGAGCAGCGGTAGGCGACCCCTCCGGGCGCCTTGTTGGTGTAGACGGCCTTGACCTTTACGTGCGAGGCCTGCAGGTCGTAGGACCCGCAGCAGATGTGGAAGAACCCGGCCGGGAACTTGGTCGGCTGGGCCGTGGAGTCAAACGCTCCGTGGTCGGCGATCACGTCGACGCGCAGGCCGGTGATCTTGCCGTCCTTGGCGCACATGTCGGCGTGCATCACGTAGTCACGCGCGAAGCCCGTGGACATCAGGTTCTCGGAGCGGTCCTCGATCCACTTGACCGGAACGCCGGCGACGATCGATCCGGCGATCGCGCACACGTATCCGGGGTACACCGGCACCTTGTTGCCGAAGCCCCCGCCGATGTCGCCGGTGCGGATCCGGATCATGTGCTCGGCCAGCCCGGCCACGTGCGCGTAGACGGTGCGATGCACGTTGGGGGCCTGATTGCCGTTGTAGATGTCGAGCTGGCCGGTCTCGGGGTTGAAGTCGGCGATCATCCCGCACGTCTCGAGCGGGGCGGGATGGCAGCGGGGGTAGATGATGTCCCGGGTGACGATCGTGTCGGCCTCCGCGAAGGCGCGGTCGGTGGCCACCTCGTCGCCGGCCTCCCAGGTCGGGCTGGCCAGGTTGTCGAGCTGCCCGTCCTTGTCGTCACGGATCAGCGGAGCGTCGGGGTCGAGTGCCTTGCGGGCGTTGACGACCGCGGGAAGCGGCTCGTACTCGACGTCGATCAGGGCCAGCGCGTCGCGGGCCGTGTACTCGTCGGTGGCGATCACGAAGGCGACCTCCTGGCCCTGGAAGCGGACCTTGTCGCCGGCCAGCACAGCCTGCGTGTCGTAGGAGATCGTGGGCATCCAGGCCAGACCCAGGGTCTCGAGGTCCTTGGCGGTGACCACCGCCGCCACGCCCGGGTGCGCCAGCGCGGCCGAGGTGTCGATCGAGAGGATCTTGGCGTGCGCGTAGGGGCTGCGCAGGACGGCGCCGTGCACCATCCCGGGGAGGCGGATGTCGTCCAGGTAGGTCCCCTGACCGCGGATGAAGCGAGCATCCTCCTTGCGCTTGAGGCGCCCGAAGCCGATCGGCCGCTCCTGGCTGGGGCTGGGAAGGTTCTCGAGCGTGGCCATGGTCTAGATCTCCTGTCTCGTCGCTGCTTCATGCTCGGCCGCCCAGCGCACGGCGGCGACGATGTTCTTGTAGCCGGTGCAGCGGCAGATGGCGCCGGAGATCGCAGTGCGGATCTCGTGATCGGTCGGGTCGGGGTTCTCGTCGAGCAGCGCGCGGCTGGTCATCAGCATCCCGGGCGTGCAGAACCCGCAGTGCAGGGCGTGCAGCTCGTGGAAGCCCTGCTGCACCGGGTCAAGCTGCCCGTCGACCTCGAGCGCCTCGACGGTGCGGATCTCGTGGCCCTCGCACATCGCCGCCAGGGTCGTGCACGACTTGATCGGCTGCCCGTCCATCAGGACCACGCAGGCGCCGCAGTTGGAGGTGTCGCAGCCCCAGTGGGTTCCGGTCAGTCCGGGTGTCTCGCGGATGAAGTGCACCAGCAGCTGGCGCGGCTCGGTCTCTCGCGTGACCTCGCGACCGTTGATATTGATCGTCACCTGCATGGTTACGCCTCTCCTCTCAGGGCTCGGGTGGTGGCGCGACGGAGCGCCCGGCCGGCGAGCACGCCGGCGAGATGGCGCTTGTAGTCGACCGGACCGCGGCCGTCGGCCGACGGCGAGCAGTCCTCCGAGGCGATCTGCCCCGCCTGCGCGAACAGCTCTTCCGAGGGTGAGGTGCCGCGCAGCAGCTCCTCGGCCCGCGCTACTTGGACGGTCGTGGGGCCGACCGCGCTGAGCGCCAGACCGACATCGGCGATCGTCCCCCCGTCGATCCAGATCGCCGCCGACGCGGCCGCGATCGCCCAGTCTCCGGCCCGCCGCTCGACCTTCTCGTGGGCGCTGCCACCGCCGGCGCGCAGCGGCAGCCGGATCTCGGTGAGCATCTCGCCGTCCCCGACCGCGGTCATGTAGGGACCGATGTGGAACTCGTCCATCGCTACGACGCGCTCTCCGTCAGCACTCCGGATCACCACCTTGGCCTTGACGGCTGAGCACACGGCACTCAAGTCCTCGGCCGCGTCGGCCTGGCAGAGGCTGCCCCCGATCGTCCCGCGGTTGCGCACCACAGGGTCGGCGATGACCTGCTCGGCGTCCGCGAACAGAGGGAAGTGCCGGGCCAGTAGCTCCGACTTCAGCAGCTCGACGTGCCGCGTCAGCGCTCCGATCCGGATCTCGTTCTCGACCTGCCGGATATAGGACAGCTCGATCAGGTCGTTGATGTCGATCAGGTGCTCGGGCTGGGCCAAGCGCAGCTTCATCATCGGCAGCAGGCTGTGCCCTCCGGCGATGATGCGGGCCTCTGACCCGAGCCGTTGAAGCGAGGCCATCGCCCCCTCCACGCTGGTGGCGCGCTCATATTCGAATGGTGCTGGTGTCTGCAACTCAGCTCCTCTCCTGGGTGACTGATCCGCCTGATCCGCCGGATCCGTCGCCCCACCGCTTGCGGGGACCGCCGACCTCTTCCTCGGGGTCGTATTGAACGGGTGAGTCAGCGCCGATGACGGGCGACCGCGGCAGGCGCTCGGGCTTGTCGTGGCGGACGTCGGAATACAGCGTCCGCGCGGCGTGGCTTCCGTAGATAGCGTTGCGCAGCGCCGGCCCATTGGGCGACGCAGCCGCGATCGGGGCCTCCCGGCCCAGACGCGCCAGCGTCAGCGTGCCCCGCGTGTACACCTCACCGATCCGCGGCGCCTTGATCTGGCGACTGTCGGGGAAGTTGCGCAGTCCCTGCGCCGCCGCGCCCGGATACAGGCCGTCGACGAGGCCGACGGCGTCGCGTAGGTCCGCCTTCTTGACCAGCAGTCCCTCGAGCAGGTCGACGCCCGCATCGAGGTTCTGGTTGATGTTCGTCACGACCTCGTTGACCGGCGCGCTCTTCTCGATGATCTCCACCACGCCGGCGATCGCATCGTCGAGGCCCGAGGTGATCGCCCGCAGCGCGAGGATCGTCGACACGAGAAAGAACACGACCACGGTCACGATCGCCACTACGGCGATGACCATCACCACACCAGCAGCAGGCATCGCTCACGCTCCCTTGGCATCGTCGAGGATCACGTCGAGTGAGCCGCCGTAGTTGGCGGCCGCCTCGATCGTCTTGGCCACCTGGCCCTGGGTGGTCAGCAGAAGCGGCACGGCATCGAGGTCCCTGGACCCCGCCCGGGCGGCGGCGGCGATCCTGGTCACGCTGGGGACGATCCCGTTGGCGGCGTTCAGGACCCCGCGCAGGAGGTAGATGACGACCGGCAGTACGACGAGCAGCAGGACCGCGTCGCCGATCCATTCGAGGATCATTGCGGCCTCCTCTCGGCCACGACCGCTGCCTTGGCGGCGATCCCCGGCAACGCTCCCACGATCAGCTCGAACTGGGCGTTGATCGCCTTGACGGCAGACTCCAGCGGTTGCAGGTGCTCGGACTCGACGCCCTCCAGCGCGGTCGCCAGGGTCGCCAACGTCCGGGAAGTGGACTCGAGCTTGGTGCGGATCACGATCAGCGCCCCGGCGAGCACCGCGACGATCACCAGCGCCAGGAGCACGCTCAGGATGGTGAGGGTGGTGGAGCTCATGCGGCACCGAACCCGTCGGTGAGTGCGTTCATGTAGCCATCCTGGACCACAGCTTCCTCCACGATCAGCCCCAGCACCGGAGCCGTGGCCCGTAGCTGAGGAATGTTGACGGTGTTGCCGGCGACCTTGCCCGCGACTTCGAGCAGCGTGCCGGCCGACTTGTCAATGTCGGTGACGGTTCGGATCAGCACGAGCAGGAGTCCCGCGACCGCCAGCGCTGCGACCAGGCCGATGATCAGCGCGATGCCCCACGCGCCGTGGTTTGAGAGAGCGGCAAGCGTGACCATCAGCGGCCCACCGCAACCTTTCGCAGCGCCCGAGCCGAGTGCAGGATCCGGACCCCGGAGTCGTTGATCTGACCCACCCCGTCCAGCGCGGAGGTCTGCTCACGCACCTTTTCCACGCCCCCGACTGCGGTTCGTGCCTGCTTGGCGATCCGCATGGCCAGGGCCACGATCGTGATCACGATCGCCGCCGCGACCAGCACGACCACTACCCCGAGCACGAGCCCGATCGTCCAACCGCCTGACGCACCCACAACGATGGTCATCTACACCTCCTGGCTTTCTCTGAGTCCAGCATCAGTTGGCAACCTCCTCGGTCGCGTGCTCGGCCGCCCAGCGGATCGAGCGGACGATCGTCGCGTAGCCCGTGCAGCGACAGATCTGGCCGGAGATCGCCTCCCGGATCTCCTCGTCGGTGAGCGGCGCCCCGCCCTGCCTGCGGTCCAGCAGGGCTCGCGCGGTGAGCATCATGCCCGAGGTGCAGAACCCGCATTGCAGCCCGTGCTCCTGCTTGAACCCCTCCTGTACGGGGTCCAGCACTCCGTCGACCTCGAGTCCCTCGACCGTCCTGATCTCGTGGCCGGCCGCGGTGGCGGCGAGCACGGTGCACGACTTGACCGGGTAGCCGTCCATCAGCACCACGCACGTCCCGCAATTGGAGGTGTCGCAACCCCAGTGTGTGCCGGTCAGCCCGAGCTCGTCGCGCAGAAAATGCACCAGCAGCAGCCGCGACTCCACCTCACGCGTGTGCTCCTCGCCATTGACCGTAACCGTCACCTGCATCACCGCGCCTCGCCCGCTCGGGCGACGGCCCGGCGCAGCGCCCGGGTGCTCAGCACCCCGGCCACGTGCCGCTTGTATTCGGCCGACCCGCGCTGATCGGAAACCGGGGAACACGCCTCCGCGGCCAAACGCCCAGCTTCAATGAGCAGCTCGTCGTCCGGCTCGCGGGCTCCCAGATGCTCCTGCACCTCGGCGCAGGTCACCCCGCCGCCGACAGCGGCGAGCGCCACCGAGCCACGGGCGATCACCCCGTCGACCAGCGTCACCGCGGCGCCTGCGGCGGCCACGGCCCAGTCGCCGACCCGGCGATCGACCTTCTCATACGCGCTCCCGCACCCGGCGTGGTTCGGAATCCGGATCTCGACGAGCAGCTCGTCGAACTCGACGGCCGTCCGATAGGGCCCGCGGTTGAACTCGCGCATGTCCAACACCCGTTCGCCGTCGGGTCCGCAGATCACCATCTGAGCGTCGACCGCCGCGCACACCGCGCTGAGGTCCTCGGAGGGGTCGGCCTGGCACAGGGCGCCGCCGATCGTCCCGCGGTTGCGGACCACCGGGTCGGCGATCACGCGCTCGGCGTCGGTGAAGATGGCCGCCCGCTCGGCGAGCAACGGCGATTCGAGCAGCTCGCGATGGAGGGTCATGGCTCCGATTCGGATCTCGTCGCCCTGCTCGCGCACATAGCCGAGCTCGCCGGCCAGATCGTCGATGTCGATCAGGTACTCGGGAGCGGCCAAGCGGAGCTTCATCATCGGCAGTAGCGAATGGCCGCCAGCCAGGATCCGCGCCTCCGGCCCGAGTTCCCGGAGCAGCGCGAGGGCATGTTCGACGCTGCTCGCACGCTCGTATTCAAAGGGTGCCGGAACCTGCAAACCGGTCTCTCACCCGATGACCACGAGCGCAAGCGTACGGGGGATCCCCGCTGCCAACTCTCTCCTCATGTCAAGCATTGTGGAGGCGGCGGTACGATGTTGCAACCGGAGTTAAGTGATCGCTTAGGCCACATGACCCTTGCTCAGCTGCAGTCATTCGTGCTCGTGGCACGGCATGGATCGGTCAAGGCGGCGGCCGCCGAGCTCGGCGTCACCGAACCGGCGGTGTCGGTGGCGGTGGCCGCTCTGCGTAAGGAACTGGGCGACGAGCTGTTCGTGCGTGAGGGACGCGGGATCGCGGTGACCGCCGGGGGACGGCGCCTCGCGGCGCTGGCCAGCGAGATCCTCGGGCTCGCCGAACAGGCCCGGCGCTCGGTCCACAGTGCTCCCGGGCAGCCCCGCCACATGCGGGTGGCGGTGACCAACGTCGTCGCTGAGCACATCTCCCCGCTGGTCGACATGTTCACGGCGCGCGATTCCGCCCTGGAGGTGGCGATCGAGTCCGTCTCCGGGGGCGCGATCGCGGAGCTGCTCGAGCATCGGCGCGCCGACATTGCGCTGGGCCCCCCTCCCGCGCCCGAGAAGGCAGCGACGATCGCCTCGGTTCCGTTCCTGCGCTGCCGCCTGATCGTCGTCGCCGCCCCCGGGCACCCGCTCGCCGGCCGCCGGCATCTCGGGCCCGCGGAGCTGGCCGGTCAGCGGTGGCTGCTCGGGCCGCCGGAGCTTGATCCCACCACCGGAGCCGGACTGCTGTTCGCGCGTACCGGAATCGACCCGGCCGACGTGGCCGCCTACACCAACCACGCGGCGGCCGTCGCCGCCGCCGCGGCCGGCGACGGGATCGTGCTCACGCTGGCGCACACCGTGATCGAGGAACTCCGCCGGCGAGCGCTGACGCGGATCGACGTGCGGGGGACACCGATGCTCGAGATGTGGCACGCCAGCACGCTCGGCTTCGGCCGGGCGCTCCCCGCGGCGCTCGCGCTACAGCGCTTCGCCACCAGTCCGGAGGCGACCCAGGCGATCTCCACCGGACGCGCGGGTACGACCTCGCCGCGGGCACGCCCGAGACCGCACGTGACGCTGTGGAGCTCGGTGGCCCCGGGCCTGCAGGGGCAGGGGAATGATTAGCCACCATCGCGGAGCGGGTAGAAGCGGGGTGGCCACCCCCGGGCAGAGGAGGATCTGATGGGCGAAACCGATGACCAGCGTGACGCCGTCAAGCCGACCGAGCAGCGCGGCGGATCGACTCCCAGCGAAGACGAAGCGCGTGAGAAGGGTCCGTGGGCGGCCAGGGCCAACGAGGGTGTGGTTCCGGCGGAGCTGGGCGGATCCGATGCACCGCCGGAGTTGCAGGCGGAGGATCCGGAGCTCGGCAGCTCGGTCCTCGGGACGACGACCGGTTCCGATGAGCCTGCGACCGAGAGCGGCGTCGACCTCAGCGGCGGTGACCAGGCCGATGCCACGTCCGATGGCCGTCCCGCACCATCGAAGGCCGACGAGCCGGATCTGAAGGACGCGGCGGCCGGTCCACGCAAGTCGGACCTGGAGTCCGCCGAGTAGAACTTCCGTTCAGGCCGCCCGCCGGTGAGCGCGATCGTGATGTCGCTCTCGCTTTGCGCTGAGCAGGCGCTGATCGGCGGCCTGCATCAGCGCCTCGGGGGAGATTCCGTCATCGGGAAACACGGCGACGCCGCTGCTCGCATGCAGCGCCTTGACGCCGACGGTGACATCGCCGACCGCCTGCTCGACCCGTGCCTCGAGTTGCTCGGTGCCCGAGAAGTCGGTCTCCGGAGCCAGCACGCAGAACTCGTCGCCGCCGATTCTCGCGACCGTGTCCTGCGCCCGGATCGCGTCTCTCATCGCTGACGCCACATCGCGCAGCAGATCGTCCCCGGCGGCGTGGCCGTAGCGGTCATTGAGACCCTTGAAGCCGTCGAGATCCAGCATCAACAGCGAGAAGCTGAGGTTCGCGCGCGTGTGTCGGGCGATCTCGTAGTCGATCTGCGCCAGCAGCGACCTGCGGTTGGCGATCCCCGTCAACGGGTCGCTGAGGGCGAAATCGCGCAGCGCGTCCCGCTCGCGCTCCAATCGCTCCCGCACGGCGATGAGCACGGCCACGCTGGCCGCCGGGACAAGTAGCGCGAGCGAGAGCGAGGGCAGCGGGTGGAGATACGTCGAGAAAACCGCCGGCGCGGCCGTCAACCCAACCACGGTCAGGGCACCGAGCGCTGACCCGAGGCGAGTCCGAGACGATGCCGCGGCCAACAGGGCCGCGGGGAGACATAGCCAGAAGGCATCCCCACCGCGGGTAAGGACGACAACCCCCGCGCAGGCGAGCGCGACCAGCACGACCAGCGGCGCGACTGAGCGCGAAGGATCGTGACCCCGGGTCCGCACCGGCACAGTTTCGCGGTGGTGCCGGACGACCGCCGCCGGAGGTGCCGGACGACCGCCGGCGATGACCACCGTCCGCCTCTACGCTTGCCGGCATGCCTGATCTGAGCGCTCGCCGCGTCCTCATCACCGGAGGCACGAGCGGCCTCGGCCGAGCGATGGCCGCCGCCCTCGCGAGCGCCGGCGCCGAGGTGGTGATCACCGGCCGAGCGCGGCCACGGGCCGAGGCTGCGGCCCGGGAGCTCGGGCCGACCGCAGTGGGAATCGGGATGGACGTGCGCGACGAGGCGTCGGTGCACGCCGGCGTCGATGAGGCGTATGAGCGTCTGGGCGGCCTGAATCTGCTCGTCGCCAACGCCGGGATCGGGATGCGGACGGTCAACCCGCGGTTCCTCACCGATCCCCAGCCCTTCTGGAAAGTGTCCCCGGACGGATTCCGCGACGTCGTCGAGACGAAGCTCACGGGGTCGTTCCTGGTCGCCCGCGCCGTGGTCCCCCGGATGCTCGAGGCGGGCGGCGGGCGCGTCGTCGTCATCTCGGTGAATGAGCAGACGATGACCCGCGCGGGCTTCGTGCCCTACGGGCCGTCGGGCGCCGCGGTCGAGGCGCTGGCCCGCGTGATGGCGGCCGACCTGGCCGGAGGGCGGGTGAGCGTGAACATCCTCCTGCCCGGCGGGGCCACGGCTACCGGGATGATCCCGGACGAGGTCCCGGCCGAGAGCCGGGCGGCGCTGCTCGATCCCGCGGTCATGGGGCCGCCGATCGTGTGGCTCGCCTCTGAGGAGGCCGAAGGCGTCCACGACCAGCGCATCGTGGCCACGGACTTCGAGCAGTGGCTCGCTGCGCGGGCCGGGTGAGCGCCTGCGAGCTCAGCCGCGCTTGGCCTCGACGAACCTCCGCAGCATCTCCTTGCCCCCACTCGGCACCGGGGCGCCATGGGCGAACAGGAGCACGTCGAAGTCCTCCTCGAGCAGCGGCACGAGGCCCTCGACGATGTGGGCCTTGACCGCCTCGGGGTCGTCGCCGATGTACTGATCCGGTGGGTGACCGAGGCCGCCGTAGTTGATGAGGCCGTCGCCGAAGGCGAGCACTCCCGGCCCGAGGTCGATCTTCAGCACCGCGTCATCTGCGCAGATGCGGCCGAAGGGCAGGACCCGCACGCCGGGGAGGATCTCGTCGCCGGCGTCGTAGCCGACTACGGGCAGGCCGCCGCCCTCGAACTCGTGGAGGCCTGACGTGTGGACGAGGATCGGGACGCCGAAGTCGGCGGCGCTGCGAATGTGGTGGCGGACGGTCAGCACGACGCGCTCGACCCGATGATCGAGCCAGCTCACGTCCTCGCCCTCGGGCAGCAGCGGATCGATCGCCGTCCCGGCGTCAACGAGCAGGTACGAGCTGACGTCGACGCCGATGCTCGGGTGCGGTGCCTGCCAGTGGCGGATGCCGGGAATGACCTCGTCCATCGCGCTGCGGATCCTACCCGGGTACCGTTCGAGGTCAGGACATGAAGGCCGTCGCGTGCGAGAACACGAAGCTGGAGGTCATCGACCTGCCGACGCCCGAGCCTGGCGTCGGTCAGGCGGTCGTCAACGTGACGGGCTGCGGCATCTGCGGCTCTGACCTCCACGCTCGCCACCACGCGGACGACCAGGCCGGCGTGCTCGCTGAGGCTGGCTACGACGGCTTCATGCGGACCAATCAAAGAATCGTCTTCGGTCACGAGATCTGCGGTGAGATCGCCGGCTACGGGCCCAAGAGCCGCAAGAAGGTGGCGACCGGCACGCCGGTGGTGGCGGTGCCGCTCGTCCGGCGCGGGGAGGAGTTGCATCCCATCGGCCTCTCGGCCGCGGCGCCCGGCGGTTACGCCGAGCAGGTCGTGGTCGAGGAGTCGCTCACCTTCGCGCTCCCGAACGGCCTGTCGCCCGAACTAGGTGTTCTCACCGAGCCGATGGCAGTCGGCCATCACGCCGTCCGCCGCTCCGAGATCAAGAAGGGCGACGCAGCGATCGTGATCGGCTGCGGGCCCGTCGGTCTGGCCGTCATCTCCATGCTCAAGGCGCAGGGCGTCCGCGCGATCGTGGCCAGCGACTTCTCCCGCGGCCGGCGGGCGCTGGCGACCGCGTGCGGCGCTGACGTCACAGTCGACCCGAGCCAAGGCTCGCCGTACGACGCGGCCGGGGACCGCGGTTACCTGAGGACCGTGCCCGACGCGGTGGGGCTCGCGGTCGGGACGATGGAGAAGCTCGCACGCCTGCCCGTCCCGTGGCATCACGTCTGGCGTGCCGCCGAGGCGCTGGGCGTTAAACCCAAGCGCCCGGTGATCTTCGAGTGCGTCGGCGTTCCGGGCATCATCGACGGCATCATCGCCAGCGCACCGCTGTTCTCACGCGTGATCGTCGTCGGCGTCTGCATGACGCCGGACAAGATCCGCCCGGCGATGGCCATCACCAAGGAGATCGATCTGCGGTTCGTCCTCGGCTACACGCCGCTCGAATTCCGGGACACGCTCCACATGCTCGCCGAGGGCAAGGTGAACGCCGCTCCGATGGTGACCGGCACCGTCGGGCTACCCGGCGTGGAGGCCGCCTTCGCGGCCCTCGGCGATCCCGAGCAGCACGCGAAGATCCTCATCGACCCCAGAAGCTCGGTCGCCGCGCCCAACGCCGGCTCCTGACGGACCGACGGGTCTTCAGCCTGCGCAGGCCGTCCCGGCCGAGGTGACGCCGCTCGGCAGGCACGGGAGGATCGTGGGCGGCTGCCAGCTGCTGCCGCTGAGAATCCCGGTCACGCTGTTCGGCTTGTACAGGCGCATGATCAGCCGGAACGGCCGGCCGGCCGGGGACGGGAGCCAGTTCTGGCGCTGGCGCGGATTGCTCGGCGCCTGGGGCTGGACGTAGATGTCGAGCGACCGGTCGGCGTTGTAGCGAACGTGCGAGCGGTTGTTGATCAGGAAGACGTTGGCCGGGTTGGGGACGAAGAAGCCCTTGGCGTCGTACAGGGTCATGGACCAGAACGCTCCGACCGGGAAGGGGAGATACCGCGCCGAGACATGGGCCACATAGCGGTTGTCGCCGCTCAGCGGGTGCAGGTTGAGGTCGGTCACCGTGAACGGATAGATCGCGAGTGATGACATCGGCGCGCCCAGCCCGATCGAGTCGACGACCGCGCGGGTCGTGTAGTCGGTCCCGTAGCTTCCGGTCCGGGAGACCAGCCAGTCGTTGTGCCTTGGGGCGACGGTCAGGAACGCGGTCCGCGTGTCGGTGGTGACCTGGTTAGCGCCCGCGGCGACGGCGTCATGCAGTCCCTGGCGGACGGCGGCGTCGAGTCGACGGTCGGTCGCCGGGTGGCGCCCCGGCCCGATCCCGACTGTCACCAGCCGCGCCAGAAGGGGCCGATCCCGCGCGGGCGGCGGAAAGCGCTTGAGCTGATCGCCCAGCGCGTTGAAGAAGGCGAGCGGGTCCTGGCCGGGCAACGTGCCCGGGACCGTGTATTTCGTCGACTTCCGCACCGCGTGCCGGGGTCGCCCAGCCCGGTACCCCGTGCCCCACCGGGCGAGTGGGGTCAGCGAGTACTCGTTCTGGATCCTGACCACGTTGGGCGTGTCGGCGGCATCTCTGATGTAGGTGCGCCCGATGATCCAGACGCGCGTGTAGGGGGAGCGGATCTTCCTGACCCCTCGCGGCAGCCGCCCGCGCCAGCCCGGCGGCACGACGGCATAGTCGCCGGGCGGGTGGCCGACCGAGCCGATGTTGGCGAAGTTCTCGGTGTACGGGTCGAGCAGCTCCATCACGACGAACCGACCTCGCACCACCGGCATGTGCACGACGATCGGCTGAGCCCTGAGGTCAAGCCAGGCCATCGAGTAGAGGGTGTCGTGGTTGGGCGCCACCACCGTCCTGTCCGCCGGCGAGGCGAGGCGGCGGATGTGGCTGAACTGATTGACCGGGCCGCCGCCGGCGCCATCGGGCACGTTCACGCTCGTGCTGGTCCTGAACACACGGTTGGTGTCGAGCAACGGGTACCCGTAGACGTAGGCCTCGGTGCCGAGACTCAGGGCGCGCTGGTACTCCGCCGACGACGCGCCCGAGGCCGCACCCGAGGCCGCAGCCCCGGAGCCAAAGACCGTAGCCACGAGCCATCCGGCCACGAGCAGCACCGCCAGCCCCAGCATCCGGCGCGGAACGAGACCGATCATCGGGCCGGCTCGGCGCCGGCCGGGCGGAGCACCCGGAGCCAGACGGTCTCGAGCGTGGCCAGTGCGACCTTCGGATCTCCGAACGGCTCACGACCGAACTCCTGGAGCAGGTAGGTCTCGTTCATCAGGTTCAGCGCGCGAGCCATCGCGCGGGAGTCGGGCACCTGCAGCTTGCCCTCCGCGGCGACGCGCTCGATCGCCCACGCGGTCATCTCGATCAGCCCGTCCAGCGTCTCGCGGTAGCCACGCTCGATCTGCTCGTCGGTCACCGCAGCCTCGGCGATCGCGCGCACCAGCGGTCCGTGCCTGACGAAGAAGTCGACGACGGCGGCCAGCGCCTGCTGGCCCGCGACCGGATAACCGGCGCCCGCGCTCGCGCTCCAGCGCTCGGCCACCGTCTTCAGATCGTGCGCGACTTCGTCCAGGAGGCGCAGCACGAGGTCCCTGGTGTCGTCGAAATGCCGGTAGAAGGCGGTCCGGGTGAGCCCCGTGTCCGCCATCAGCACCTCGACGGACAGTTCGCGGTAGGGCCGCTGGCGGAGAAAGCGGTCGGCCGCGTAGACGATCTCGCGGCGGGTGGCCTCGCGTTGCTCCCGTTGGCGCGTGCGCTGGGCGGATGCGCTCACGCGCATATCCTATCGTGCTGTGACACCGTGTTTGACAGCGCGTCACAGAGCGGTTACGTTCGGAGGGTGGGATCTCGCATCCGGGCACGAGCATCACTGGCCGTACTTGCAGGGTCCGCGTGCGCGTGCGTCATCGCAGCCCCGAGCGCCGCGCTGGCCAACCAGCCGCGCGGCGCCAGGAGCCGGGTGATGATCTCTCCGCAAGCCGGGACTCCCGACGCCTCGCCGACCACGCAGATCAGCATCCTCGGCGTAGCGCCGAGCCAGATCCGATCCGTGCGCCTAAGCGGGGCGGCGAGCGGCGCCCACACGGGTGCGCTGCATCGCTACAGCGCCAACCGAGGCGCGAGCTTCGTCCTGACGCAGCCGCTGACCCAGGGCGAACGCGTGACGGTACGTGTGCGCCTCGCCGGTCGCCCGACGATCGCGTTCGCGTTCACGGTCGCGCACCTGGCGAAGATCCCTCCGGTGATCAACCTGCCGGCCCGGCAGCCGGACAAGCTTGACCATTTCGTCTCCCGCCCCGACCTGCTCCCGCCGCACATCACGGTGCTCAAACAGGGGGCCGCAGGCGCCGGCGACTTCTTCATCACCCCGCTCCCGTCGCCGATCGTCCATCCCGAGAGCAACAACGCGATCTCGATCAACCCGGTCGGCCCCGGCGGCCCGATGATCCTCGACAAGCACGGGAAACTGGTGTGGTTCCAGCAGCTTCCGACGCCGCTGGTGGCGACGAACTTCCGGCCGCAGTCATTCGCCGGACACGAGGTCCTCACCTGGTGGCAGGGCCCGGTCACGCTCTCCGCGTTCGGCACCGGCGAGGGCGTGATCGCCGACCTGTCCTACCGCACGCTGAGGACCGTCACCGCCGGCAACGGCTACACGACGGACCTCCACGAGTTCGTCCTGACGCCATCGGGCGACGCGCTGCTGACGAGCTACTCGCCCGTGCTCGTCCATCTCGCCGGCACGGCGCCAGGGGTCCTCTCGCCGCTGCTGGACTCGATCGCACAGGAGGTCGACGTACGCACCGGGCTCGTGGTCTGGGAGTGGCACTCGTTCGGCCACATCCCGCTCGCCGACTCCTACGCGACGCCGGCCAACAGCGCCGACTACGACGCCTATCACCTGAACTCGCTTCAGCTCCTACCGGGCAATCGACTGCTCGTCTCCGCCCGGGACACGTCGGCTGTCTACCTCGTCGACCGCGCCGGCGGCCGCATCCTGTGGAAGCTGGGTGGCAAGGCGAGCAGCTTCCGCCTGCGGCGCGGGGCACGGTTCTACTTCCAGCACGACGCCCAGATGCTGGGACCGGACAAGGTCAGCCTGTTCGACGACGAGGCCGGGCCTCCGTTCGAGGGGCCGGCCTCGCGCGCGCTGTTCCTCAAGCTCGACCTTCGCCACCGGAGCGCCGCCGTCCTGCGCAGCTACCGGCGCCCGGGTAACCACACGCTCGCCCAGAGCGAGGGCAGCGTCCAGCAGCTTCCCGGCGGCAACGTGTTCGTCGGCTTCGGCTCGACGCAGTTCTTCTCCGAGTTCTCGGCCACCGGCAAGCTGCTGTTCGACGCCAGGCTGCCCGTGGACGACGGCAGCTACCGGGAGTTCCGCGTTCCCTGGAGCGCGACGCCGACCACGCGCCCAGCCGCCGCCGCGCGTCGCATATCGCCGACCCGGGTCTCGGTCTACGCGAGCTGGAACGGCGCCACGACGGTCGCGCGCTGGCAGGTCCTCGCCGGCCCGAACCCGTCGGCGCCCAAACCGACAACCTCGGTGAACCGCAGCGGCTTCGAAACGCGGATCGATCTGTCGAGCTCGGCCGGCAGCTTCGCGGTCCGAGCCCTGAGCCCAACCGGCCGTGTCCTCGCTACCTCGAAGGCGGTACAACCCTCATGAACCTCCTGCCTGCGCGGACGTGGTGCTGGGCCATCGCCGTGGCGCTGATGCTGATCGCGCCCGGCGCGGCGCAGGCCCGCGCGGCCACCGGCATCCACAAGATCCGCCACGTCGTGATCATCATGCAGGAGAACCGGTCCTTCGACAGCTACTTCGGCACGTACTCAGGCGCGGACGGCATCCCGATGCGCAACGGCGTGCCGACGGCGTGTGCGCCTGACCCGCTTCGCCATCGCTGCGTACGCCCGTTCCACGATCACCACGACGTCAACCACGGCGGCCCGCACGAGCAGAACGCCTACAACACCGACTACGCCGGCGGACGCATGAACGGGTTCGTGAAGGCGCGCGAATCGTGCCAGAACGTCGTCGATCCCCCGGACTGCATCGCCAACCTCAGCGTCGACATGATGGGCTATCACGACCAGCGGGAGATCCCGAACTACTGGAACTACGCCCATAACTTCGTGCTCCAGGACCATATGTTCGAGCCGAACGCATCGTGGAGCCTGCCGGCGCACCTGTTCCTCGTCTCCGAATGGTCCGCGCACTGCCTGAAGGTGGGCGATCCGTTCAGCTGCACGTCCAACATCGAGCTTCCCGGCTTTCCGCCGGACCTCGGACCGGCGCCGCACACCGGGCCGAACTACGCGTGGACCGACCTCACGTACATCCTTCACCGCCGGCACGTGAGCTGGGGCTACTACATCAAGAAGGGCGCGGAGCCCGACTGCGAGACAGGCCAGATGTTCTGCGTGTTCCGCGACCAGGACGCCCGCACGCCCGGCATCTGGAATCCGCTCCCCAGCTTCACCACCGTCCAGCAGGACCATCAGCTCGGCAACATCCGGGACACCAGTGCGTTCTACACCGCCGCCCGCAAGGGCCACCTGCCGGCCGTCTCCTGGGTCATCCCCAGCGGTGCGGTGAGCGAGCATCCGACGTCGTCGATCCGCGCCGGGCAGGCGTACGTGACCAACGTGATCAACACGATCGGTCACAGCCGCGACTGGAAGAGCACGGCCATCTTCCTCGCCTGGGATGACTGGGGCGGGTTCTACGACCACGTGCGACCCCCGGTCGTCGACCTCAACGGCTATGGCTTCCGCGTGCCTGGCCTGGTCATCAGCCCCTACGCCCGGCGCAACTTCATCGATCACCAGCAGCTCAGCTTCGACGCGTTCGCCAAGTTCATCGAGGACGACTTCCTCGGCGGCCAGCGGCTCAACCCGAAGACCGACGGGCGCCCCGACCCGCGTCCGACGGTGCGCGAGAACGCGCCCGGCCTCGGCGACCTGCGGCGCGACTTCAACTTCCGCCAGGTTCCCCGCGCGCCGCTGATCCTCCCGACCCACCCCCAGAGGAAGAAATGACGATCGAGCCCACTCCGGAGCAGTTCCGGCGCCTCGCCACCTCCGATGACGACGAGCCCGTGGTGATGGTCAACCTGCTGCGCTTCAAGCCGCGCGCGGAGGGGATCGACGCCGAGGACGGGATCACCGGCGCCGAGGCGTACGGGCGCTACGCCGCCGCGGTGACCACGTTCCTGACCCGTGTCGGCGGCCGGGTGCTGTTTGCCGCCGAACCACAGGAGTCGGTGATCGGACCCGAGCCCGGTGAATGGGACCTTGTGCTGGCCGTGGAATATCCCTCGCGGAGCGCGTTCGTCGCCATGACCAGCGATCCTGAGTATCTGGCCATCCACGGCCATCGGGCGGCCGCCCTGGCGGATTCGCGCCTGATCGCATGCACGTCGATCAGCGTCTAATCGTGCCTGGGCCCGCTGCTGACCGGCTCGCGCCCAGGGTGCACGAGTGGCGGAGCGGCGGCGAGATGATCGAACACGGCCCGTACCGGTTGTTCGTGCGTGATCAGGCCGGCAGCGGGCCGCCGGTGCTGCTGCTGCACGGCTATCCCAGTAGCTCATATGACTGGCGCCAGCTGATCGCGCGGCTGCCGGGGCAGCGGATCACCAGCTTCGACTTCCTCGGGTTCGGCCTGTCGGATAAGCCGAAGCAGCACCTGTATTCGCTGCTCGCCCAGGCTGACCTGGCCGAGGCGCTCGCCATGCGCCACGGCGACGAGCCGATCCTCCTCGTGGCCCACGACATGGGCACCTCCGTCGCCACCGAACTGCTCGCGCGTGATCTGACCGGGCGCCTTCCCTTCAAGCTCGCCGGCGTGCTGCTGCTGAACGGCAGCATGGTGATCGAGCGGGCCAGCCTCACGATCTCGCAGAAGCTGCTGCGTAGCCGCCTGGGTCCGATCGCCGCGCGGCTGAGCAACGAGCGGATCTTCCGGGCTCAGTTCGCGCGCATCTTCTCCGATGAGCATCCCCTGAGCGCGCAGGAGGCCGCGGATCAGTGGGCGCTGCTGGCCCACAACGACGGGCACCGCATCCTCGATCGGCTGACGTTCTACCTGCACGAGCGCGTCAGGTACGCGGAGCGCTGGCACGGCGCGCTGCGCGATTGGGATGGGCGGCTTGAACTCTGCTGGGCCGGGCGCGACCCGGTGTGCACCGAAGCGGTGCTCCAGGCGGTGCTCGCGCTCAGGCCGGACACGCCGCTCACCCGGCTGCCTGAGCTCGGCCATTACCCGCAGCTCGAGGACCCGGCTGTCGTCGCCGACTTGGTCGGACAGTTCGTCTCGGCGAGGGTCTGACCAACGCCATCGCCGGCGGTTCTGCGCCCTGACCGCCAGCGTGTGGGAACTGCCTCGTCGTCTTGACCGCAGCGCTAGGGTTTTTCCGACCTGCGAGGCAAGGGAGGATGGGAATGAGACGGTTTGTCGCGGGTTTGGTGCTCTGTTTCGGCGTCCTGTTACTGGGGGCCGCGAGTGCGGCGGCGTTCAACCCGGACACGCTGGTCACGGTCGGCAGCCCCCCGGCCCCGTTCTCCCAGAACAAGCAGAACGAGCCCACGGTGGCCGTCGATGCGAACCACCCGAACGTGCTCGTCTCAGGGTCGAACGACGAGATCGACATGGAGGCGTGCAACGCCGGCAACGACACGACCTGCCCGTTCACGCAGGGCGTCGGCAGCTCCGGGGTCTACTTCTCATTCGACAGCGGCTCCACCTGGACGCAGCCGACCTACACGGGGTTGACGGCGCGCGGTTGCCTGGGCGTCCCCGGGCCGAGCGATCCGGCCTGCAGCCCCACGCAGGGACCGATCGGCACGCTGCCCTGGTACTCCGAGCACGGACTGGTGTCCGACGGCGACCCGGCGGTGGCCGTTGGGCCGGTACCCGGTCCGAACGGCTTCAGCTGGGCCAACGGGTCACGGCTGTACTACGCGAATCTGGTGTCCAACGTTGCGAGCACCCGGACCGACCAGGCGTTCAAGGGCTTCGAGGCGATTGGGGTGTCGCGGACCGACGACATGCAGGCCGCGGCCGCTGGGGGCGCCGCCGGCAAGGCCGCCTGGTGCACCGGCACGGCCGGGTGCGCTCCGGTGCTCGTCAGCAAGCAGAACTCGGCGACGTTCTCCGACAAGGAGCAGGTCTGGGCCGACAACGCCTCCTCGAGCCCATTCTTCGGCACGGCCTACATCTGCTGGGCCAACTTCAAGGGACAGGAGAAGGGCAACGCCGCTCCGGCTCCGCTGACAGTCGCGGTTTCCCACGACGGCGGCGACACATGGACCGTGCGCCCGATCACCCCGTCGGCGGACAACGCCCAGCGCAACCCGCTGGACGGATGCACGATCCGCACCGACAGCCACGGCACCGCGTACGTATTCGGCATCGCCACCACGCCGCAGTCGGGTAAGCAGGCGTTCGAGTTCATGTCGCGCTCGACCAATGGCGGCTCGAATTGGTCGACGCCGCAGCCCGTCGTTGGTCCGGTCACCCAGCCCGGCGTGCTGGATCCGGTGCAGGGCCGTCCGGTGATCGACGGGGTCGCCGGGGCCAGAAGTGACCTCGCGCCCGCCCCCAGTGTCGATATCGCCAACGGGGCCCCGACCGGCTCCGACGCGACCGACCGGATGGTCATGTCCTACGTCAGCGGAACGATCGACGCGCCGCACGTTTACTTCACCGAGTCGACCGATCACGGGACGAGCTGGTCGACACCTCGAGCGGTCGAGACGGCCGGGGACCGCGGGCTGTTCGCAGCGCCGTCGATCTCGCCCAACGGGACGGACGTGTACCTCGTCTACAACGCGTTCACGACGCCCTACCGGACCAACACCAGCGATCCGCGGACGCTCGTGGGGGTGGTCAAGCACGCGGACTCCTCCACGAGCCCATCCACGCCGACGGGAGCGTTCAGTGACCTGAACCGGGGCCAGCCGGGAGACCCGCGGGGCTCGAGCGCGAACGCGCTGACCGACGAGTTCCTGGGCGACTACGTCTACTCGGCGGCCACGCGGACCTACGGCGCGGCGGTGTGGAACGACGCCCGCAACGCGGCGGACTGCCCGGCGATCGACGCCTGGCGTATGTCCATCCAGCCCGGCAATACGGCCCTCCCGACGCCGGCCCCGCAGCAGGACTGCCTCGACCCGACGTTTGGCAACTCGGACATCTACGGCGGCACATACGCCGACCCGACACCGTAGGGCCGGCGCGAGTGGCGGCGGGACTCGGTAGCCCGCCGCCGCTCCGCTGGCTATAGGCGCTAGGTTTCTCCACAGCCGCCCAGCAGCGAGGAGGAGAGCCCCATGCAGACGATGAGCCCGCTCGACGCGTCGTTCCTTCACATCGAGGACGAGGTGACGCATATGCACATCGGCTCGGTGGGGCTGTTCGAGGGGCCGGCCCCGGGGCCCGGCGAGGTCAAGCGGGCGGTCGCGGCCAGCCTTCCGCAGGTCCCGCGCTACCGGCAGCGGGTGCGGTTCGTGCCGCTGGCGCTGGGGCGCCCGGCATGGGTCGACGATCCGTACTTCAACCTCGACTACCACGTGCGGCGCACGGCGCTGCCGGCGCCCGGCGGGGTGGAGGAACTGCGCAACCTGGTCGGCCGGGTGATGTCGCAGCAGCTTGATCGCAACAAGCCGCTGTGGGAGCTGTGGGTCGCCGAGGGGCTCGAGGACGGCGGCTGGGCGCTGATCTCGAAGACCCACCACTGCATGGTCGATGGCGTCTCGGCCACCGACCTGCTGAGCGTGATTCTCGATGACGAGCGGGACCCTCCGGCCCCCGCCGAGGACGATTGGACACCGAAGCCCGAGCCCAGCTCGGCCAGCCTGATCGCTCACTCGCTGATGCTGCGCGCGGGCAGTCCGTACGAGGCGGCGCGGACAGTCCTGGCCGCTGCGCGGGGACCGCGCAAGGCGGCGATGCAGGCGGCCGGCGCGGCGAGAGGGCTGCTGAACATGCGCCATTTGCTCAGCCCCAACCCGAGCACGCTCAACGGCCCGATCGGGCCGCATCGCCGCTGGGACTGGGCCCGCGCACGCCTGAGCGACATCAAGGAGATCCGTCAGCTCCACGGCGGGACGGTCAACGACGTCGTCCTCGCCGCCATCACCAACGGCTTCCACGAGCTTCTGCTCAGCCGGCACGAGGAAGTCGAGGGCCGAGTGATCCGCACGCTGGTCCCCGTGTCCGTCCGCGCCGAGAGCGAGCGCGGGAGCTACAACAACAAGGTCTCGGCGATGTTCGCGGAGCTGCCGGTGGCGCTGGCCGACCCGGTCGAGCGCCTCGAGGCCATTCATGCGCAGATGCAGGACCTGAAGCAGTCAGGCCAGGCCGTCGCGGCCGAGCGGCTGACCGCCCTCGGTGGCTTCGCGCCCGGGATGCTGCTGGCGCTGGGAGGACGGGTGGCCACGCGGCTCCCGCAGACCAGCGTCAACACCGTCACCACCAACGTCCCGGGTCCGCAGCACCCGCTGTACCTCGCCGGGCGCCGCATGCTCGAGGCGTTCCCGTTCGTCCCGCTGGGCGGTCACGTGCGCGTCGGCATCGCGATCTTCTCCTACGACGGCGGGATCAACTTCGGCGTCACCGGCGACCTCGACACCTCGCCGGACATCGACGTCCTGTGCGACGGCATCGAGCATGGGATCGCCGAGCTGAAGCGCAAGGACCCCGCGGGCGCGTCTTCGCCGGCGCGGGCGCAGGCGCCGAAGGGGACTCCGGCGCCGGAGAGCACGAAGGCAGCGCGCTAAAAAGAGTCAGTGCTCCACGTCCACCGGGCCGAACGCGCCGACGCTCTCGCCGCCGCTCTCGCGGCGACCCTGCAAACCCCGCTGGCGGACCCGTTCGCCCCGGAGGTCGTCGCCGTTCCGACGCGCGGGATGGAGCGCTGGCTCACCCAGCGCATGTCGACCCGCCTGGGAGTCACCGAGGGGCGAGACGACGGCATCTGCGCCAACGTGGAATTCCCGTTCCCGGGCACGCTGGTGGGGCGAGCACTGGCCACGGCGACCGGCATCGACCCCGATTCAGACCCGTGGGCGGCCGAACGGCTGGTCTGGCCGCTACTGGCGACGGTCGACGAGTGCCTGGCGGAGCCCTGGCTCGCCGAACTGGCCACCCACCTGGGCGACCCCGCCGACCCCGATCAGGAAACCCGCCGCTTCGCCACGGTGCGCCATATCGCCGACCTCTACGACCGCTATGCCGTGCACCGGCCGGAGATGGTCAAGGCCTGGGCGCGCGGGGACGACGCCCCCGCCGGCTGGCAGCCCGAGCTGTGGCGCCGCCTGCGCGAGCGCATCGGCACGCCGAGCCCGGCCGAGCGCCTGCACCGGGCGACCGAGCGGCTGTCCCAGGAGCCAGGACTGGTCGACCTTCCGGGCCGCCTCGCCCTGTTCGGCCTCACGCGCCTTCCCGCCAGCTACCTGCAGGTCCTGAGCGCCCTGGCGCAGGCCCGCGACGTTCACCTGTTCGCCCTGCACCCGTCGCCCCGCCTGTGGGAGCAGATCGCGCAGCGCACCGCCGAGGCTCGGCCGAGCCAGCGCCGCCGGGAGGACCACACCATGAGCGCCGCGACCAATCGCCTGCTCGCCTCCTGGGGTCAGGACTCGCGTGAGCTCCAGCTGGTGCTGAGCGCGCCCGCAGAACGTCAGGATCACCACCACCCGATCGACGAGCACAGCACGACCCTGCTGGAGCGGATCCAGGCCGACGTCCGCCACGACCGATCGCCCCCGGGCCCGCCCCTCCCCGGCGATCCCGATGTCCGTCCGCGCCTTGACCCCGACGACCGCAGCCTCCAGATTCACGCCTGCCACGGGCGCGCCCGCCAGGTGGAGGTGATCCGTGACGCGATCCTGCACCAGCTCCAGCAGGACCCGACGCTCGAGCCGCGGGACGTGATCGTCATGTGCCCGGACATCGAGACCGTGGCCCCGTTGATCCAGGCCGCCTTCGGCGCGGGTCGCACAGACGCGGACAGCGACGGGGACCCGCAGGAGGAAGACCACCACAAGCGCCTGCCCGACCTCCGCGTGAGGCTGGCCGACCGCAGCCTCAGACAGACCAACCCGGTGCTCGGCGTCGTCTCGCTCCTGCTCGAGCTGGCCGACGAGCGCGTGACGGCCTCCCAGCTGCTCGACCTCGCCGATCGCGAGCCGGTCCGCCGCCGGTTTCGCTTCGACGACGACGACGTCACCCGGATGGAGGAGTGGGTGGTGGACAGCGGGATCCGCTGGGGGCTGGACGAGGCCCACCGGGCGCCGTTCAAGCTGGAAGTCGTCGAGGCGAACACCTGGCGGGCCGGGCTTGACCGGATCCTGCTCGGCGTGGCGATGACCGAGGAGGACCAGCGGATGCTCGGAGGGGTGCTGCCGCTGGACGATGTGGAGAGCGGCGCGATTGACCTGGCGGGACGCCTGGCCGAGTTCGTCGACCGCGTGCATCGGGTTGTCGATGAGCTGAGCCGGCCGCAAACGCTTGAGGATTGGGCGAGCAGCCTCGCCGCGGCCGCGGACGCGCTCACCGCCACCCGGGACCGAGACTCGTGGCAGCCGGCAGAGCTCCAGCGCATCCTCGACGATGTTCGCGCCGACGCCACGCCGCCCGACGTCACGCCCGACGAGCCGGACAGCCCGATGACGCTCGAGCTATCCGACATCCGCGCGCTGCTGGCCGACCGGCTGCGGGGCCGGCCCACGCGGGCGAACTTCCGCACCGGGCACCTGACGGTGTGCACGCTCGTGCCGATGCGCTCGGTGCCGCACCGGGTCGTGTGCCTGCTCGGGCTCGATGACGGGGAGTTTCCGCGCAAGGCCCCGCGCGATGGCGACGATCTGCTGCTCCACGATCCGCACGTGGGCGATCGCGACCCGCGCGCCGAGGATCGGCAGATGCTGCTCGACGCGCTGCTCGCCACGACCGAGCGCTTGATCATCACCTACACCGGAAACGACGAGCGCACCAACCTCGTTCGGCCACCGGCGGTGCCGGTGGCCGAGCTGCTCGACGTGGTCGAGCGCACCGTCCAAGGCGACACGGTGCAACCGCGCGAGCAGGTGCTCGTCCGCCACCCACTGCAGCCCTTCGATCCGCGCAATTTCGTGGCCGGCGCGCTGATCCCGGACGAGTCGTGGAGCTTCGACGAGGTGTCCCTGGGG
>DATCPD010000064.1:0-10640 GCA_036564325.1 Solirubrobacteraceae bacterium | reverse complement strand
GTTCGAAGGCCCGCTGCCCACGACCCGCCCCGACGGCAGCGTCACCTTCGATGCTGCCTACGCTCGCAGCCAGGCGCGCCTGCGTGACTTCGAGTTGGCTGATCTGAAATCGCCGAGCCAGCTGCGCGCGCAGGCGGGTGTCGAACACGAGCGGGGCGTGCGTCTCACCGGTCTGGCGGTCCTGTTCGTCGCCGCGCTTGTGTTGCTCACCTTCGCGGAGCTCGGCAGCCCGGTCGCGGCCCGTTTGTTCGCCGTCAGCGGCGCCGCCGTGGCTGTGACCGCTGTCGTCCTGTTCGTACTCGTCTAGCCGGCAGCCATGGCCGAGTTTCCGGAACTGCCACGGGTACACGAGCTCACGGGGGAGGAAGACGAGCGAAGAACGCAGCGTTTCACACGGCTCGTGGCGGCGGCGATCGTTCTAACCACGCTCGCCGCGGCCACCACGGCCTACCTCCAGGCGCGGGCCACACGTACGCACGAGAACGCTACAAGTCACGCGACCGAACTGGCTACAGAGGGGGTGTCGACCCGGAGCCGGTCAGACCAGGCGGCGCAGATGCTGGTCGACCGCTACGACGTGGCTCAGCAGCAACGTGCGCGGGCGGCCGCGGCGGAGCAGCGGGCTTTCTTCGGTCCTACGTCTGGCCGAGCCGCGCTCGTGGCCGAGCGAAAGCGCTGGCTCACCGTGGCGATTGAAACCGAGCGCAACACAGACTCGATTGCCGCCTCCTATGAACTGCCTCCGATCACCGCCGATTCCCCCCTCGGCCCCGCCGGCGACCGCTTCTTCCCCGCGCGCTACCTGGCTGCCAGCCGGCGCGAAGCTGATCGGCTTGGAGCGCTCCGCGACGCCGCCAATCAACAGGGTGACCAGGCCGAGTCGCAGCTCGGGCGCTACGGGATCTCGCTCACCGTGTTCGCCGTGGCAGTGTTCCTGTTCGGCTATTCCCTCACTCCACACGCGCGCCAGCGTCGGCGTCTGTTTGCCGGGTCGGCCGCCGCATTCGCGCTCGCCGGGTGCGCGTGGACGGTGGCGGTAGCCGCCCGACCGCCGCGGCTTGCACCCGACCGTGCGGCCAGTGCGTTTGCCGATGGGCGTGTCGCCTACGACTCCGAACATTACGCCCTGGCTGTGCGTGATTTCACGCGCTCACTTGATTCGTGGCCGGATTATGCACAGGCGTACACCCTCCGCGCCAAGGCCGAATTCGCCGCCGGTTCGCCGCAGCTCGACGTGCCGCTCAGCCTGACGACAGTCGCCGCGCTGTCGGCTGCGACGCGCGACGAGCAGCGAGCCATCGATCTTCGTTCCGAGGACTCCGGCCTGCTCGTCAACGCCGGCTACCACCTGTTCTACCTCGGCTTGCTTCGCAACGACGCCGCGAGCATGGAACGCGGGCTGGGCTACAGCCGTGAAGCAGCACGGGCGCGGCCGACGGACCCGGTGCCCCAGTTCAACGCCGGAGTCACACTGCTCGCGCTCGACCGGCGCAGCGAGGCGCGTGCCGCCTACGCGGACGCAGTAAGCCGCACGATCTTCGCCGACCGAGCCCACCGCGTCCGGCGCGACGACGTGGCCGCCTACGAGTTCTATCTCGCCTCCGCGCTGACCGATCTCGACTCCGTGGCGGCGAGGCGAGCACGCGGCCTGGGCTCAGCGATCGACCAGGTCAAGCTCCAGATCGTCTCGCCGATCACGCGCGCCGCGTACGCCGAGTCGCTGAACGGCCGCGGCCGCCGGGACGTGGGTGCCGCCGGCGTGAGTCTCGACGTGGGGCCTGCGTTCACGCAGTTCACCATCGCCCGGCCGACTCATATCGACGTCAACGCGGACCTATCCGCACAGTGGTACTACGACACGCCCAACAACCTGGGCTGGGAGGTCCTGCCGGACGTCTCGGGGGCGGTCAATGGCTCCGTCCTGCTGGGCGCCCGCGGGTCCCTGTTCGACCGCGAGGGGTTCTTGTCGGCCACGGGAAGCTGTCTATCGCCCGGAAAGTACCGGTTGGAGCTCTACGACAACGGGCTTAAGGTCGCTGAGGCCGAGCGTCAGGTCACCTTTCCACAGCTGGCCGCGGGGCGGCTGCGTGATCTCGGCCTCGCCTTCTGCCACCCGGCCGGGTGGCGGCCGGTCGCCAGCCGCGCGCCGGGACTGCTCGACGGGTACGCCAGCCCCGATCGCCGCGCCGGGATGGTGGTCTTCTCGATCAGCCGCCAGGTCGTAGGGGACGCCCGATCCTCGCGCGCGGTCAGCCGGCGGATCCTGACTGCGGCCCTGCAGCGCTTCGCCGGGTCGCTGCCCCCGGGGCTGGACGCGGGCCACGACACCGCGGAGTCGTTCATGGGCCTTCCCAGCGGGCTCGTACGGGCATACCGGTACGCGGGGGGAACCGCACTCGTCGGCGCCGGCGCCCCCCCTGGCACGGGCCAGTTGCTCGTGGCGGTGGCCTTCGGTCCGCCCGCCTTCTTCACCGCCGGCGGACGCGCTGTCTTCGCCTCGCTGGCCACCGAGGGATAGCGGGTAGCGGCCGCATCCGGCACTAGGATCAGGGACATGCGTGTACTGCTGACCAACGATGACGGGATCGAGGCGGCGGGGCTGCAGGCGCTGCGCAAGGAGCTGCTGGCCCTGGGCGGAATCGAGCTCGCCGTGGTCGCCCCGGACGGGAACCGCTCGGCGATGGCCCGGTCGATCACCACGAGGCGGCCCCTGTGGGTGCAGGAGGTGGACTTCGGGGACGGGACCGTCGGCTACGCGACCGACGGCACGCCGGTCGACTGCGTGCGGCTGGCGCGCCTGGGGCTGATCGAGGGGTTCGAGGCCGAACTGGTCGTTTCCGGCATCAACCATGGCTCCAACCTCGGGGACGACATCACCTACTCCGGCACCGTCGCGGCGGCACTCGAGGCGATCGTCCTGGGGCTTCCCGGTATCGCGGTGTCGCAGCAGTCCAACGCGCGCGAGCTCGACTTCACCTCGGCGACCGGATTCGAGTTTCAGGTGGCGGCCTCGTTCACGGCCAGGCTGGTGGCCGAACTCGAGGGCGTGCCGCTGCCCTCGGGCACGCTGCTCAACATCAACGTCCCGGGTACCGAGCCCGATGGGGTGGAGGTGGCCAAGCTGGGCAAGCGGATCTACCGGGACGAGCTGGCGCTGGTCGACGAGGGCGCCGGAAAGCGGCGCCTGTACCGGATCTACGGCGACGCGAGCTACGAGCGCGACGAGACCGGCACCGATCTGGCCGCCGTCGCCGCCGGCAAGATCGCGGTGACGCCGATTCACTTCGACCTCACCGACAGGGACGGCCTCGATGCCCTGGTGCGCTATGACCTTGCGCGCCTGATCGCACCTGCCGCCGAGGAGGTAGACGCCACCGAGGTGGACGCGTGAGCGCCCGCAGCCCCGGCGCGGGCGCGGCGGCGGACTCCGACCCGCAAGCGCGGGCCGCGGAGCTGCGCCGCCAGCTCGACTATCACGGCCACCGGTACTACGTCCTCGACGATCCGGAGATCGGTGACGATCAGTACGACGCGCTGATCGACGAACTGCGACGGATCGAGGCTGAGCATCCCGAGCTGGTCACGCCGGACTCGCCGACCCAAAGGGTCGGGGGCGAGCCGGTCAGCGACTTGGAGAAGGTTCGCCACCCGCAGCCGATGCTGTCGCTGGCCAACGCACGCTCGGCGGACGAGCTGCGGGCCTGGATCCAGCGGATGCGCAATCACCTCGCGCGGGAGGGAATTGAGGATCCCGAGTTCGAGTACGTCGCCGAGCCGAAGATCGACGGCCTGGCGATCTCGCTGCTGTATCGCAACGGCAGCTTCGAGCGCGGCGCAACTCGCGGCAACGGCGAGGTGGGAGAGGACGTCACGCACAACCTGAAGACGATCGCCGGGATCCCGTTGCGGCTGGACATGGACGATCCGCCGACGCTGATCGAGGTGCGGGGCGAGGTGTACATGTCGCTGCCGGACTTCGCGGCGCTGAACGAGCGCCGCGCGCAGGCGGGGCTCTCGACGTTCATGAACCCGCGCAACTCGGCCGCCGGCACGATCCGCCAGCTCGACCCCAAGCTGGCCGCTGACCGGCCGCTGTCATTCTGGGCCTACGCGGTCGGCACCACCGAGGGGATCACGTTCGATGCGCACTGGGAGGCCCTGCAGTGGCTGCGCGAGCATCGCTTCCCGGTGCATCCGGACGTGAAGAAGCTGCGCATGGAGGACGAGGTGGTGGCGCAATGCCGCTCCTGGGAGGAGCGCCGCGGATCGCTCGACTTCGAGATCGACGGAGTGGTGGTGAAGGTCAACGAGGCGGAGCTGCAACGCCGGCTGGGCGTCGTCGGGCGCGAGCCCCGCTGGGCGATCGCGTGGAAGTTTCCCCCCACGACGGCGGTGACCAAGCTCAACCAGATCGGCTGGAACCCGGGTAAGTTCGGCGACCTGCACCCCTACGCGATGCTCGAGGCGGTCCGGGTCGGCGGCGTGACGATCAAGCTGGCCACGCTCCATAACGAGGAGGACCTGGCGCGCAAGGACATTCGCGTGGGCGAGGAGGTGATAGTGCTGCGGGCCGGCGACGTGATCCCCCAGGTCCTCTCCCCGGGCCCGCACGTGGCCGAGCACAAAAATCGACCGTCGCCTCCTGCGCCCCCCGAGCGCTGCCCGGTCTGCGACACGCCGACGGTCAAGCCGGCGGACTCGGTGTTCACACGCTGCCCCAACCGGGACTGTCCGGGGCGGCGCTGGCAGCTGCTCAAGCACTACGTCGGAGCGATGGACATCGATGGCCTGGGCGAGCGGCAGGTCAGCCTGTTCATGGAGCTCGGCTGGGTCCGTACCGCCGCGGATTTCTACCGGCTCACGGCGGAGCAGATCGCTGAGCAGCCGGGGTTTGGACACGTTTCAGCGGAGAAGCTGGTGGCCGCGATCGAGGCCTCCAAGCAGCAGCCGTTCGGCCGGGTGCTGTACGCGCTGGGGATCGAGGAGGTCGGCTACGTGACCGGCCGGAACCTGGCCCAGACCTTCCGCAACGTCGACGCGCTGCTGAGCGCCTCGGCGGAGGAGATCGAACGGACCCCGGGAGTCGGTCCGAAGATGGCCCACACGATCCACGAACAGCTGAGCGACGAGCAGATGCGGGCGCTGATCGAGGATCTGCGGGCCGAAGGCCTGCGGATGGTGCAGGAGGGACCGCCGCCGGGCGACGGCCCACTCGCGGACAAGACCCTCGTCCTCACCGGCACGTTGCCTGACCTGACCCGTGAGCAGGCGACCGAGATGATCATCGCCGCCGGCGGCAAGGTCACGGGCTCCGTCTCGAAGAAGACCTCGTATGTCGTCGCGGGCGCCAGCCCGGGCACCAAGCTGGCCCAGGCAGAACGTCTCGGCGTGCCGGTGCTCGACGAGGACGGCCTGCGGGCGTTGCTGGCTTAGGACGCGCGTCAGTCAGGCGTACTCGGGTCAGCCGGCGTACTTCGCCACCGCAACGGCCATCTGGTCCTCCAGCGCGTGGCCGTTGACCGGGTCGACCGAGTTCATCAGGAAGGCGAACGCCAGCTGGTGCCCGTCACGAGCGGTGCAGAGCCCGACCAGGTTCGCGACGTCGTGCAAGGTCCCGGTTTTGCCTCGGCAGCGGCCCTGGGCGGCGGTGCCTTGCAACCCGGCCTGAAGGGTCCCGGACACGCCGGCGACGGACAGCGACTTGACGAACGCCGTATTCGGGGCCATGGAGCTGAGCAAGGTCACGATGTCACGCGGGCTCGTGAGATCATTGCGCGACAGACCGGATCCGTCCTCCAGGCGGGGGTGTATGCCAAAGCTCTGAGCGAGCTGGGCGCGTACGACCGCTGCACCCGCCGCCGTCGAGCCGCGGCCGCCAAAGCGTGCGCCGACGTCCTTCAGCAGCATCTCGGCGAAGAAGTTGTCGGAGGGGGTGTTGGTCAGCTGGATCAGGGTGGCCATTCGCGGGGAGTGCACCGTGGCGAGCAGCCGGGCGCCGATCGGAGCGGCACCGCTGTAGATCCGGGTCTGCGCGGGTACCGCCACCCGGGCCGAACGGAGCGCCGTGGCCAGCCGCTGGGCGGTGAACAGCGCGGGATGAGCTTGAAACGCCGTCCCCTGCTCGTCGGCCAGCCCGCGGTCGTAGGCCAGTCCGCTCAGAAGCCCCTCGACGTCGGACGAGACCCGAAAGCCGGTCGCCGGCGTGCCGCGCAGCGAGTCGAAGTAGGACTCATCGCCCACGATCGGTCCGTGCACTGAGGTGATCCCGGACTGGCGGATCAGGCTCGAGACCAGTCGCTGCATGGTCGCCCCGGTTCCGTAGGCGAAGTTGTCGTACGAGGCAGAGCCGAATGTCGGGTCGCCGCCGCCCTTCAGATACAGCGTTCCGTTCCAGCCGCCGGTCGAGTCAAACGCGCCTGAGCCCAGGATGCTCGTGACGAGGTTCGCATTCGGACCGAAGCGCAGCAGCGCGGTGGAGGTCGTATAGAGCTTCTCGACCGAGGCCGGGATCCGCGGCGTGCCCGGCGCGGCGGAGAACAGCGCCCGATGGGCGGTGAGGTCGATGACGTAGGCGCCGCTTGCGCCGTGGGCGGCGCGGAGTGAGCGGGACAGCGCGCTTCGCAACACCCGCTGCGCGGACGCGGTCGACTGGGCGGAGACGGCGGCGGGGCTCAGCAGCAGGCAGCAGCCAGCGAGAAGCGGGGCGAGAAACCGGCGCATCAGAGATATCTAACCGGTGAGAGCGGCGAAAAGCGCGGTGCGTGCACGTTCCTCTCCCTACAATCGACGTGAGCATGGGCAAGGTCGTCAAGCTCGACACGGCAGGCTCGGAGCGGTCCGCGAGCGGCTCGCGCACCGCAGGAAAGCGTCGACGCCAACCCCGGTCGAGGTCGGCGCTCGTCCTCGGTGGAGGCGGCTTCACCGGCGGGGTTTACGAGATCGGGGCTCTGCGAGCGCTCGACCTGCTGTCGGTCAACCGCACGGTCAATCAGTTCGACGTGTACGTGGGTACGAGCGCGGGGGCCTTCGTCGCGGCTGCAGTGGCCAACGGCGTCACGCCTGAGGAGATGATGCGCGTCATCGTCCAGCAGGTGCCGACTCCATTCCCGGACGCTCGGATCAGCGCGCTGCTCAAGCCCAACTACGGAGAATTCCTCACCAAGGGCGTGATGCTGCCGCTGCGACTGGCGCGGGTCGTCCGGAACCTGGTCCGGGATCTCGGCCAGATCTCCGCCGTGGACCTGGCCGTGGGACTGGCTGAGGCCCTCCCATCCGGGCTCTACTCCGGTCAGGGGATCGAACGCTACGTGCGGACGATCCTCTCGGATCCGGACCGCACGAATGACTTTCGGCTGCTGCCCAACGAACTGTATCTGGCGGCGACCGATCTCGACACATGCGAGCGGGTCGTGCTCGGGGCCGAGGGCTGGGATGACGTCCCGATCTCGACCGCGGTGAGCGCCTCCGGAGCGCTTCCGATGCTCTACAAGCCGGTCAAGGTCAAGGACCGCGAGTTGATCGATGGAGGCATCCTTTCCACCACGAACCTCGACATCGCGGTCGAGGCGGGCGCCAAGTTCATCGTCGTGGTCAACCCACTGGTCCCGTACGTCAACGACTTCGCGCGGGACATCCCCACGATCACCGGCTCCCGGCCCCGGCGAGTGTCCGACATGGGCTTTCCCCAGATCGGCTACCAGTCGTTCAAGCTGCTGGCCTACCAGCGTCTGCACGAACTGGCTCGGCGCTGGGAGGAGCGCTATCCCGGGGTCGACATCATCCTGATCGAGCCCGAGCCGAACGACGAACTGATGTTCCAGACGAGCATCATGAACTACACCTCACGCGTCGACATCGCCCGCCACGGGTTCCAGTCGGTGACGCTAAAGCTCGCGCATGACTACACGCGCTTCAAGCGGATCTGCGCCCGCCACGAGATCGACATCTCGGCCACCCGGGTGCGCAAGGTGGTCAAGCACTTCGAGGCCGAGCGCGAGCGAACGCGCGCGTGGCGGAAGATCCTCGAGCAGACCACCTCGACATTGCTGCGGCAGTCGGCCCAGGACTGACCCGAGGTAGACCGGCGGAGCCGGGGCGATAAGCGTCTAGGCGCTGGCGGCCTGCGCCTGGTGCTGCGCGGGCGACATCGCCTGGAGACTCGAAAGGAAGAGGGTCTTGTCTATGCGACCGTTGAAGATCGGGACGCCCAGTTCGACACACTTGACGATCACATCGCGGCGTTCAAGGCCGGCCTCTCGTGCAAGTTCCGTAGGCGTCAGGTGATTGGCCATCGGTCCGTCTCCTCCTTTGCCGTTCTCTACATGTACACAAGTATGCCGCGTCGAGCGGACGCGCTCAATGGCAGAGCACGCTTTTCTCACGCTGAGCGGGAAATTCGGCTCGACTTGGGCTTGACTGCAGCCATATTCTGTACGTGAGACTAGGTGACGGGAGGCAGGGGATGAACGTCGATCGGCGTCGAATCGTGCGCGGACCAGTGCGCACGAGATGGCCGTGGCCGCTACGTTCTCACCCTCACCCCAAGGCACGGAAAGTCGGAGAAGGTAGATCTCAGGCTGTAGTCGACGCGGTCTCGGGCGGCTGGACAAGGCCCAGATAAACGGTAAAGTTCAGAACCGGAAAGGCAGGGTAGCCCCCAGGGGAAACGGCCGGATCATGTCATTCGCTCAGAGCGTGACGCAACTTGCACCCTCGTGCTCAGACCACGAGCTGGTCGTCGCAGTCCGAGGCGGTGACGAGCGGGCCTTCGAGGAGCTGTACAGCCGCTACGGGTTGAGGATCCGCGCCTACGTGCTCGGAATGGTGGGGGACCACGGCCGGGCGGAGGACGTCACCCAGGACGTGTTCATCTCTGCGCTCCGCCGCCTCCGGGAAACCGAGCGGCCGATCGCCTTCAAGCCCTGGCTCTACGAGATCGCCAGGAACGCCTGCATCGACGAATTTCGGCGCCGCCGCCGAGCCCACGAGGTCTCGCTAGAGGGGTCACGAGAGGGCGGCGAGCACTTCATCTCGTGGGCCCCCGCCCCCGAGGCGGCAATCGAGAACAAGCAACGCCTGGACGATCTCCGCGGCGCCTTCGGAGGGCTGTCGGAGAACCACCACCGCATCATGGTGATGCGCGAGCTGGAAGGACTCTCGTACGGGGAGATCGGCGAGCGCATGGGGATGAGCAAGCCGGTCGTGGAGAGCAACCTGTTCCGGGCCCGGCGGCGCCTGCACGCTGAATATGACGATCTGGTCAGCGGGCGAAGGTGTGAACAGGTCCAGACGGCTATCGCCACGGGCGGCCAGCGGCCGGTGCGTTCGCTGGGTGCCCGCGAGCGCCGCCAACTGGCCCGGCATCTATCCCACTGCCAGCCATGCCGCCGCGCCGCCAGGACGGCCGGCGTCGACGAATCCTGGTTCCACGTTCCCGGCCTGGCCGGCAAGATCGCGGCCCTGCTTCCGTTCCCATGGCTGCGTCTGCGGCTGCGCCGGGGCGCTCGCGGCGGCGCCACGGCGCCTTCCGGGGTGGCTCACCCGAGCTCTGCGCTGCGACCGTTCCAGGCCATTGCCCAGCTCGCCGATCCGAACGGTCCCGCGTTTGGTCTCGGGCGCGCCGCGACCGCGGCCGCAGCGATCGTCGTCGCGGGTGCGGGCGGCGGGATCGTGGCCGGGCTGAACGCTCCCGACGCTCATCACCGCGCTGCGGTCCCGCGCGTCCGCGCGCTCTCGCCTGCGGCGTCGGTCGCCCGCCACGCCGTGGCCACGCAGAGGGCCGGAGGCCGCGTCCGTGGCGCCCGGGCGGCGTCTCGGTCCGCGGCGGGGGGCGCGAGCGGCACAGGCGCGCACGCGAGTCCGGCGGGAGCGCGAACATCCTCGGCTCCGCGGCTGACGCCCGGCGCCGTCCTGCGCTCGCAGAAGTCGACCGGCTCCTCGCCCTCGCGCTCCCCCGGAACAGCGGCCGGCGCCCTGGCCGCGACGGGCAAGCTCGGCGCCGTGCTGGCCGGCTCCGGCCTGCTGGGAGGGGCCGGATCGAACGGCACCGCGCTGCCGAAGCTCCCCTCGCTCGGTCTGCCCAGCCTCCCAACCGCGATCACCAACACGCTGAACGGCACACCGTCCCTGCCGCCCCCGGGTGACTTGAGTCTGTCCAACCTCCCGCTTCCGTCACTCCCGCTGCCGAATCCCGGCGGGATCCTCCCGCCGCTGGGCCATCACTCGGGCTGAACGCGACAGAGCGCCGGAACACCGCCCCTGTGGGATACTGCGGTGATCGGGGCGTGGCGCAGCCTGGTAGCGCGCACCGTTCGGGTCGGTGAGGTCCCCGGTTCAAATCCGGGCGCCCCGATTTCGGGAAAGCCCTGCTATCGCGGGGCTTTTCTAGTGGTCAGGAATCGGTCCTGGACTCGGTCTGCGGGGCCGAATCAGGGGCATACTGCCCATTCACTGCCCAAACATGGCCTTCGACGAGCGCCCTGAGCCGCTCGCGCTCGTCCTCGCTGCGGCGCATCACGTGCGCGTAGACCCGAAGCGTGAAGGCCGGATCGGTATGCCCGAGCTGCTGCATCACGTAGGTGGGGTCCTTGCCGATCGCCACGAGGACCGAGGCGAATGTATGCCGCAGCTTGTGCGGGGGG
>DATCPD010000058.1:0-7791 GCA_036564325.1 Solirubrobacteraceae bacterium | reverse complement strand
CCCGTGGGCTTAGCCTCCGGACTGGGCCGCTTCGAGCTGGGTCGGGTCGTGCGAGCAAAACAGGGTGACCGAGCCGGCCTCACGATGGGCGAGCTCGCGCAGTCGCTCCTGGTTCTGACGGCGGAGCTTGCCGTTGGCCTGCACGACGTTCTGGAATGCCCGCAGTCCCGGCGGGCAGGACGGGGGAGTGCGCACCTCGTCGCGGTGGAAGAACGCGTCCCCGCAGTGCAGCAGCCATCCCTCCGCCTGCCGGAGCGCGATCCCCGTGTGCCCGAGGCTATGGCCGGGGAGGGGGATCAACAGGATCTCGGTGTCGCTGCCCGGTAGCACGCGCACGCTCTCAAACCCGAGCCACTCGTCGCCCGCGAGCTCGTGCGTCACCCAGCGTGGACCGTGGGCCCAGTGGGGCGAACCGATCCGGTAGCGCACGCGTTCCCGAAGCGGCGGTCTCAACATGGCCTCGTGTTCGCGGTCGAAGACGTGGACTTGCGCCTCGGGGAAGTCAGGCAGGCCGCCGGCATGGTCGATGTCGAGGTGGGTGAGGACGATGTGGCGGACGTCGGCGGGATCGAAGCCAAGCTCGCGCACCTGTGACAGAGCGGTGTCCTCGATCCGGAGGCGAGGTCGCGTGGCGACGGTGAACGGCCGGGCGAGCTGCCGGGGATTGCGCACGTCGTCGGTTCCGAATCCGGTGTCGACGAGCACGAGCCCGTCTTCGGCCTCGATCAACAGCACGTGACAGACGATGTGCGCGCTTTCCAGATAGCCGCCGTCGCCGCTCATCAGGCGCCCTCCCCATGGGCACATCGTTCCGCAGTTGAGATGATGGATCGCAGGCGCGGGCAACGCGCCGCATCCTATGTCAGCTCGGGAGTTCGCGCTGGCGGCGGCATCCCTGAGACCGATTCCGGCGACCGGAGGCCGTCGGCCGGTCCGCCGTCGCTCGGGCCGGCACGGGGCTCGGGAGCGTGAAACAGGAGCTCTTCTCGGCCGTAGTGGCCGACGGAGTCAAACCACCGCTTGGCATGCAGACCGCGGCGCAGATCGCAATCGGCCATCAGGATCGTCTCCTGGCCGTACACGGGTCCGGCGATGACCTCGCCCCAGGTGGGCTCGATGATCGCCGCGCCGCCGCGACCGAACACGTCCGTATCCGGCGGAAGCGGGACCGGAAAGTCAGCGGGAAAGGCGGAGGCGGGAATGAACTGCGGGGCTGATACGACGAACGCCCCGGACTCGATCGCGATATGTCGCATCGACGCCAGCCACCCGTCGCTGTCGTCGGCCGTGGGCGCGACCCAGATCTGGGGGCCGCCGCGATAGACCGCGTACCGCGCCAGCGGCATTCGGTTTTCCCAGCAGATCAGCCCTCCGACTCGCGCCGCTGCCGCGGTGACGACCCCGAGGTCGTCGCCCGCGCCGACACCGTGGAAGAGCCGTTCGTGCTGGGTCGGCATGAGCTTGCGATGGCGGCCCAGAACCCCCTCGGGGCCAAGGTAGACGACGGTGTTGTAAAGCGTTCCCGGTCGCTCGGACTCTCGTTCGTTGACGCCGATCGCGCAGTACAGGTCCCGCTCGCGACAAACCGCCGAGAGGCGGTCGATGGCTGGACCGGGAACGTCGACCGAGTTCTCCCACATCCGCTCCCAGAACTCATCCCAACCGGCAAAGCCGGCCGCGCTCCGTGCCCACGCGTTGGACGGGTAAAGCGGCACGAAGCATTCGGGCAGCACCGCCAGCTGCGCGCCGTCGTCCGCCGCCTCGTGGAGCAGTCGCGCCGCCTTGTCGATACACCCGTCGGCATCAAGGATGACCGGCGTCGCCTGAATGGCGGCCACGCGGACAGTCGGGAACGACGCCATCGATTCGATCCTAACCCACAGGGCAACAAGAATGGCGATGGCGGCCAAGTCCCCGCTCGAACGTCTCGCGCCGGAGCAGATCGAGGAGATCGGGCGCGAGTTCGGGCAGCTGCACGATGAGGTGTTCGACGACCTTGGCGACCGGGACGCGCACTACATCCGGAGCATGATCGCTCTGCACCGGCGGCTGGCCCTCGGCGGCCGGGTGCTGCTGTTGCCATCGCTGTTTCCGCCCGCGTGGCTTGCGGGCGCGGTCGTGCTCTCGCTGGCCAAGATCCTGGAGAACATGGAGATCGGTCACAACGTGATGCACGGCCAGTGGGACTGGATGAACGACCCGGTGATCAACTCGAGCGAGTGGGATGCGCCGCTCTACAACCTGCTGCTGATGGCGTTCTTCGAATGGGGCGTCGCGCTGCACGACCTGGACTTCACCGCCGTGCGCGCCGGCGAGAAATCCTGGCAGGACGTCGTCAGGGGCTTCGGCGGGGTCCTCGGCAAGGCTCGTCGCCAGACCGTCAAGGACTACATCGCCTGGCCCCAGACGTACACGTTCACGCCCGAGCAGTACGAGTCCGAGAACGACGGCGGACGGTACGTTCGACAGCTCCTCGGCGCGGCCAACATCGACGGCAGCCCGCTGTTTCACGTGATCAGCGGCAACCTCGGCTATCAGGTCGAGCACCACCTCTATCCGGACATGCCGAGCACGCGGTACGGGGAGATCGCGCCCCGCGTGCGGGAGATCTGCCAGCGCTACGACCTGCACTACAACACCGGGCCGTTCCTCCAGCAGCTGGCGATGGTCCAGCGCACGATCCTCCGTCTCGCCTTCCCCGGCGGCAAGCCGCGGCCTAAGCCGGACGCGTATGACCGGCCGAGGTTCCGCACCTCCGGCGAGCAGCAGCTCGCGGAGCTGGCCGGCGCGGTGTCGTCCTCCGGTTAGCGCTCCTTGGTAGCGGTTCCGAACACGTGATCCCAGAACGGCGCGCTGACGCCGTAGCCGCGATCGTGGGTCTGGAAGTGATGGCGCATGTGCAGCTCGCGCAGTCGCTTGCCGAGCGCCGTCTTCGGTCGGTGATGGTGCACGTGGTAGTGCAGCATGTCGTAGAACAGGTATCCGACCAGGAAGGCGGCGCCGAAGGGCAGGAAGGCCGGGCTGCCGAGCACCTCGTAGAAGCCGAACACGAACAGCGAAGCGAGGGGAATGCTCACCGACGGCGGCATCACCAGGCGCATCGGGTCATTGGGATGGTCGTGGTGAACGCCGTGGATGATCCAGTGAAGCCGCGCGCCCAGGCCCTTCTCGGGCTCGAAGTGAAAGACGATCCGATGCAGCCAGTATTCGGTTAGCGTCCAGAACAGGTACCCGCCGACCAGCCAGGCTGGGGTCAGCCACCCGGCCCCGTGGATGAAGCCCTCCACGAGCATGAACACGATCGTCGGCCCGAACAGGATCGGAGGGACGGCCGGGTGCACGCGGGAGACCTTCTCGAGCAGCTTCGACTCGAACATCCGCGGCGATGCGCGGAGGATCTCGCTGCGGCTCAGGCCCTCGAGCTCATCGGCATGACGTGTCGCCATGCTGCATAGGATAGCTGTCGAATCCGCCCACCGGCAACGGCCCGGGCGGGGGCCCAAATGTCAAGCGGCGGGCGCCGACGGATCTTCGCCGTGGCTGGCATCGACGGGCGTCGCAAGTACGACCTGAGCCAGCGAGAGCGCGATAAACGCCCGCAGATCTGGCTCTCCGCCGCCGTCGAGGCCCACGATCTCGACTTCGGTCAAGGGCAGAAACGAGCGCTCCGAGGAGTTCAGGTAGTCGGTCAATCGGCTGCGGTAGCCATCGCGCGGGAGACGTAGCGTCCCGGTGATCCGGTGGCGTGCGGTCTCGACCACGATTCTCTCGTCCCGATGATCCATCCCGACGACGATACCCCCAGAGGGGCCTCCGCGCTGCCAAGCTAGACCAATGGCCCAGAAGCCCCGCCCGCGCTCTCAGAAACCGCGCCCGCGCTGGTGGTCAGCCCGGAGGGCGCAGAACCTCAAGCCCGCCACGTATCGGTGTCCCTTGTGCGGAAAGCAACTGCCGGCCCTGAGCGAGCACATGCTTATCGCCCCGGAGGGCGACAGCGGACGCCGGCGCCACGCTCACACCCGGTGCGTGATCGCGGCGCGGGGCGCCGGCAGGCTGCCGACCAAGGAGGAGTGGCAGGCGACCCAGCCTCGCCGGCCGGGGCTGCTGCGGCGCGCGCTCGACCGACTGCGCGGACAAGACGCCAGTCCACCGCCCCGTGGGCGCGGATAGGGTTTGCGATTGATGGCACGTGCGCTGCGACTGGGACTCAACGTCGGCTACTGGGCCGGAGGTCCGCCGCCGCAGGCGACGGAGCTCGTCCACGAAGCGGAACGGCTCGGGTTTGACTCGGTCTGGACGGCCGAGGCCTACGGGTCCGACGCGCTGATCCCGCTGGCGTGGTGGGGCGCCTCCACACAGACGCTGAAGCTCGGAACCGCGATCGTCCAGATCTCCGCGCGGACGCCGGCCGCAACCGCGATGGCGGCCATGACGCTCGACCACCTCTCCGGCGGGCGCCTGATCCTCGGCCTCGGCGTGTCCGGCCCGCAGGTCGTGGAGGGCTGGTACGGACAACCGTTCGACAAGCCGCTGGCGAGGATGCGCGAGTACATCGGGATCCTCCGTGACATCTGGGCTCGCCAGGGCCCCGTGGTCAACGAGGGCCCGCACTATCCGCTGCCGCTGCCCGGAGGCACGGGCCTGGGCAAGCCGCTCAAGTCCAGCATCCATCCGCTCCGCGAGGACATCCCGATCTACCTGGCCGCCGAGGGGCCGAAGAACATCGCCCTGGCCGGGGAGCTGTGCGACGGCTGGCTGGCCCTGTTCTACTCGCCCCACCACGACGGCTTCTACCGCGACGCGCTGGAGGAGGGACTGGCGCGGCCCGCCGCCCGCCGGACCCGCGACGACTTCGAGGTGGCAGCGACCGTGCCCCTGATCGTGACCGACGACATCGAACTGGCGGCCGACGCGCTGCGCCCGATGTACGCGCTGTACTTCGGGGGGATGGGCGCCCGCGGGACCAACTTTCATGCCAACGTGGCGATCCGGATGGGCTACGAGGCGGAGGTGGCGAAGATCCAGGAGCTGTATCTGTCCGGCCACAAGGACGAGGCCGCCGCCGCAGTGCCGACGAAGTTGCTCGAGCAGATCACGCTGATCGGGCCGAAGGACAAGATCCGCCACGACCTCGAGGCCTGGCAGGAATCGATCGTCACCACGCTGCTGGTGGGCGGGGATCCGCAGACGCTGCGGACGGCGGCCGAGCTGGTCCTGGGCTAATAGCCCCCACGATCCTCAGGCGTCGTGGTACAGCGCGAACTCCCACGGATGCGGACGCAGCCGGATGGCGTCGACCTCGGCGTGGCGCTTGTAGCGGATGTAGGCCTCGATCAGATCGGATGTGAACACGTCGCCCTCGCGCAGGAACTCGTGGTCGGCCTCCAGCGCGTCCAGGGACGCCTCCAACGATGATGGCACGGTGCCGATCCGGGCCAGGGTCTCAGGTGCGAGCTCGTAGATGTCCGCGTCGAGTGGCTCGCCTGGGTCGAGGCCGCGCCGGATCCCGTCGAGCCCGGCGAGCATCAGCGCGCTGAACGCCAGGTACGGGTTGGCGGTCGGGTCCGGAGAGCGGAACTCGATCCGCTTGGTCTTGGGCGCCTCGTGGTACATCGGCACCCGCACGCAGGCCGAGCGGTTGCGGGCCGAGTAGACGAGGTTGATCGGAGCCTCATAGCCGGGCACGAGGCGGCGGTAGGAGTTCGTCGTGGGCGCGCAGAACGCGAGCAGTGCCGGAGCGTGGGTGAGCAGCCCCGCGATGTACTGCCGGGCCAGATCGCTCAGGTTCGCGTAGCCGCCCTCCCCGTACATCAGCGGCTCCTCCGCCTTCCACAGCGACTGGTGCACGTGCATGCCCGAGCCGGCCTCCTCGAAGATCGGCTTGGGCATGAAGGTCGCGGTCTTGCCCGCGCGGGCCGCCTCGTTCTTGACCACGTACTTGTAGGTCATCATCTGGTCGGCCATCTTCAGCAGCGGCTGAAAGCGCATGTCGATCTCGCCCTGTCCGCCTGAGGCGACCTCGTGGTGGTGGAACTCGCAGCGAATGCCGAGCGATTCCATCGTGGCCACCATCTCGCCGCGGAGGTTGGCCAGCGAGTCGGCGGGGGGAACCGGGAAATAGCCCTCCTGCTGGCGCAGCTTGTAGGCCAGGTTTGATCCGGCGGCCGGGCGGCCCGTGTTCCAGAAGCCTTCGGTGGAGTCGACCTCGTAGAACGCGCGGTGCTCGACCTGCTCGTAGGCGATGTGGTCGAACACGAAGAACTCGGCCTCGGGCCCGAAATAGGCGACGTCGGCGATCGAGCTCTCGATCAGATGCCGCTCGGCCTTCTGCGCCACGTAGCGGGGATCACGCGCGTACGGCTCGCCCAGGACCGGATCCGCGACCGAGCAGATCAGCGACAGCGTCGGGCGCGTGTAGTACGGGTCGATGAACCCGGTGGTCGGGTCGGGGATCAGCAGCATGTCGGACTCGTGGATCTCCTGAAAGCCGCGGATCGAGGATCCGTCGAACCCGAGACCGGCGGTGAAGTCACCCTCGTCCAGCGCGCCCAGGGGCAGGGTCATGTGCTGCCAGCTGCCGGGCAGGTCTACGAACTTGAGATCAACCATCTCCACGCCGCGCTGGGCGGCGAACTCGAGCACCTCGGCGGCCGTCCGTGCGCCGGCGCCGGCCGTTGTCTGCGCAGTCTCGTCCATCGACATGGCGGGAGCCTACTCGCGTTCGCTGCGACGGCGGTCGGCTTCCAGGATCTGGTGCGCCTTGAGGCCGAGGCCCAGTCGTTCACGCCCGTCGGTCTCGTAGGGGGACAGCCCGGAGACCTCCTGCACCCGGGTCAGCCGGTATCCGACGGTGTGACGGTGGAGGTGCATCGCCTCGGCGGTCTCGGTGGTCGAACCGTGGTGGGTCAGGAATGACTGCAGGGTCGCCAGCAGCTCGGTGTCGTGCTCGCGGTCGTAGACCTCGAGGGGGGAGATCGTGCTTTCGCGCAGCGACTCGAGCTCCTCGCGGCGCCGCAGGAGCACGCCGATCAGCAGGCGGTAGGTCTCTTCCTGGCCGGTCAGGAGCGCCTCCGGCGCTCCCGCCATCTCCAGCAGCAGCTCGGCTTCTCGCAGCGCGTCGTGCAGGTCACTCGGAGCGCGACGGGGCGTTGACATCGCGACCGCCATCCCGCGCGCGCCCAGCTCCGCTGCGAGCTCGCCGGCGTCGGCATCGGCACCGGAGGCGAGCGGCAGTAGCGCAATCACCCGCCCGCCGCCCACGTCGGCCATCAAGCAGCCGGGGAGGGTGGGAAGCTCGCGCGGGGCCACGTTCTCAGGCGCCTGGGCGCAGAGGGCCACCGCGCCGGCGTTCAACTCGACTCCAAGGCGGCGCGCCTGGACCACGACAGCGTTCATGTCGGCCGGCGGCCCCGCGGCCAGCGCCAGCAGCAGCGCGCGACGCGAGCTTTCGAGATTGCCGGACTGGGTGTCGCGCATCAGCGAGGTGACCGCGGCCGCGGCAGCCGCCGCCTCGAGCCACGCCCGCTGATCGGTGGACAGCTGACCCTCGCAGAGGGCGGCCACCACCCCGACCGTCTCCTGGCCGATCCGGATTGGCACCAGATCGGCCAACCGCCGGCTCTCCGCGGGCGACTCGCCGCGGATCTCCGCGTGGGCGTGCTCCACGAGCTCACGCAAGGCCTCTGGCGCTCCGGAACCCAGCGGCCACACGACCGGCGCTCCCAGCGTCGGCAGCGCGATCGCGACCGGGCATCCGAGCGCGTCGGCCGCGGAACCGGCGACGCCCTGCAG
>DATCPD010000045.1:0-12361 GCA_036564325.1 Solirubrobacteraceae bacterium | reverse complement strand
AGCGGTGACGAGCCGGATGCAGCCGTGGGACTCGGCCTGCCCGATCGTGCCGCCGAGGCTGTCGCGGCCGTGAATTGCGATCTGTCCAGGCCCGCCATCGAATTCCTGCAGCACGTTCGAGCGTGCGCTGAGCGCCAGGGCGAAGGGCCCGCCAGGATCGCTTGCGGGCATGATCACCGTCTCCTCCAGGAAGAACTGGCCCGTCGGAGTCGGCGTCGAAGGCTTGCCAACCACGGCGGAGAAGGTTCTGGTCAGCCGGCCGTGGTGGTAGACGAACACGTGCCGGTTGGCCGTGTTGACGTGGATGCTCCAGGTTGTGAGCGCGTCCTGGGTGCCGGCGCGCCTGATCCAGCCGGTGGAGCTGTTCGGGCGCCCGGGGAGCATCACCTTGAGCCAGCGCAGCCCGTGACGGTCGGTGGCCTGCGCGAGTACGGGCAGGGTGGTCTGCTGGCCGGTGATCGGCCGGTGGGCCGGAATCGAGGCACGCCGCGGCGCGGTAGCGCGAGGGGCTGCGTAAGCACGGTGCTCGTAGTGCAGGACGGCAAGTTGCTGGGTCGCCTTGACGGCCGTGGAGGCTGACGCGGAGGTGGACGCCGAGGTGGACGCGGAGGCCGAGGCGGCTGAGGCAGCTAGGCCGGCGCAGACGCAGAGGAGCGCGGTCCAGGACCGGCGCACCGCGCCGGTCCTGGATGAACGCTTGATGAGACCTGTCATAGCCGATTGGTTCAGCCGGTGAAGCGGCGGTGATTCTGCGGCGGCCGCGGGGGCGCGAGGTGCGCATGGCGGCGATTACGCGCCGTGGTCAGGCGTTGCTTGGCGCGGGCCCTGGCCTTGGCGCGTGCTTTGGCCTTGGCGCGGGCCTTGGCCTTCGCGGCAGCTTGCTGCTTGGTGACGGTCGTGTTCTTGGAGCCGACCGGTGTCCCGCTCGTCCCGGTGGTCGTCGTGCCCGGAGTCCCGCCGGTGCTGGGTGTGCCGCCGGTTGTGGTAGTTCCCGAACCGGTGGTTCCCGCGGCGCAGGAGGACGTGGTGATCGTGTTGGTGTCGAGATTCACTGTTCCGAGCCAGAAGCCTGCCGTCGAGCGTCGTGCCGGTCTTGGCGGTGATCGTCGTCAGCGCCATCACGGTTCCGGCGAAGGTCGAGTTGGTTCCCCGCGTGGCCGAGGACCCGATCTTCCAGAACACGTTGCAGGGCTGGGCGCCGTTGATCAGGTTGACCTTCGTGCCCGATCCGGTCGTCAGCGTGCTGCCGATCTGGAAAATGAACACGGCGTTCGGGTTGCCCTCAGCGTTCAAGGTCACCGTCCCGGCTGAGAGCAGAAGCGAGCTTGCCGCGTTGTAGACGCCGGGGGTGAAGGTCTTCCCCCCGAGCTCCTTGCTCGCCAGCGTCGTCGCCGGCCGTCCGGCGGCGTCGTCATAGCTCACGACGAGCGAATTCTTGGCGCTCAGCGCGACTCCGTCGTTGATGTGGGTCGACCCGAGCGCGTGCGGGGCACCGGTGATCGATGTGCCGGGATCCAGTCCCAGATCGCCGAACAACGTCGTCGGACCGGTATTCGTAACCGTCGAGCCGGCGAGGACCGAAAAGGGCTTAGCGGAGCCAAGTCCGACGGGAGCGGTCGCCGCCTGGGCGTCGCCGGCGAAGACCAGACCTGCCGAGACCACCGACGCCAACCCGGCGGCCGCCGACCTCAATCGTGCGTTTGCTCATGGTGTCTCCTTGCTTTGCGGCCTGAAGACACCCGGTGAGACAGCGGGGCTGGGGCAGAATCCCCGCCTCCTACGACCTTAGCTTCAACCTCGACCGATCCCGTGGGTCTGGTGAGCGGTCGTCCTTGATTGGACAAGCGTTTGGCGCTGACGGTTAAAGCGCCGCGCCCCGGGAGCCGGCGGGAGGACAACAGGCCGGCGCTCCGGGGCGCGAACAGGGGAGGGAGTCAGCCGAGCGTCACTCGCTCCGACTTGGCGTTGGCCGGCGCCAGATACCCGTTTCCGCGGAAGTGGATCAGCACCCGCAGATGAACCTGCCGGTTCTTCTTCCCGCGGCCGGGAAGCCGGTGGAACACGGTCTGCGTCTTGAACGTGCAGTCCGGTAGGACGCTCGCCAGTGCGAAACCGACCTGTCGACGACCGAGCATGAATCGCACGGTCGCGTTCTGGAAACACGACACCGACTTCGGGATCGACGCCGGTCCGATCACCTTGCCCGATGTGGTGAACACGTACGGCTTGTGCCGATCGCGTCCCGGAGTCGTCCGGGCCGGCACCCGCGGAACGGGCCGGGGGGAGGGGAATGTCAGGAACGTCGCGTCAGCGCCGTACTGAGTGACCGCGCCATGGGCGGCGACGAGCCGGTAATGGAATACGGTGCCTGGCGTCAGCCCAGACAGCTGCACCGACACCGTGACGGGTGCGCTTCCCGCGGGAACCGCCTGCGAGAACGTCTGGGCGCCGTAAAACCCGGTGACGCCGTACTGGAACGTGTAGGTCGTCGTCGCGCCGTGCGGGGTGATCACGCCGGTGACCGTCGCGGTGCTCGCGCTGGTGACCTGCGCGGGGCCGGTCGCTGCGTCAGGGGGCGGATTGCCCGATGTCCTGAATGTCCGGTCAGCGCCCTCAGCGCCACCGAACCTGTTCAGCGCTCCGAGGCGGTAGTGGTAGCGGGTTCCGGGCAGCAGCGCCTTGATCTTGGCTGAGGCGGGTACGACCTTGGTGCCGCCTCCGGCTGACTTCACGGCGCTCGTCAGGCCGTAACCGGTGGTCAGGCCCCACTCGAAGCGATAGCCCGTGGCGGCTCCGTTGGGATTGACCGTTCCGTTCACGACGGCCGTCGCAGGGGTGATCGACGACGCACTGCCGGTCGCCACCGAGGGCGACGAGGCCGCGTCGGCCACCGCGGCGCCGACCACCAGTGTCATCAGTAATGCGGTCAGCAGGTTGACCTTGCGATTCATCCCAGCCTCCTCAGAAAGGGTTTCGAATCATCTATACCCGGTCTTCCGAGGAAGTTGCGCCGCCGACTGCCCACGAGGAGGGCCGTGCAGCCGCGTCTCGATCGGCGACGATGAGTTTCCGGCCTTGGCCCGGTCTGTTCATTCAGAGGCAGCTCTCCGTTATTCCCCCAACGGATTCGATCCGACGAGAGGAGACCATGGGCATCGTGTTTCCCGGAGAGTCAGCCGAGTACCGGGGCGGCCCGCGATCGGCTGTTGGAGCAGGAGATCGAGCTGCGCCGGAGGCGGTCGCCGCCGCGAGGCGCGAGCTTCCACCCGGCGGCGTCGTGCCAGAGGACTACGCTTTCCAGCGGATGGCAGCCGACGGCGCGTCGACCGACGTGAGGCTGTCGGAGCTGTTCGCGCCCGGCAAGGATTCGCTGGCTACAGCTTTATGTTCCCGCGCGACCCCGGTGACGAGCGTCCGGGGCCAGCGAGTGGACAGACGGCGCTCCTGGCACTTGATCAGGGCCCATGCCCGTCATGTGTGGCCCTTCTCGATCAGCTCGAGGGCGCGGCGGAGCACGCGAGCCAGCATCTCAATCAACGCTCGATAATCGGTCTTATGTAGACCGATTACAGAAATCGGCCGCTTTAGCCAGGCGAACCGGCCAAAGACAGCTACCCTGCGCTCGCGCCGGCATTGCCGGCGGTTCGCAACCGGGCTCTCATGCAGAGGGTCGCCGGCGCTCCCGGAGAAGACTTGAAAGTGACGTCTGCCGCCAAAAGCTCCGCCGCCGGCGCCGCATGCGCGGTATTGCTGCTGCTGCCCGCCGCTGGCGCCCGCGCCGCCTCCGCCAGTACGCCGAGCAGCGGCGGCGCGCCGACCGGTGGACTCGCGCCGACTCCGACGGCGCCAAAGGCGCCCGCGCCGCCGAGCAAGCACAGTCCCGGCCGATGGCTCTCCGGCGTGACGATCACCGAATACTGGCCGGCCCCCGAGCGATGGTTCGTCGGCGCGCTGGTGAGCGCTCCAGGGCTCAGCGCCAAGCACCGGATCGACTGGCTGTACTCGGCGACGGGCGTCTCGATGGAAGGCGAAGGGATCGGACTCGATGGGCGGCTCTACCACATCGATGCGCTCGGCGACGGCGGTTGGGTAACGGTTTCCGGGACCCCGACCTCGCCCTCGGACGGATGGTCCTCGGGCCCACCGTACTGGCGCGCGGGTGGCTACTGGCGCAACCGATCCGGCGCCGTGACGTTCCCGGAGGCCGGCGGGGGCTGGTCGGCGGGCTCCGGGCGCCGCTACGTGCCGCTCCGCGGGGTCAGCTTTGCCGCCGGCGCGTCGTTGCCGTTGCGGTTCCTGCAGTCGATCGCGGTCGACCCGCACGTGATCCCGCTCGGCAGCCGGGTGTACATCCCGGCCTACAAGCACGACGGCCACGGAGGCTGGTTCGTCGCCCAGGACACCGGCGGAGCGATCGGGGGGCGGCACGTTGACGTATACCGCAGGCCTCCGGCGAGCTCGAGCAGCTCAGGTCAGTACCTGACCGGCCGGCGCGTGTATGTGATCAAACCTCGCCGATAGCCCGGCTAGACTCCACCTATGCCCAAGCAGCAGCGGATGATGCGGGTCGAGCAGCGCAGCCAACTCGCGGCCATGCAGCAGCTCGAGCACCGTTCCGACGAGGAGTTGGCGGCGGAGACCAAGTTCAAGGCCGCCGCCCAGGCGATCCTTGGTGCTCGCGCCGCGGAGCGTTATGACGCTAAGGCGGCGAGGGCCCACTTCCAGCGCGCGCTCGCCGCGGCCAGACCGCAGGAGCGCCTGCAGCTGCGCCGGATGGCCGATGCCTCGCTGGCGCTGGCCGAGCGACGGCCGGACGATCTCAAGCGGGCCACGGAGCGACTGGGCGTGGAGGCGCCGTCAAATCGTCAGCTGCGTGGGCTGTGGCTGATGGGGCTGGTCGCCCCTCCCGCGAGCGCGGGCACGCTGGCCCGGATCAGAGGCATCCTCGTCATCATCCTGATCATCGTCGTCGTGCTGGCGGTGGCGTTCGGGATCGTGAACCTGGTCGGGCTGGCCACCGGCGGGGTACCGACCGATCTCGGGATCTTCTACACCTTCCTGCTGGTGTTCGTCGCGGTCGGCGCCCTGGCGTACTTCGGGCGCCGGCGGCAGAAACGAGCGCAGGCGGAGCGAGCCGAGCAGTCCGCCGCCCGCGCACGCTGAGCGCGGCGATGTGCGGTCGTTACACGCTGGCCTCGCCGAATCCGGCTGAGGTGCGATCCCGCTTCGCCATCGGAGACACGGTGCCGGTGCGTCAGCGCTTCAACGTAGCTCCCGGCGACGACGTGCTGGCGGTCACCACCGATCGAGAGGGCGTTCCCCGCGGCGAGCAGCTGCGCTGGGGGCTCGTTCCGTCCTGGTCCAAGGACCCGACGACGGGACTGAAGATGATCAACGCGCGCGTGGAGACGGTGACCGAGCGGCCGGCCTACCGGCGTGCCTTCGAGCGCTATCGCTGCCTGATCGTGGCAGACGGCTTCTACGAGTGGCAGCGGGTGCCCACTGGTCCCAAGCAGCCATTTCACATCACGCGCGCCGACGGACGACCGTTCGCGTTCGCCGGACTGTGGTCGATCTGGCATGCGCCGGACGGCGGCAAGCTCCGCACCTGCACGATCATCACCACGGCGGCCAACTCCGCGATCGCGTCACTTCACGACCGGATGCCGGTGATCCTCGCCGAGGAGACGGAGGCGAGCTGGCTGGACTCCGCGGCGAAGCCCGATCAGCTCCGCGAAATCCTCGTCGGCCTCCCCCCTTCCCGCACCTCTCTGCGTCCCGTTTCCACGGCCGTCAACGACGCCCGCTACGACGGCCCCGAGTGCCTGGCGGCGCCCGCCGAGACGGCACAGAGCGCGCTGTTCTAGGCCGCTTCACTCCAGCGCCCGCCTCAGCAATCCTTCGACCGCCATCCCGTAGTCCAGCGACTGCCCCGCCGAGCGCGGCATGCAGGTCCGCTCGTTCACCGCCAGTCCGCGTGTTCGCTGCTGATGATCGAGTGCGGCCCCGCTCACCGGCGCGCACGCGGGCGCCGCAGGTATCAAGTGTCCATCCGGGCGCCGGAACCGCACCGCTCGCGGGCCGGCCCGCTCCACCGCGAACCCGCCCTCGTGGACCAGCCGATGGTGGTAGGAGCACAGCTGCACGAGGTTGTGAAGCGTGGTCGGGCCACCACGGGCCCAATGATGGATGTGGTGCGCATGCAGGAAGCGCCGGTGCACGCACCCCGGGAAACGGCAGCCATCGTCGCGGCTGCGCAGCGCGCGCCGGAGCGCCGGCGGGACGGTGCGCGTACGGCGGCCGACGGATAACGGCTGGCCGTCCCGCTCGACGATTCGGACCACGCCCGCGTCGCACCCGAGGCGCCGGACGGTCTCGGGCGCCAGCGACGGTCCGCTCTCGAGCTCCGAGCGTTCAACGATCCGATCCTGGCCGAGCGATTCGGCGTCTACATGCACCACCAGCTCCCACGGGTCAGCGCCCCCTGGGCCACGGGTATGGACGGAGCTGCTGTCCAGGGCCGCGCGGGCGAGCGAGGCGAGCGCGTCCGCTGCCCGGGCGCCCGGATCATCGTCTCCTCCGTGCTCCTCTTCGAAGGACCGGAGGGCCGCGAGCAGCAACGCGCCCTGGTCGGCGGGCAGGCGCGCCTGGACTCGCAGCGAGCCGTCCTCCTCCCAGCTCCAGCCGACGCAGCGTCGCTCGTGCGCTGTCTGCGCCGTGGCGAGCGTCGCCGCGAGCGCGCTCTGATAGCCGCGAATCAACTTGTCAAGCTGCGCTCCGGTGGCGTGCAATGCGAGCTCGACGAGCTTGTCCTCGGTCTCAGGTGTCGCCACTCTCGTGACGGCGCGAACCTTGCTGTACGAAAGCTCGCCACTCCCGAAGAATCGCCGCACGCGCGGCAGATCTGGGAGCCGACGGGCAACCCGCACGTGCTCGCGGGCTGCCACAAGCCCGATCGAACATCGCCACGACAGCCAGTGAGCGCACGATCGAACGCCCCATTCAGCCCAGCCGCGGCGCCGGTCGAACTCTTCTATGAGCAGCAGCCATCGGCACGTTCCGGCCGCGAGGTGCGCGGCCAGCTCGCAGATCTCCTGTTCAAGCTGGAGGATCGAACACATGTTCGTATGGTATGTCTCCCCTCGGACGGAAGTCGTTCCACCCCGCCACCATCTGGGGGCCGTATCTGCAACCGCAGCGTTGCGTAACGCTCCCGCGGAAGCGTGTTTACCGGGGGGTGGGAACCCGCCCGCGATAATCCGCCCACCGTGCCCCTCTCCCCTCTTCTGTCGCGCTACGACCACGTGGTGCTGGACCTCGACGGATGCGTATACGTCGGCGACGTCGTCGTGCCAGGTTCCGTGGAGGCGATCGCCGCGCTGCGCGCCGGCGGGAAGAAGGTGGCGTTCCTGACCAACGACGCGCGCCGCTCGCCCGAGGACTACGTCCGAAAGCTCTGGGCGCTCGGAGTGCAGGCATCGCTGGAGGAGGTCGTGACGGTCGGTGGCGCGATCCAGCACGTGCTCGCCGGGCGGCCTCCGGGCGCCGGTGCGTATGTCATCGGCTCCTCCGCGATCTTCCGCCATGTCTCCGAATCAGGTCAGCGGGTCCTCAACGGAACCGAGGCGGAGTCCACAGCTGACGTGGTGGTGATCGCAGCGCACGATGAACTGCGCTACGACGAGTTGCGAGTTGCCACGCAGGCGGTGCTGAACGGGGCCGAGATGATCGCGGCGGGGCGCGATCGCACGTTCCCCGAGCAGGACGGGCCCTGGCCGGCGACCGGCGCGATCGTCGCCGCGCTCGAGTATGCGACCTCGCGCACGGCGACCGTGGTCGGCAAGCCGGATTCGCAGATCTTCCTCACCGCGCTGGACCGGCTCGGGCCCGGCAGCACGCTGGTCGTCGGCGACCGCCTGGACTCAGACCTCGCCGGGGCTGCTGCCGCCGGCCTCGACGCGGCGATCGTCCTGTCCGGCGTCACGTCGGCCGAAGAAGCGCAGGCGGCGGAGAACCCGGCCCCGGTGTCGGTCGCCGACGACCTCCGCGCGCTGGTGGTGAGGAGTTGACGCTGTCGCTGATCGTCAACCCACACGCGGGCGCCGGGCGCGCGGGACGGGCCCTCGGTGACGTCACGGCGGCGCTGGAGCGTCTTAGCCTCGAGCACTCGGTGGAGCGAACCACCGGCATTCAGCACGCGCGCGAGCTTGCCACTGCGGCCGTCGCCGCCGGACAGATGGCGGTGGCGTTCGGCGGCGACGGTCTCGTTGGCGCTGTCGCCGGGGCGCTGCGGAATACCGCGGGTGTACTGGGCGTGCTGCCCGGCGGGCGAGGGAACGACTTCGCGCGGGTATTGGGGATCCCGCTCGAACCGGTCGCCGCCTGCCAGGTGCTGGCCACGGGCACGGTGCGGGCGCTCGATCTCGGCCAGGTCGGAGCGCAGACGTTCATCGGCATCGCGAGTTGCGGGTTCGATTCCGAGGCCAACCGGATCGCCAACGAGACTCGGCTGGTGCGCGGCAACCTGGTCTATGCCTACGGCGCGCTGCGGGCGCTCCTGGGTTGGCGCCCGGCCCGCTTCGAGATCAAGCTGGACGGCGGGGAGATCCGCACGGTCCACGGCTACACCGTGGCGGCGGCCAACTCCGGGGCCTACGGCGGCGGGATGATGATGGCGCCCGACGCCTCGCTGGAGGACGGCCTGCTCGACGTGGTGATGGTCGGCGAGGCCCCGAAACTGCGATTCCTGCGGCTGCTGCCCACCGTGTTCAAGGGCGAGCACGTACGTCAGCCCAACGTCGAGGTGTTGCGCGCGCGGGAGATCGAGGTCAGCGCGGACCGGCCGTTCATGATGTATGCCGACGGGGATCCGATCGCACCGCTGCCGGTTCAGGTCCGCGCGCTCCAGGCCGCCGTTCAGGTGATGGTTCCCGCGTGAGCGGGCTGGGTGTGAAGATCGCCGCCGCCCGCACGGTCGGCGAGCTGGCCCGGCGTGCGGGCCGCGGTGGCGGCACGAGCCTCCCCGGCAAGGTCCTGATGCGGATGGAGCCGCATGCGATCGCCGAGCTGGCCTCACGGCTGACCCGGGGCTCGGTCGTGGTCTCCGCCACCAACGGCAAGACGACCACGGCGGGCATGATCGCCTCGATTCTCCAGCGCAGCGAGATTCCGATCGTCCACAACCGCGCCGGGGCGAACATGGCCGGAGGTATCGCCTCGACGCTGCTGGCCGCCGCTCGCTCACGGGGGGAGATCGACGGCGAGCTGGGGTTGTTCGAGGTCGACGAGTTCTGGCTGGGTCGCGTCTGCACCGAGCTGCGGCCGCGCGCGATCCTGCTCTCGAACCTGTTCCGGGATCAGCTCGACCGTTACGGCGAGCTCGACACGATCGCCGACCGGTGGGCCCAGGTGGTCGCCACGCTGCCACAGGGCGCACGGCTGGTGCTCAACGCAGATGACCCGCTGATCGCCGACCTGGGCCGCGAGTTTCCCGGGGTGAGCTACTTCGGGGTCGAGGATCCGGCGATGGCGCTACCGGAGATGCAGCACGCCTCTGACTCGAAGCACTGCCGCCGGTGCGGAGCCGCCTACGTCTACGACGCGGTGTACCTGGGGCATCTCGGTCACTACCACTGTCCGAACTGCGGCCAGCGCCGGCCTGACCCCGAGGTGGCGGCCGAGCAGATCACGCTCGAGGGCACTCGGGCAGCGGCGTTCACGCTCAGGACGCCCGGTGGCTCGATCCGGGTGCAGCTGCCGCTGCCGGGCCTCTACAACGTCTACAACGCCCTGGGGGCCGCCGCCCTCTGCCTGCAGCTCGGCATCTCTCTGGCCACGGTGGCCGACGGCCTCGAGGCGGTCACGGCATCGTTCGGGCGGGCGGAGACGGTATCGGTCGACGGCGTCGAGCTCTCGATCCTCCTGATCAAGAATCCGGCCGGGGCCAACGAGGTGCTGCGCACGGTCACGCTGGAGGCGGGCGAGCTCGATTTGCTGGCCGTGCTCAACGACAACACGGCGGACGGAAAGGATGTCTCCTGGGTGTGGGACGCCGACTTCGAGCTGCTGGCCGGGCGGGTCCGGCACGTCACCTGCGCCGGCACCCGCGCGGCCGAGCTCGCCGTACGCCTCAAGTACGCCGGAGTGCCGGTGGAGCGGTTGGAGGTCGAGCCGCACCTCGCCGCGGCACTCGACCGAGCGCTGGCGCGCACAGCGAACCATCGCCTGTTTGCCCTCCCCACCTACACGGCGCTGCTGGAGCTCCGGGACGAGCTGTCGGCGCGCGGGTACGTCGAGCAGTTCTGGCAGCCCCGGGAGGCCAGCGCCGAATGAGCGTGATCTGGCACGACCTCGAATGCGGGACGTACACCGAGGACCTCGGCCTGTGGAGGGAGCTCGCTGAGGCGCACGGCGACCCCGTGCTCGACGTCGGCGCGGGGACGGGCCGCGTGGCACTCGAGCTCGCCCGGGCAGGACACCGGGTCACGGCGCTGGACCAGGATCCGGAGCTGCTGGCCGAACTCGCCCATCGCGCCGACGGGCTGCCCGTCGCGACGGTGGTGGCCGACGCCCGGCACTTCGAGCTCGAACAGCGTTTCGCGCTGTGCATCGTGCCGATGCAGACGATCCAGCTGCTCGGGGCGGGCGAGGGACGCAAGGCGTTTCTCGGCTGCGCGCGCAAACATCTGGTAGCCGGCGGCGCGATCGCGATCGCGATCACCGAGGAGCTCGAGACGTTCGAGATCGAGGACGGCTTTCCGGCCCCGCTGCCGGACATCTGCGAGCTCGACGGCGTTGTCTACTCGAGCCAGCCGACCGCGGTCCGGGCCGGCGATCACGGCTTCGTGCTCGAACGGCGCCGGGAGGTGGTGGGAACCGGCGGCAGTCACACCGCAACGCGCGACGTGATCCACCTCGATCGAGTCACCGCCACGCAACTCGAGCGTGAGGCGGCCGAGGTCGGACTGCGGCGAACCGGCCGGGCGAGCATTCCCGAGACCCGAGACTACGTCGGCAGCGAGGTGGTGATCCTGAGTGAGTGAGGCGAGCGAACTGCGGGTCTGCGCGCTGTATCCCGACCTGATGAACATCTACGCCGACCGCGGCAACCTGCTCCTACTCGAGCAGCGCTGCCACTGGCGAGGGATCGGCTTCTCGGTGGTGGCCAGCGGCCTCGGCGACGCGCTTGATCCGGACGGCGCAGATCTCTACTACATCGGCGGGGGCCAGGATCGGGACCAGCGGCTGTGCGCGCTTGATCTGGCGGAGGTCAAGCGCGACGCGCTCCATGCCGTCGCCGCGCGCGGCGGCGTGATCCTCGCGGTGTGTGGCGGTTACCAGCTGCTGGGTCACTCCTACCAGCTCGGCGAGGAGGAGCTTCCGGGCGTCGGTCTGGTCGACCTCCACACGATCCGCGAGGACGGGCCGCGGTTGATCGGCAACGTGGCGATCGAGGTCGAGCTCGATCCTGGTGAGCGCCGGGTCCTGGCCGGGTTCGAGAACCACGGCGGGCGGACCCACCTCGGGCCAGCGGCGAAGCCGCTCGGACGCGTGCTGCGCGGACACGGCAACAACGGCAAGGACCATCTGGAAGGCGTTCGCGAGGGAAATGTCATCGGCACCTACCTGCACGGCCCGCTTCTGCCCAAGAACGCCTGGTTCGCCGACTGGCTGATCGCCGCCGCCCTGCGGCTGTCCGAGCCACTCGCCGAGCTTGACGACACGCTGGAGGCGGCGGCTCACGCTGACGCCCGCCGGGCTGCGGGGGTCTAGCGACGTGGCCGGTCACCGACGCCAGTGGAGCGCGCTCGCCGTTAGCGCGGTGCTGTCCGCCGGCGCGCTCGGCTGCGGCTCCGGCGGCAGTAGCGGCGCGTCCGACCCGGCCGGAGGGTCAAGCGCGACGCCGACGTCGACGACCACGACCTCGGCGAGCACCGGTACGGCAAGCCTTCCGGGAACCGGCAAGCCCCAGATCACGCTTGGGGACAAGAACTTCACCGAGCAGTTCGTGCTCGGCGAGCTCTACAAGCAGGCGCTGGAGGCGCAGGGGTACGACGTGTTTCTCAATCGCAACATCGGCCCCACCGAGGTCTCGCTCCCGGCCGTGGAAAGTGGCCGCGTCGACATCTACCCGGAGTACCTGGCGACCTGGGACCGGACCGTCGCCGCCGACCGGCGGCCGTTTGGCTCCCCGCTCGGCGCCTACCGCGCCGGCCAGCAATACGCACTCGCCCATGGGCTCCAGCTGCTGAACGCGACGCCGTTCACCGACACCGAGGCGATCGCGGTCACCCGCGCCTACGCCACCAAGTACCGGCTGCGGGAGCTCGGCGACCTGCGGCGGGTCGGCGCGACACTGACG
>DATCPD010000044.1:0-14015 GCA_036564325.1 Solirubrobacteraceae bacterium | reverse complement strand
CCGCCGATCCCGGCCGAGCGCGCGATCGAGAAGGCGCGGGCCAAGGTTGGCCGCGGATGACCCCAAAACGCCCCCACGACGCCCCTTTCAGCGGACCACGCGCCCCCAGGACGCCCCCACAAAGCCCCCGACCACTTCCTGCTACGCCCCCACATAGCGGAAAAAGAGCCTGTTTCCAGGCAAAAAAAGAGAGCCCTCTGACGGACTCGAACCGTCGACCCCTTCCTTACCATGGAAGTGCTCTACCAGCTGAGCTAAGAGGGCGCTCGCGAGCAGCGTATCGCGTCCGGTGCGCGGTACGGCTGGCTGCGCCCCCCGCTGCCCGAGGCCGATCAGCTTCCTGACTTCTTGCCGCCCTTACGGCCGGCGGCCGCCTTCTGGGCGCGGTTGCCGCCGCTTCCCGGACCGGAGGAGCGCTTACTCTGGCTGCTGCCGCCGCTGCTGCTGTTCTTGCCGCCACGGCTCGAGGCCCCGGGGGAGTTGGAGATGGCGGCCGCACGGGACTTGCTCATCCCCTTCTTCCGCAGGCCCTCGTACTGCTTGTCGTCCTTCACGCTCGGACCGTGATCCTTGGCCATCGGGGTGCCTCCTGTAAATCGCTTGCCCACCGGTGACACCCGTCCCGGAAAGCGGACAAGCGGGCACGGCCAGCGGCGCGCGCAGCGCGTCGACGCTGCAACGAACGGATCAGCCGCCGTAAGAGCTGCGCAGCAGGGACATCATCGCCGAGGCGGATCCGCCTCCGACCGGAGTTCCGCTCCCGTCGGAGAAGCCGATCTCCAGGTGCGGACCGGTGGAAAAGCCGACGATCCCGGGACCGACCTCGCTAATCACCTGGCCGGCGCCGACATGGGTGCCGATGGCCACCGCGTTGGCCGGTCCGGCGTGGCCGTAGTACACGTAGCTGTATCCGGCCAGAGGGCTGTCGCAATGAAGCACCGGCGCATCCGGACCGAAGCCGCCGATGCCGTGGAGAACGATCGTGCCGGAGCAGACGGCGAGCAAGGACGTTCCGCCCGGAGCGGCGATGTCGACGCCCTGGTCGAGGGTCCATCCCCCCGGCGGGACTGCGCTGCCCCGGGGCAGCGGGAAGGTGAAACCGCCTCCGCTCGAGACCTGTCCCGCTCCGACCGAGGCACCGCCTGAGCCGCTCGAACCCGAGGCGCCGGCCGCTGCGGCTGCAGCAGCGGCCTGGGCGGCCTGCAGTTTCGACAACTGTCGCTGCAGAGCCGAGACGTGCCCTCGGGCACTCGCGAGCGCGCTCGCCTTGGCGTCTCGGTTCTGGGCCGCGGAGATCTGCTGCTGGACGAGACTGATCCGGACCCGCGCGAGTGCGTTGCGTTGCAGCAGCACCTGCTCGGTGATCGTCTGTTGGCGCGCGTCCAGGGCGCCGAGGCGCACGGCCTGGGCGGCCACGGCACGGCGGGCGGCTCTGACCCGGTCGACGATCCGGACGCTCTGGTTGCGTACGCGTTGAGCGAACGACAGGCGCTCGAGCAGGTCCTTGAAACCGCGGGCCTCGAGCACCACGCTGATGATGTCGGGACGATCGTTCTCGTATGCGCTGACGAGCTGCTGAGACAGAACCTGCTCGCCCCGAGCCTCGAAGGCCTGGAGCTGAGCCAGACGCGTGCGGGCGCTGTCCAGCTCGCTGCGCAGCTTCAGCAGCTGGGCCCGCTTGGCGTCCAGGTCGGCTTGGATCCGCGTGATCCGGGTCTGCAGCGAGGCGATGTCGGCGTTCAGGTTCGCCAAGCGGCCAGACGCCGCCCCGAGCGCGCCGGCGAGGCCGGAGATGTGACTCTGGCCGGCGCTGATCTGCTGCTGCAGCTGGCCGGGGCTGGCCGCGTGCGCGGTCGCGGCGACCAAGATCGCGCCACTGACGGCCACCGCCAGGAGCAGCGCGCATACGGCACGGGTGTATGGCCTGAGAAGGCTGCGCATGATTGAGCGGAGGCGTTCGCGGCGGACTCGACGCGGAGCGCGTTTTTCCTGCACCTAGACGTGCTGCAGGCGGGCCCCACGGTAACACGGAGCAGATCGCCCGTCCCCGTGCGCGGAAGGCGTGCACGGAAACCTGCAACCGCGGGCTACCGGCGCTCCACTGAGGCCACGTGCAGCTCCCGGGGCGCACCTTCGGCACGCAGGCGCTTGCGACGCCCGACCTCGAGACCCGCTGTGTCAAGGCGCTGGAGCACCGGGTCGGAGACCAGCACCTGGTCGGCTTTGGCGGCGTCGCCGACGCGGGCAGCGATGTTCACGTCGACGCCGAGGTAATCGCCACCCAGCTTGCGTGGGCGGCCCCAATGGACTCCGGCCCGCATCCTCGGGCGGTAGCCGTCGACCTCGACCATCTGCAACGACTCATGGGCGTTGAGCGCCGCCTGTACCGCTGCCTGCGGACTGAGGAAGCTGGCCATCAATCCGTCGCCGAGCCGCTTGACGATCCGACCCTCGCATGCGAGCACTGCCGTCTCGACCGCCATCCCGACCTCTCGCAGCAGCTCGAGCGTCGCCGCATCGCCGGCCTGCAGCGCCCACGAGGAGAACCCGACCAGGTCGGTGAACAGCAACGCCATCTCCACCTCGCCCCGCCCTCGCCCTGTGGCTTCAGAGAGCGACTGCCAGAGCTGCAACCCGGCCAGTCCCAGCTCCTGGGCGAAACTCTCCCGCTCCGGTTGCAGCGCCGACACCCCACGCGCCACGAGCTCCACCGGAGTCAGCCCGGCGGTCGACAGCGGGTCCCCGAAGCGCTCGTCCCCCGGCAGGCGACGACGCAACCGCCTGGCGGCCGAGAGCAGCGTGGGCTGCGTATCGATCCGTACCGCCGCGCGGCGGACACGGGAAATCCGCTCGGTGCCGCTCTGCGCCGCCTGCTCGATCTCGTCCCAGGTGATGAGTTCTTCTGAGGCCGTCGACGGCCCAGGATAAAGGTGTGGCGCGGCCGCGGGTTGTGCGGAGGCCGCGGGCTGATGATGGCGGGAGCAGGATTCGAACCTGCGAAGGCTGAGCCAACGGATTTACAGTCCGTCCCCTTTGACCGCTCGGGAATCCCGCCGGGGGCGGCGTGAGTCTAGCGTCGCGGCTAGGACGCGTCGCGGAGCCGCTGCGCCTCGGGCAGCGCCTCGAGCTTCTTCAGCGTGTGGTTCTCGATCTGGCGGATTCGCTCGCGCGTCACGTTGAACGCGCGGCCGACCTCCTCGAGCGTGTACGGACGCTCGCCGCTGAGACCGAAGCGCATCTCGATCACCTCGCGCTCGCGCTCGGGCAACGCGGCCAGGGCGCGACGAAGATTCTCGCGGCGCAAATGCTCCGAGGCCTGCTCGAACGGCGACTCGGCGGTCTGGTCCTCGACGAAGTCGCCGAGCTCGGACTCCTCCTCCTCGCCGATCGGCTTCTCCAGTGAGATCGGCTGCTGGGCCATCCGCAGGACGTCTCGGACCTCCCGGACGGTCGTCTCGAGCTCGGTCGCGATCTCGTGCGGCGTGGGCTCACGGCCGAGCTGCTGGACGAGCTGGCGTTCCACGTGTACGACCTTGTTGAGCTTCTCGACCATGTGGACCGGAATCCTGATCGTGCGGCCCTTGTCGGCGATCGCCCGCGTGACGGCCTGGCGGATCCACCACGTCGCGTAGGTGGAGAACTTGTAGCCGCGGCGATAGTCGAACTTCTCGACCGCGCGGATCAGGCCCATCGAGCCTTCCTGAATCAGGTCAAGGAAGGTGAGACCGCGGCCGAGGTACGACTTGGCGATCGACACGACGAGCCGGAGGTTCGCTTCGATCATCTGCTGCTTGGCGGCCATGTCACCGCGCTCGATCCGTCGAGCCAGCGTCACCTCCTGCTCGGCGGTGAGCAGACTGACCTTGCCGATCGAGCGCAGGTACAACCGCAGCGAGTCGAGACTCGGCTCAACGGTCAGATCGATCTCGACCTTCTTGCGCTGGTCGGGCTGCGGCTCGGCCTGCTGCGCCGCATTCGCCTCCACGCTGCCACCCTCGGACTTGGCCAGCCGACCGTCCGCTTCCATCACGGCAATTCCCTGCTCGTCCAGGTACGCGTGCAGCTCCTGGACCTGCTCCTTGGTGACGTCCACTTCCTCCAGGCAGGCCTGGATCTGAGCAAACGTCAGGAACCCTCGTTCCTGAGCTTCCGCGATCAGCGGACGCAGCTCGTCGAGCTCCGCAATCGGAGCTTCATCGGTCAACAGCACAATCCCTTTATCGCTCACGGCCCCTGAGCTCCCTCGTTGACGCAACTTTGAGCGCACCCGGTCACAGGCGACTCCTCTCTCCACACCGTGCCGAGTGATACCACAATCCCGATCTTTGTCCAGAGCCCGCGTAACCACCACAGGCTCCGGGCTCTCTAACCTTCTACGAGCGATGGCACTTCAGCGAGCACATCCGCTTCCCATGATCGACGTCCAGGCGCAGCTGCCCAGCGTGCAGATCAGCCTTTCCCGGGTCGGGGTGACCGGCGTCGAGAAGGTGATCAGGATCCGCCACAGCGACACCGAGCAGCTGTTCTCAGCTCGGTTCGAGTGCGTCGTCGACCTCGGTTCCGAACAGAAGGGCGCGCACATGTCGCGCTTCGAGGAAGTGGTCAACGAGGCCATCGGTCAGGTCGTGCTCGGCGAGTCCACGTTCAAGGCCGAAACGCTGGCCGAGCACATCGCACAGCTCGTGCGCGAGCGTCAGCAGGCCAGGCGGGCCGAGGTCACCGTCGAGGCGAGATTTCCCGAGCACAAGCCGGCGCCGGTGTCCGGTATCCAGACCCAGGAGATGTACACGCTGCACGGGTCCGCGATCTGCACCGAGCTAGGCACCCGCCGGCTGGTCGGCGTCACCGCGCAGGGCATCACCGCCTGCCCGTGCGCCCAGGAACTGGTCTCCCAGTCCTCGCGCGAGCGCCTTCAGGCCGATGGCTTCGGCGCCGAGGAGATCGACCGGATTCTCCAGGCCGTTCCGGTGGCCACGCACAACCAGCGGGGCCTCGGGACCCTGCACATCGGTTGCACCGAGATGTGCGATGACGAGATCGATGCGCGGACGCTTCTCGAGATCGTCGAGGGGTCGATGTCCTCGGAGATCTACGAGCTGATGAAACGCTCAGACGAAGCCCAGGTCGTCGAGAAGGCCCACCGCCGCCCGCGCTTCGTCGAAGACTGCGTCCGCGAGATGGTGCGAGGCGTGATCGAGGCCTTCCCCGGTCTCGACGATCGAGCGTTCGTGTCGGCACGCCAGGTCAACCTGGAGACGATCCACCAGCACAACGTGGTGGCAGAGCGCTTTGGAACGCTCGGCGAGGTCCGGCGTGAATACGCGACGGGCGAGCCGTCAGCGATTCACACGAGCCGGCGGGCCTGGCTCGATGCGACGCCGTGAGACGCCGAAGAAGTAGTCCGCGCCCGACAGCACGGTGATCAGCACGGTCACGTAGACCAGCGCGGTGACCCACACCGGCCGGCCGTGCACGGCGATCAGCACCATCACCATCGCCACCTGCACGGCGGTCTTCAGTTTGCCCCAGATGCTCGCGGAGATGACCACCCCCTGCTGGGTTCCCGCCGCCACGCGCAGGACGGTGACCGCAAATTCCCTCGCGATGATCACCATCGCCACCCAGGCCTCGAGCCGGGCCAGCGACACCAGCGCGATCAGCGCCGCGACGATCAGCAGCTTGTCGGCAATCGGATCCATCAGCTTTCCGAACGTCGTCACCCAGTTGCGCGAGCGGGCGAGATAGCCGTCGATCGCATCGGTCATCGAGGCGATCGCGAACACGATCGCCGCCAGCAGGTCGCCCCCCCCGGTCTTCTCGAGCAGCGCGACAACCAGGACCGGGACCAGCAGGATGCGGACAACCGTGAGTACGTTCGGGACGTTCAGCGGAACCATGGCCGATGGCAACGCTACCTGAGTTGGACAAAACCCTGGTAAGGGTGCAACAACGCCCTCAGGCGTCGGAGTACTGGTCCGTGTCGCTCAGCTCGGCGTCGTCGTCCGCCGGCTCGCCGGGAAGGCTGTCCGCGCCGGGGCTGTCCGATCCGCCCTCGGCGCCCGGTTCCTCCGGAGCGTCGCCGGGGGGCTCGCGCTGTGGGTCTGATTCGCTCACGGCGAATGACTACCCGACGCCAGGTGTGGGCTAACGGTCATCATCTACTCGCGTGCGTGCCGTCGTCCTCGACCAGCCCGGACAGCCGCTGCGAGCCACGGAGCTCGCCGACCCCCAGCCGGGTCCAGGCGAACTGTTGCTGCAGGTCAGCGCCTGCGCGGTGTGCCGGACCGATCTGCACCTGCGCGATAGGGAAATTGAAGCCACGAAGCTGCCGGTCGTGCTCGGTCACCAGATCGTCGGGCGAACTTCCGACGGACGCCGCGTCGGCGTCCCGTGGCTCGGGTGGACCGACGGCTCGTGCCGGTACTGCCGGTCTGGGCGAGAGAACCTGTGCGAACGCGCCCGGTTCACCGGCCGCGACATAGACGGAGGCTTCGCTGAGCTCACCGTGGCCGACGAGCGCTTCTGCCTGCCATTGCCCGAAGGCATCTCCGACGTTCAGGCCGCGCCGCTGCTGTGCGGGGGACTGATCGGCTACCGGGCGCTGAAGCTGGCCGGCGACGCCCCTCGGTTGGGGCTTTACGGCTTTGGCTCCGCGGCGCACATGATCTGCCAGGTGGCGGTGCACGAAGGCCGGGAGGTGTACGCCTTCACCCGGCGCGGAGACGGCCGCACGCAGGCGTTCGCGCGGGAGCTGGGGGCGGCCTGGGCTGGAGCCAGCGAAGACCTGCCGCCCGAGCCCCTCGACGCCGCGATCATCTTCGCTCCCGCCGGGAAACTCGTACCTCAGGGGCTGAGGGCGCTGGCCCGGGGTGGCGCGGTGGTCTGCGCCGGCATCCACATGAGCGACATCCCCTCTTTCCCGTATGCGGACCTGTGGGGCGAACGCTCGATCCGCTCGGTCGCGAACCTCACCCGGCAAGACGGCGAGGAATTCCTCGCGCTCGCCCCGAGGGTGCCGGTCCGTACGACCGTTACCACCTACTCCTTGGACCGGGCTGAGGACGCGCTGTCGGACCTGCGCGCCGGCGCCTTCGAGGGGACCGCGGTCGTGCTCCCCCACTCTTCGGCCAGCATCGAATAGACGACGTGGTCGAGGTAGCGCCCGCCGACGAACTCGGCCTGGCGCAGCGTGCCCTCCTCCCGGAAGCCGAGCCGGTCCGGAATCGCGCGGCTCCGGCGGTTCTCGACCGCGACCCGGATCTCCACGCGATTCAGCTGCCAGGCTTCGAACGCGAAGTCGAGCAGCGCGCTCACGGCCAGCGTCATCGTGCCCTGGCGCTGCGCGTCCGCCGCCAGCCAGTATCCGATCCCCGTGCTGCGGTGCAGCCAGTCGACGCGGTGAAAGCCCGCCGAGCCGATGATGCGGTGGCGCTCGAGAATCGCCGCCTGGAACCCGTCGCTGTCGGCTATCTGCTTGCGACCCTTGCGAATGAACGCCCGCGTGCCCTCGAGCGTCTGGTGCTCGGCCCACGGCAGCCACTTCGAGAGGTGGACCCGGTTGGCGTCGATCACCGCGTAAAGGCTCTCGGCGTCGTTCTCCTCGAACAGTCGCAGGGCATGATTCGCGCTCAGGTTGAAGCGGAACATGCTTCCAGTCTGACTCAACCCAGCGGGGCGAGACGTTCCCGCGCGACCCACTAGGGTTAGAGACATGCCTCTCATCCCCATGGTGATCGAGCGGACCGCGCGCGGCGAGCGCGAGTTCGACATCTACAGCCGACTTCTCAACGAGCGCATCATCTTCCTGGGCTCACCGATCGATGACACGATCGCGAATCTCGTGGTCGCCCAGCTGCTCCACCTCGAGTCTCAGGATCCGGACAAGGACATCTCGATGTACGTCAACAGCCCGGGTGGTTCGATCTACTCCGGCCTGGCGGTCTACGACACGATGCAGTTCATCAAGCCCGACGTGCAGACGATCTGCGTCGGGATCGCAATGTCGATGGGTTCGCTGCTGCTGGCCGGCGGTGCCAAGGGCAAGCGCTTCTCGCTCCCCAACAGCCGGATCCTGATCCACCAGCCCTCGGCCGGCTTCGAGGGCCAATCGACCGACATCGAGATCCATGCTCGGGAGATCCTCAACCTCCGGGGGAGGATTGACGAGATCTACGCGCTTCATACGGGTCAACCGCTCGAGCAGGTCCACACCGACATGGAACGCGACCGCTTCTTCAAGGCCGATCAGGCGGTGGAGTACGGGCTCATCGACCGCGTGATCTACACGCACTAGTGGGCCCCACCGAAACGTCCCACCGGAAATGGCGGCTCCGTATGGCCACTCGCCATTGTCCTCGGAATTCTCCGCCAAGCCTCCTACCCCTGCGAGTGCAGTTATTACCCGCTGGCGATCACGGAATGCTCGATCGAGCCCAGATGCTCGATCTCGATCCGCACCACGTCGCCGGACTGCAGGAACTGCGGCGGGTCCATACCCATCCCGACACCACTTGGGGTGCCGGTCAGAATCAGGTCGCCGGGGACGAGCGTGCAGGTTTCGCCGATGAACCGGACCAGCTCCTCGCAGCCGAAGATCAGATCCGAGGTGCGGCTGTCCTGGCGGAGCTCACCGTTGACCCACGTGCGTAGGCTCAGATCCTCCGGCTTCTCGACCTCATCCACGGTGGTGATCCAGGGACCGAAGGGGCAAAACGTGTCCGCGCCCTTGGCGCGGGTCCACTGCGGCTCGCGGCCTTGCAGGTCACGCGCCGTCACGTCATCGGCGACGCAGTAGCCCGCGATCCTGCCGCCCGCTCCCATCACGATCGTCAGCTCGCCTTCGTAATCGAGCCGGCGCACAACCTCAGGGCAGTGGACCGGGCCGCCAGGAGGCGCGGCCGACCCCCGCACCTTCACGAACACCAACGGGACATCTGGCTGCTGGGCGCCCGTCTCGGCCACGTGCGCTGCGTAGTTCAGCCCGATCGCGTAGATCGTCCCCGGCGCCGGAATCGGTGCCAGGAGCTCCACCTCGGAGAGCGGCCACGACCGCTCGCCGACCGCCGGCTCGTCATCCTGCGCCAGCACCTCGGCCACCGTCACGGCCTGGGCGAACGCGCACGCGCTATCGCCGACAACGACGCCGGCCAGCGGGGCATCTTCGCCTGGGGCCTGGAAGGTGGCGAGCTTCACGGGCGCGCAGCCTATACGAGCGGCCCGGCGGTGCCTGGCGACGGAGGACCTACGACCTGGCCCCCGCCTCGCTCTCGACCTTGCTCGAGGCCTCCACGTGCGTGACCGGGTGCCCGAGCGCACGGGCCTTGCTGATCAGGTCGAGCTTCAGCCAGCGAGACATGCCGAGTGGCAGCGTCGAGATGATGATCTCGTTGTATTCGCCCAGGTTGATCGCGTCGTGAATCGCCATCAACGGCTCAGCGTCGCCGAGGCTCCCGGTGACGCGGCTCCCGGCCGCGTCGGAGAGCTTGGGGAGCGCCGCGTCGAGCACGTGCTGCGCCTCGTCCTCGCCGGCGTCCTGAGGATCGACGACCCTGTGCATGCCGTGGGCCTGACGGGGCACGACGAGGTGGAACGTGGCCTCGCCCTGATGTGCTCGCGCCCGGACCGCATCGAGCAGGTCGGGAGTCGCAGCGGTCTGATGCGCGACGACGAGAACATGGGCCGGCTCTGACATGAGCACACCTCCGGCAGGTGATGCGGGTAGGGGTCGAATTCAGTATTCCACCCGCCACGCGCGCGGGCAAGCGGTGCTCCGCGGGCCGTTTGCGGCGCCGGTTCAGCGAACCTAACTGAGCCGCGCAGCCAGCCCGCGGGCGCCCATGTGGGCGATCGCCTGAATCGAGATCTGCGGGTTGACGCCGGAGGCGCTGGGGAAGGCCGAACCGTCGAACACGTACAGGTCACGAACGTCCCAGGTCTGGCCGCTCGGATCGCAGGCCGAGGTTGCCGGCGAGCCGCCCATCCGGGCCGAGCCCATGATGTGGAAGGAGCCCATCGAGAGTTGGCCCGCACCGTATCCGGCCGCATCGGCGTCGGCCATGAAACGCTCCCGACCGCCCGCCCCTCCGGGCTCGTAGGAGACCCACTTGGCCTGCGAGCTGAAGATGCGACGCGCGCCGGCGGCCTCGAGGATCTGCGCCGCCCCGTCGATCCCGGTGCGCACGTGTCCCGTGTCGAAGGGCGAGAGCTTGTAGCGGACCACGGGCTCGCCGTCACGGCCGACGCGGACTTCGCCGCCGTCGCGGTCGCGCAGGAGCACGCCGATCGGAACCGTGCTCGACAGTCCCTCCATCAGCGAGAAGTGCTCCTTTGCCCCGCGCCACGGGCTGAAGGCCAGGAACAGGTGGGGATGGTTGGCCGCCGTCTCGTACTTCAGGCCGTAGCCATCGTGCAGATTCCGGTGCTGATCTGAGTAGAGCGCCTGCATCACGCCCTCCCAGGTCTTCAGCTCCTCATCGAACACGCCGAACACGGCGGTCGCCGGATGGAGCTTCAGGTGCTTGCCGACGTTGGGGTTCTGGAGTCCCGAGCGCTTGAGCAGCGCCGGCGTGTGGATCGCGCCACAGGCCGCGATCACCGCCCTCGAGCGGATGGTGACGTGGTGGCCTTCAACGGTCCGGCCGACGATCCCGCGGGCCGCGCCGCCATCGATCAGGACGCGCTCCACCCTGGTCCGGACGATCATCCGCGTGCCGGCCGTGTGAGCGTCGGCGAGCCACGTCTTGACCACGGACTGCTTGGCCCCGACCCGGCACCCGAGGCCGCAGTAGCCGCACTCCTTGCCCTGGGCGCAATGGCGGACGCTGCGCGGCATCGCGTCCACATGCCAGCCCAGGTTGACGCATCCCTCCTGCAGCTTCTGCTCGCGCGTGGACGGATCGTTGTGCTCCTGATTGACGCCGAGGCGATCGCACACGTCATCGAGGCTCTGGGTGTAGTCCTCCGAGGTGAACGCCGGGACGCCGGTGGCCGCCCATTCGCCGCGCACCTCATCGGGGGTCCGAAACGAGGTGGTGTAGTTGACCACGGTCCCGCCGCCCAGGCACGAACCGGCCAGCAGCGCGACGCTCTGGTCGTGACTCGCGTTCGGCGCGCCCATGTAGTAACCGGTCAGCGCCGCCATCTCCGAGCCGTCGAAGTCCTGGTCGTCGTAGTAGTCGCCGGACTCAACCACGATCACGTCGAGCCCCGCCGCGGCGAGCACACCGGCCGCCGCACCGCCACCCGCTCCCGAGCCGACGATGACGACGTCGCATTCGAGCCGCTCGTCGCGCTCCACCGGGGTCATCGTGAGCGCCTTCGGCGGCGCGCCGTCGAGCTTGCCGAGGGGTCCGTCGTAGCCGATTGCGTCCCAGGCCGGATTTCGTCCCCCGCTCGGGCCCGGGACCATGTAGTAGAACATCAGCGCTCCCTTGCGCAGTGCTTGGAACACCGCCCGTCGCTGCGGCGCCCGGGAATCTCCCCAGGCCAGCAGCACGCGCTCCTGCTCGTCTGCTGACAGCTCGCTGAAGCGCTTGAGTCCCGCGCCCCCGAGCGCTCCGAGCGCCCGCGTATCCCAGAGCGAGAGCAGGGTGGCCAGCTGCTTGCGCTCTGACTCCCGCGGGTTCAGCGCGATGGCCGACAGCAGCGCATCCGCCACCCCGAGCTCTCGCGCGGTTGGCGCGCCGTTACCCGACGGGCAGAACGCGTCGCAGATGTCCTCCAGGGCACGATACTGGCGAGGGGTGAGGTCCATGGCCGGAATACTCTCAGGTGCGCGGCAGCCGTGTGACGCTACCCCAGCCGGTACTCCCCGCGCGCGACGACCACGGCGGCGCCGCCGACCGCCACGCGCTCGATCTCCTCCGGTGACCCGTCGACCCGGGCGTGCAACACCGACGGCCGCTTGATCTCCACGCCCTGACGGATCTCGATGCCCTCGCCGAACCCGATCCGCCCGTGACGCGCGAGATGGAGCGCGAGCGGCCCCGCCGCTGAACCGGTCGCGGGATCCTCGGCCACGCCGAGCCCCGGCGCGAACATCCGCGTCTTGAACCGCCGTCCCGCTCCGGCGAAGCAGCTCACGTTCAGCGCCCCGAGCGCGGCCAGCGCACCCATGTCGGGCCGGAGCGCGGCCACGGCTTCCTCGTCGCGCAGCGCGACGCAGAGGTGAGTCGGGCCGTTGTCGTAGGCCTCGAGTGGCAGCTCCGAGCCCTCGACGCCGAGTGCCGCGAACAGCTCCCTCTCGCCGGTGAACGGCTGCCAGGTCGGGATCGGCTGCTCCATCTCGCCGAACACGATCCGGTCGCCTTCCCGGGTCAGCGTGACCGGCACGTCGCCCGCGGGCACGCGAAGGCGCACCACGTCCTCGTCGATCTCGGACCCGAGAACGAACGCCGTGCCCAGAATCGGATGGCCCGCAAACGGCATCTCGGTCGCGGGGGTGAAGATGCGGAGCTCCGCATCGGCGCCGGCCCGGCTGAGCACGAACACCGTCTCGGACAGGTTCATCTCGCGCGCCGTGCGCTGCATCTGCGCCTCATCGAGTCCCGCGGCGTCGAGGAACACCGCGACCTGGTTTCCCTCGAGTGGCGTGTCCGTGAACACGTCGGCGATCACGTAGCCGTGCATCAGCCATCAGCCATCGTGAGCAGACTCGTCACGGTCGTCCAGTTGCGCGCCGTCGCGGTGACGCCGAGCTTCCGGCCGGCCAGCCGCGCCCACAGCTTGGACCGGGCGACGCCGTTGGGGTGCCAGGCGTAGAGCTCGCGCCCGACCGCGACGATCTGCTCCGACGGATCGGCAAGCTTCTCGAACTCGGCCACGATCCCGGGGTCGAGTTCCGCCGACATGAAGCTCACCTGGTAGCGCTTGGGGTTGACCGCGACCGCGCCCAGGGGATTGAGGTCGACCACGGCCGCCAGCTCGTCACGCGAGCGCACGACCACGTCGATCTCGAGCCCGAACCGATCCGTGATCAGACGCTCGATCTCACGCCCCAACGCGTCCGGCGCGGCCTCGCTCTCCAGCACCACGTTCCCGCTGCTCAGGTAGGTCCGGGCGCCCGTGAACCCGGCATCGGACAGTTGTTCGCGCAGCGCGGGCATGGCAATGCGGTTACGCGCCCCGAGATTGATCCCGCGCAGGAGGACGATCTGTCTCAGAACAGGTGCTCCTGGCCGGGGGCGGCGCCATGCCGGCGCGCCGACGGCGGCTCCTGACCAAGGGCAACGGCCAGGTCGTGGGCGATCGCCGCCTCCGAGCGAGAGACGATCAGCGGCTTCTCGATCCCCTCCACGTGAACGATCGTCCGCCGCCCGTCGCCGCGGTCCGGTCCCTCCAACGGAACCAGTGCGTAGACCCGGTCCGCGCGCACGTACTTGCCGTATCCGAGGGCAACCATGGGGGCCACACGTGCCATGGCGCAATCGTACGGCCCGTCATACTTCCGTGCGATGAGCAACGGGGAGGCGAAATCCCGGAATGACGAACCGGGAGGTAACGCCGAGGCGGCGTTCGAGCGCGGCAACGCGTCGATCTCCCAGGGTGACCTTAAGCGCGCCGAGCAGGCCTACCGGGAGGCCGACGAGGGCGACCACGCAGCCGCCGCGGCAAATCTCGGCGTGCTGCTAGAGCACCGCGGGGAGCGCGGCGCGGCTGAGGCTGCGTACCAGCGGGCCGACGAGCGAGGCAGCGGTCTCGGTGCGCTCAGGCTGGGCCTGCTGATGAGTGGGCGCGAGGACTGGGACGGCGCCAACGCCGCTTGGGCACGCGCGGATGAACGCGGCCACGAACAGCCGGGGCCCGACGTGCAAGCGCTGCTGCGCGGTTCGGGTGGCCAATCGTCCGAGGTCGGGTCTGCGTCCGGCGCGAGCTCAGCCTTTGCGAATCCGGTGATGGTTGGTGCTGTGACGGTGTTGGCGGCGTTGGTGGCGGTGTTTTTGGCTTATAACGCGAATGCGGGTTTGCCGTTTGTGCCGACGAAGGAGTTGAAGGCGGATTTCGCTGATGGGTCGAAT
>DATCPD010000009.1:0-3296 GCA_036564325.1 Solirubrobacteraceae bacterium | reverse complement strand
CGGCCTGGCTGACGGTCAGGCCTCTCGGCAGGCTGAGGACGCGCTCGCCCGGCGCCGGCACCGGAGCGCCGGACGCGATGCGGGCACCCATCCGGCGAGAGATGTCGGCCGTGACAGTCGCCACCGGAGGCGCGGGGACGGGCGCGTAGCCGACTATCACCTGGCCCGGAACGTAGTCGGCCGCATGCGCCGGTGCGGCCGCCAGAGTGCTCGCGGCAATCAGCAGCGAACAGGCCCAAAGCGGGGTGCGAAGGAGTCGGCGGATGAGGTGCATGGATGCGGTGAGGGGCGCCGGGCTCGCGGGCACAAGCGGTCAGGCACGCTTAAGACAACATGAGACGCCCGAAAGTTGCCCCACACAACGCTAGCGCTCGTCCACTTCGACGGTGACACCACACTTCTTCCCCAGAGACGAGTACTTCATGCGGCTCGCCCTGCGCGAGGCGGAACGAGCCCCCGATCACGACGACGTACCGATCGGCGCGGTGATCGTCAAGGACGGAGAGCTCATCGGATCCGGCCACAACGAGCGCGAGCTCCGCAGCGACCCGACCGCCCACGCCGAGATGATCGCGTTGCGCGAGGCGGCCCGCACGCTGTCCTCGTGGCGAATCCTCGAGGCCGTCATCTACGTGACGCTCGAACCGTGCGCCATGTGCGCGGGAGCAATCGTTCTTGGGCGCGTGCCCCGGGTCGTGTTCGGCGCCTCGGATCGGAAAGCGGGCGCGGCCGGCAACGTCCTGGACGTCCTGGCCCAGCCGCAGCTGAATCATCGCCCGCAGGTCCAGGGCGGCCTCCTCGCGGAGGAGTGCGGTGATCTGCTGCGGGCGTTCTTCGCCGATCGTCGGTAGTTCGCGCCCAGGTGTCGTGGGGCTGCGGTCCCGAGGCGTTCAGCCCCGTGGCGTGTGCCGGGACTCCCGGGGCGTGTGCCGGGACCCCGGGGCGTGTGCCGGGACCCCCGGGGCGTGTGCCGGAACTCCCCGGGACGTGTGCCGGGACTCCCCGGGACGAGGGGGACAAAATCGCGCAACGCCCGACCTCGCCCGCAGACCGTGCGGATTTGGTGCCCTCTGAGGGGACCTCAGCGCCACGGCGCCTTTCGCCGTCGCAGCTGTGTGCGTTTTTGGCCCCGTCCCCCTACCGCGTCCCTCGCCCCCGGTGAATCCACGTTCGTCTAACGTTTCCACCGCCTGCACCTGGAGAGGTGGCAGAGCGGTTGAATGCGCCGGTCTCGAAAACCGGTATGGGCGTTTCCGTCCATCGGGGGTTCGAATCCCCCCCTCTCCGCTTCAACCCCTCGATTTGCGAGGGGTTTTGGGGCGTTGGCGGTCGTCGGTGGTTTTCGGTTGGCGGCGCTGGAGACCGCCTTGCGCCGCTCAGAACCGCCTTTTTCGGGCGTGTTTTTTCCCGCACTTTTCCCACCCGGGTCGATTTCAGCCCTGCGTGCACGCTCGTGGGCATCCTTGAGGTAGGCGTCGAGCAGGCGCGCAGCTTGCTCTTCGGAGCCGGGGAACAGGTGTCCGTAGCGGTCGAGCGTGACCGTGATCGACGAGTGGCCCATGAACGTCTGGAGCGGCCTTCGCGTTGACGCCAGCGGCGATCATCAGCGTCGCGAACGTGTGGCGGCATTCGTGGAGGGTCACGGGTTCGAGCCCGCCTGCTCTCCAGGCGCGCTCGGCGCGTTGCGCGACGGTCGACGGGCTGAACGGTGCGCCGTCGGTGAGGCCGAACACCAGCGCACGCTTGTCCTTGTCTTGTGTGACCCGATGCTGGACGAGGTAATCGCGGAGTACCGCCGCGATCGGCGTGCGGCGAAAGCCGGCCGCAGACTTCGGCTCGACCGGGCCTTGCTTCTGATCCCACGAGCACTCGACGCTGATCAGGCCGGCTGCGAGGTCGACGCCGTCCCAGGTGAGCGCTTGCAGCTCGCCACGCCGCAGGCCGGCGTAGAAGGCGGTGGCCCAGAGCGCGCGATCTTCGGCCGGCGCGTTGTTGATGAGCGTCAGGGCCTCAACCGGGGCCGCGATCCTGGTGCGGCGGCCACGCCCTCACCGCCCGCTCTGACCCCGCTCCAACCGGAATGTTCTTCACCTGTGCCAGCCCCAGCCCCCGGTTCAGAGGGACCAGCCGCTGTCACCACATCAGCCGAGCCGGACTACCCGAACGCAACATGTGGAGGGCGGGTAGTCCGGCTCGGCTGTCCACCATCAGGTCGAGCAAATCCCCCGTGTTTCGGGGGCTGGGGCGGGCACGGGTATTCACCAAAGTATTCGCCGTCGATGAACAGTTCGGCGAGCACTTCGGCGAACAGCCCACTCGCCCTGGTGCCGCCGGTTTCCTGCGCCGCCGACCCCTTCCTCGACCGCGACCCCGTCTCCCGTCTGGGGATATGCGGAGTCAAGTCGGGCAGGAGTTGCGTAGTCTTGCTTTCGGGGCGGCGCGCAACTGCCGCCAGTTGCAGTCTGCGGTGCTGGGTTGTTTCGTTGAGCGCTTGTTGCGCGGATCCGGACCCTGCTATCCGCCGGCGGGTGGCGTCGCGCGCCCAATTGGACGCTGGAGCTTCCTGGACATTCGGGGCGCCGCAAGCCGCCTGTGCGGCCCATGTTCAGCCGTGGAGTAGCCGCTCTTGCAGTCGGCGCAGCTCTGAGGCCGGTGTCGCACCGAGGTCGTCGCGGAGCCGTTGACGCAACGTCTCGTACACCCGGAGAGCTTCGGCTGTGTTGCCGCGCGCGACGAGGATCTCCATTAGCAGCGCATGCGCGCGCTCGCGGAACGGCTCATTGGCTACGAGCTCGCGCGCCACGCGTTCTCCGGGCGCGAGCTCGGAACCGCCGACACCGAGCGCCACGGCTGTGTAGCACTCCTGTGCGCAGCAGCGAATCTCGTCCAGCCGCCGGCGGTGCTCCTGTGCCCACGGCAGGTCCTCGCCGGGCAGAAAGCCCCTGCGTGCGGTGAACAGCGCGACGAGCGAGGGACCCCAGCCGCGCGACCAATCGCCCTGCGCCACCGCCGACTCGGCCCGGTGGATCGCCTCCTGGGCGGCCTCGAAATCGATCCACGCGTCCGCCGGCAGCCGCAGGCTCACCTCGGCGCCGGCGGTTAGCACGTCGCCGCCGAGGACGGCTCGCAGCCGGGACAGCAGCGCGCTCAGCGACGCGTCCGCGGCGACGGGGGCGCGCCAGGGCCACAGCGCCTCGATCAGCTCCTCGCGCCGCGCAGGAATGGCCCGATTGACCGCCAGGTAGGTGAACAGCACGCGCGCTTGGCCGCCTGGGATCTTGTCCGTCAGCTCGCGG
>DATCPD010000007.1:0-19671 GCA_036564325.1 Solirubrobacteraceae bacterium | reverse complement strand
ACCGGGGGATCCGGGCTCGGGACGACCAGCGCCGAGATGCGCGCCGTGCAGCGAGACCACGGCCGGCACGCCGGGCGCGCTCGGCTCACATTCCAGTTCCTCGGCAACAGCCCCACGACCAAGGCACTCGGTTCGGGGCTGATCAGGCGACAGATCGGACTCAAGCTCCGCGCCGCGGATCCGTGCAACCTGCTCTACGTGATGTGGCGCACCTATCCCGATCGCGTGATCGAGATCTCGCGCAAGCGCAACCCGGGGATGCACACATCGCAGGATTGCGGTAATGCCGGTTACAGCGATCTCGCCCTGATTCCCGAGCCGGCAGGCGTCCACCGGCGCCACGTACTCGAAGCTGACACCCGGCGCACCGCCGACGGTTCGCTCGTCCTCACCGTCTACACGGACGGCAGGCTCGCCCGGAAGCTCACGCTCGCGCCGAATCTGGCGGTCGGGCTCAACGGTCCGATCGGAGTCCGCTCGGACAACGGCTCCTACCGGTTCAAGCTGTCAGTGGCTCGGGCGCCGGCTGCGGTGTAGCCAGTGCTCGGGCAGTTCGGGATGCTCGAGAAAGGCGATGTGGTCATCGGTGCCGGAGGCGGCGACCGCGTCCCAGACACGTTGCAACGCCTGCTCCTTATCGTCGACATCCAGAGCGATCTCGAACACGCCAACATCATCGGGCTCGGTGAGCTCGGCGTCCGGCAGAACAGCGCTCAGCTGCTCTCTCGCCTCGAGATCGCGCGGGGTGCCGTCATGCATCATCAGCATCGCGACCCTCTGTCGTTGCGCCATGCATCCGTGATAGCAGCTAGCGAGCGGCGGCGGGTTCTACCTATTCTTTCTGGCGTGGACACCGGTGCCGAGCGCGTTGAACGGTTCATGTCGTCGCTCGACGCCGAGGTTCGGGCGCTCGCGCCTGGAGAGTGGGGTCTCGTCCTCGACGCCGCCGGGTACGTGCTGGACGTGGGCGTGGCGATCAGAGGCCCATTGCTGCGTGCCCAGGCCGCCGTATTGCCTGCGGGGGTGATCGACCCGCACCAGCTCCTCTACTGGAATCGTCAGGCGCCGCTGGTGTGCTTTGCCGAGAACAGGGCCGGCGAGGTCTTCGTCTGCGGCGAACTGCCCCTGGAGTCGCTCGACACCGAGATGCTTGACCGCTTCCTCGGGCTGCTCCTGGCGAGCGCTGCCCGCGCGCGGGAGTTCGCGATTCAAAACGCCTGAGAGCGTGGATATGCTCCAGTTGGGACATGGACTCGCCGCCTGTCTCCGCGCCCCGGATCGTTCACCGCGATGCCGGGGCATTTCTTGTCCGGTGGCGCTTAACCGCCCGAGTGCTCCGGCGTGCGATGATTGACCTTGTGAGCGAAGAAGGCAACGAGAGCTTCGAGGAAAGGTTCCGGTCGATCGCGCGGGAGGTCAGCCGCTCAGTCGAACGCCTGGCCGAGCTTGACATGGACGAGATCGCACGGACGATCGGCGTCGATGCTGACCGCGCGCGAGGGCTGGCTGACAGCGCCGGGCGGTGGTTCAGCGTTTACGCCGGGACCTTCAAGCCTCCTCGCTACCCCGAAGAAGCTGCCGAAGGATCAGCGCCGACCGGCGCGCAGCCGCGGCGGGGTCCCGGGCCCCATCCGCTGGACCTGCCCACGGCTGCTCAGGGGCTCGCTCTGAGTGCCCTGGATTCCGGTCGCTGGACCGTCGAGCCCGGCAGCAATCTGCTCGTGGCAAACGGCGAAGGCCCAGCGCCCAGCGAAGCGTTGGGGCTGGTCGGCGAACTGCGCGCCCGCGACTGGATCAACGCCGACGGCGAGGTCACGCTGGTCGGTCGCAACGCGCTCAGCCGTTGGTTGGAAGCCGGCAAGACGGCGTAACCAGGTCCGACCGAGGCGGTCGACCAGTTCGTGCCTGACGCCGTGATGTTCGATCTCGACGGTGTGCTCGTGGATTCCGAGCAGCTGTGGAACCAGGCCAAGGAGGAACTGGTCCGTGAAGCGGGCGGGCGCTGGCGTGAGGACGCCCCGCGGGCGATGATGGGCATGAGCTCGACGGAGTGGTCGGCCTACATGCGCGACGAGCTGGGCGTCGATCGTGACACCGACGAGATCAACCGCGACGTGGTCGGCAGGATCGAGCGGCTGTATCGGGCAGAGCTGCCGTTGCTCCCGGGTGCCGCTGAGACGGTCCACGCACTGAGCGGCCGCTGGCCGCTTGGGCTGGCCTCCTCCTCCAACCGGGAGATCATCGATCTGGTACTCGACCTGGCCGGGCTGGCCGACTCGTTCGTGGCTACGGTCTCCTCCGAGGAGGTCGATCGAGGCAAGCCGGCCCCTGACGTGTACCTGGAGACGGCGCGGTGCGTCGGGGTGCAAGCGGACCGCTGCGTCGCGATCGAGGACTCGAGCAACGGGTTGCGGGCGGCGGTGGCGGCCGGGATGGCGGTGATCGCGGTGCCCAATCCTCACTATCCGCCCGACGAGGACGCGCTGGGACTCGCCGCCGCGAGCGTCCACTCGCTCCGCGATCTCACGCCGGAACTGGTCGAGCGCGCTTCAGTATCCGCTTAGGCGGCCTGACGTTCGATCAGCGGCTCGGGCTCTTCGGCTATGTAGCGGGCCGAATCCGTGTTCCTCACGGTCTGCGTCGCTGCCGGAACCTCGGCCGTTCGCAGGACGACGCGCGCCGTGAGGACTCCCACCGCGATGCTTGCCGCACCGATCGCGAAGGCGAGGTGGTAGCCGCCGATGAGCGAGCTCGCCACCGTGTGTCCACCGGCTTCGAGGGTCTTTGAGTGGTTGGTGGCGATCGTCCCGAGCACGGCCAGGCCGAGTGCCCCGGCGACCTGCTGGGAGACATTGATGATTCCCGAGCCCAAGCCGGCATCGGCGGCCGGAACGTCCGCCATCGCGATCGTCAGGAGTGGCATGAACGCGCTGCCGATGCCGAGGCCGATGGCGAAGTAGGCCAGGAAGATGGTGGGGAAGAAACCGGTGTGGATCCCAGCGGTGCCAAGCACCACGAGGCCGAGGATCGCCGTGAGCATGCCGAGGCTGAGCACGCGCATCGCGCCGAAGCGGGCGACCAGGCGCGCGGTCACACCCAGCGAGAGGATCCCGACGGTCACCGTCCACGGCAGGAACGCCATCCCGGTTTGCAGCGCGCTGTAGTGGCGCACGTGCTCGAGGTAGAGCGTGCCGAGAAAGAACGTTGAGTACATCCCGGTGACGAGAAAGCCTCGCACCACGCTTGAGCCGATCAGGCTGCGCAGGCGGAGGATGCGCAGCCTGATCGGGTTGTCGATCCGACCCTCGACGGTCAGGAACGCCCCCATCAGGGCAACCGCGAGTCCGCCGAAGCCGAGCACCTGGGAGGAACCCCAACCGTGGCTGGTGGCTTCGACGATCGCGTAGACCGCGCTCATCAGAGAGACGGTGACGAGCATCGAACCCAGACAGTCGACGCCGTGCCCGAGCCCGAGCCCTCTGTCCTGCGGGATCAGCACCCTGCCCAGCGCAATCGTGGCGAGGCCGATCGGCAGGTTTACGAAGAAGATCCAGTGCCAGCTCAGGGCCTGGGTCAGCGCACCGCCGGCGAGCAGGCCGAGCGACCCTCCCGAGACAGCGACGAACACGTAGGCGCTCATCGCCCGCGCCCGGTCGGCCGGTTCCGGGAACTCGGTGACGATGATGGCCAGGATCACGGAGGCCTGCATCGCGGCGCCGACGCCCTGAATGAAGCGGGCGGCGATGAGAAAGCCCTGACTGGGCGCCAACCCGCACAGCGCCGAGGCGGCCGTGAACAGGATCACCCCGGCGAGGAACACGCGCTTACGGCCCAGCAGGTCCCCGAGTCGCCCGGCGAGCAGCAGGAAGCTGCCAAAGGTGACGAGGAAGGCGTTGACCACCCAGGTGAGGTTGCCCTGAGTGAAGTGCAGGTCGCGCTGCACCGCGGGCAGCGCCACGTTCACGATCGTCGTGTCCAGGACGATCATCAGCTGTGCGAGGCAGACGACGCCGAGGGCAAGCCAGCGACGGCGATCGGTGGTGGCTACGGAGAGGGAAGCGCGCTTCATCTTGTTGATCCCAACGGTTGAGGCCGGTAACTGGCGGTGGTAAACTGGAGGCGTCCTCCAGAACTAAGCGGAGGCTGCCTCCAGAACTATACGGAGGTATCCTCCGGTTTGTCAAGAGAACGAGCTGTGATTCCCGTGAGCACCGTCGATCAACCCCCCCATGCGCGCCCTAAGCGAGCGGACGCTCGGCGCAACTACGAAAAGGTGGTTTCCGCCGCCCGCGAGGCGTTCGCCGAAGGAGGCGCGTCCACCTCACTGGAGGAGATCGCGCGGCGCGCGGAGGTCGGGATCGGCACGCTCTATCGGCATTTCCCGAGCCGCCAGGCGCTGCTCGAGGCCGTCTACGTCGACGAGGTGCAAGCGCTCTGTCGCTCAGCTGCCGACTTCGCCGATCTGGAGCCCTGGGACGCTCTCGTAGCGTGGCTGCACCGCTTCGTCGCCTACCTCGCCACCAAGCAAGCACTGGCTCAGGAGCTGCTGGACTACGTCGAGCGCGACGCGGCGGTCTTCCAGAGCAGCCGTGCCGCGCTGTACGCCGCCGGCGAGCCGCTGCTCAGGCGCGCGCAGCAGTCGCGCGTGGCGCGGGCCGACACCGATCTCCCAGAAGTCATCCAGATGGTCGGCGGGATCGCGAAGATCCCCACGAGCGAGCCTGGGCAGATCGACCACATACTCGATATCGCGCTCGACGGACTGCGTTACCGGGCCCCGAGCGCCTAGATCCCGTCTTCTTTGTAAGCGAGCCGGACACTCCGGTTGCGCCTCGCCGCCTCGCGCCAGGTGACCGGAACCGCGCCGAATCGGACGGCCTGATAGCGCTTGCCGGCAGTGAGGTCGTAGTGGTCGTGCCACGGCTTGCCCGGCTTGGACTGAAACCAGGAGCGCTTCAGACCGAGGCGGTCAGCCATCGCGTGTAACTCCTCCAGCGTGTCGGCCTGCATGTGGCCGCCGCCGGTCCAGAAGCCCCAATCGCCCTCGAGGAAGCCGTCATCGACGTAGACGCCCACCGCGGCAGGGTATCGGCGCTGAGAGCACGCCGGCCGGCTGTCAACACCGGGCGCATTTACCAACCGCTTCTAGGATCGCGGCGGTGAGGTCAACAACGTGCTGGGCTCCGAGCCTGAGGCGCGCGGTCGCGCCGCTGCTGGTGGTCGCCGCGATCGTGGTCTTCTTGCTGCCGCTAACCCCGGCGTACGACGTCGATGTCTTCCTGCGCGCGGGCTTCGCGGCGCTGCACGGCCTCCACGTCTACCCCCGCCCCGGAACGGCCGCCGTGTACTCGGGAGCGTCGTTCGTGTATCCATACTTCGCGGTGTGGCCGTTCGTGCCATTGGCGGCGCTGTCCACCAGCGTGAGCGCGACGCTTTTCTTTGTCGGCTCTGTGTCCGCCGTGCTCGCCGCCTGTTTCGCCGGCACCGAGCGCGACGCGTCGGTGGCCACGCTCGTCCTCTGCACGGCGTTCACGATGACCGGACTGCAGCTCGGCGCGCTCAGCCCGCTGCTGTTCGCGGGCGTGGTCTTCCTCTGGCGATTGCGCGACCGCCCGGTGTCGTTTGGATTGTTGGCGGGACCTGTGGTGGCTTGCAAGCTGTTCCTTGCCCCGTTGCTCGTCTGGCTGCTCCTGGCGCGTCGGCCTCGCGCGTTCGCCTATGCGAGCGCATCAACCCTGGTGCTGCTGGCGATCTCTTTCGCGATTGGCCCAATCGGCCCGGGAAGGTACCTCCAACTCCTGTCCCAGCTCGGAACCCATGACCGCGCTCGGTCCGGAATGGGTCTCATCAGCGGGCTCATGAACATCGGTCTGGCACAACCTACCGCCCAGATGTCGGCGCTCGTGGTCGCGATTGCTGTGTTCGCCGCGGCTTATATCCACTACCGGCGCACGAGCGACGAGCGGGTGACCTTCTGTGCCGGGATCGTCGCCTCGCTCGTCCTCACGCCGGTGCTGTGGAGCCATTACCTGATCCTGCTGCCGGCCGCGCTGATGATCCTGGGCGCTCCCCGACGCTGGTTCGTGGTGTTCGCCCTCGCGAGCTGGGCGATCGCGCCACCTCACGGCGTGCACCTGGACACGGACCTGGTCGAGCGCGTTGCCTCGTCAGGTGAATGGCTCGGCGGCGGCGTGGGACTGGCCGGGATTGCCTTCGCCCTTTGGCTCCGCTCATCGCCACGCAGGGTCGGGCGTAGCAGCGGCGAAGCATGAGCCATGCCGGAGGCGTGGGTATATCTGCTGCGGTGCCGCGACGGCTCGCTGTACACCGGGTGGACCGTCGATCTCGAGCGCAGGCTCGCCCGGCACCGGGCCGGTACGGCCAGCCGCTACACGGCCAGCCGCCTGCCGGTCGAGCTTCAGCTCGCGATGCCGATGCCCGGCCGCACGGCCGCGCGCCGCGAGGAGGCGCGCATCAAACGCCTGCCGCGCTCAGCCAAGCTCGCGCTGCGTGCTCAGGCGGGCAGCGGCGCCTACCCGCCGAATCCGTCCGCCGCGATATAGACAGAGCCCATGCCGTTCGGGTGGATCAGCACCGTCGGCGCCAGGCACTTTCCGGGCAGGGTCATGCGCCCGGCGAGGTCGGCATTCCCGCGGCGCGAGATCGGCACCGACATCGTTGTGCCGACAGCCGTCGTGGACGCTCCGCAATGCAGCGAGGCATTCACCGTCACCACCGGGCCGGGGGTCCCATTGCTTGGAGCTGTGGGGATCACCAGCCCGCGGATCCGCACCCGGAGACGACCGTCGTGACGCAGCCGCACCTCACCCTGGCGCAGCACCCACGGCGCTCCCCCGGGGTTGACTCCGTTGAGCATCGGGTCGCCCGGGACGCTCGGCGCCAGGGACGTTTCCAGCACCGTCACGCCGTTGTGGCCTCCGCGCGAGCCGTTGCCCTCCCGGCCCGAGGCAGTTACGGCCACCGCCGCAGATCCGGCCAAAGCTGTGGCCACCAGTGTCGCTACGGCCTTGTGCGTCGAAACCACCATCTCGAACCTCCACGCTCGTCATTGCGCTCGGTGGCGGTTCGGTTTGAACCTCCGCCGCCACCAGGGCTCCTACTCCGAAGACGCGAGAATCGACCGATCCTTCGCCGGGGCGATCGGATCCTGGATCTACCTCGTGACGCCGCATAAGCTCCTGCGGATGAGGCTGGGAAGCAGAGAGCTGTCTTCGCTGTCGCCGGCCGGGTTCTGGGAGGAGCTCAGATCACGAGATCGCGGGCTGGCTGCGACACGTCGAGCCGCGCGTACCGCGATCGTCATGCCGACGATGTTCGCCCTGGCCGACAAGGTGATCGGCAACCCGGTCGTGGCCACGTTCGCCGCCTTCGGATCGTTCGCGATGTTGCTCCTGGTCGACTTTGGCGGCTCGATGCGGGAGCGGCTGGAGGCCCAGGCGGCGCTCGCGATAGTCGGCGGCCTGTTCGTGTGTGCCGGAACCGTGGCTTCGCGTTCAGCCTGGCTCGCCGCCGCGGTGATGTTGGTGATCGGATTTGGCGTGCTCTTCGCCGGCGTCGCCAGTTCGGTGTTGGCCGGCGCGTCGACATCGCTGCTGCTGGCGTTCATCCTGTCGGTTTCCCTCGTCGGGGCGGTCTCCACGATCCCGGACCGGCTCGCCGGCTGGGGCATGGCCGCCGGAGCGGCCCTGCTGGCCGTCGCGCTGCTGTGGCCGGAGCCCGAACGCGACCCGCTCCGCAGGGCTGCCAGCACCGCGTGCCGGACGCTCGCCGCGCGGCTGCGCTCTGACGTCGCCTTCGCTGTCGGGCGCGATCCGGAGATCTCGGAGGACGAGCACGACGCGGCGATCGCACGCGCCAGCGCTGCGGCCGCAGCGCTGCGCCGGACCTTCCTGGCGACGCCCTACCGTCCGACCGGTCTGGGAACACCGGCGAGAATGGTCGTCCGGCTTGTCGATGAGCTCAGCTGGCTCGACGAGATCGTCATCGGGTCCGTTCCGCGGCCGGACGGGAAACCGGCCAGCCGCCGGGCCTGCGCGGTCCGCTCGGCGGCGGCGTCGGTGCTCGAACGCGGCGCCGATCTGCTCGACGCACCGGGCGCGGACTCCGACGCGCTGGGCTCGGCGCTCGCGGAACTGCGGCAGGCGCTCTCGGACTTGGAGCGGGGTGACTCTCTGATGCTGCCCGCTCAACCCGCCGCGCCCCGGGCGGGCGGCCCTGCCGCCGAGGACCGGATCAGTGACTTCATCAGCTCGCTCGACCCGGGCTTTCGCGCCCAGGAGCTGGGATTCGCCGTGTCGCAGGTCGCGGCGAACATCGACCTCGCCGCGGCCGCCGAGCGACGCACCTGGCTCGAGCGGCTGCTGGGTCGTCAGCCCGCGGGCATTCCGGGGACATTGTCCGCGGCACAGGAGCGCACCGGTGCGCACGTGGAGCGGCATTCGGTCTGGTTGCACAACAGCGTGCGAGGCGCGGTCGCGCTTGGCGTGGCGGTGTTCGTCGCGCGGCAGACGGGGGTGCAGCACTCCTTCTGGGTCGTGCTCGGCACGCTGTCGGTGCTGCGCTCCAACGCCCTGAGCACCGGCCAGAACATCGTGCGCGGCCTGCTCGGCACGCTCGCGGGGTTCGTCGTCGGCGCCGCGCTGGTCGCGCTGATCGGCACGAACACCACGGTGCTGTGGCTTCTTCTCCCACCCGCGATCCTGCTCGCCGGCCTGGCGCCAGCCATAGTCTCGTTCGCGGCCGGTCAAGCCGCATTCACACTCACCCTGCTGATCCTGTTCAACATCCTGCAACCGGCCGGGTGGCAAATAGGACTGGTACGCATCGAGGACGTTGCCGTCGGGAGCGCCGTCAGCCTCCTCGTCGGGCTCCTCTTCTGGCCACGTGGCGCGGGCGCCGCGCTCGGGACGGCGCTGGCCCAGGCCTACGCGGCGAGCTCGCGATACCTGGCCGGCGCGGTGGAATTCGGCATGGGTCGCTGCGATTCCAGCATGCCCTCCCGGCACGTTCCCACCGCCGAGGCGATGCAGGCTGCTGCGGCGTCTCGCCGACTCGATGACACGTTCCGCGGCTACCTGGCCGAACGTGGCGCCAAGCGGATCCCGCTGGCCGAGGTCACCAGTCTCTTGACCGGGGTCGCAGGCCTGCGTCTCGCGGCCGATGCGGTGCTTGATCTGTGGCAACGCGACGACGCAGCGGGCGGCGACCGGGCCGCGGCCCGGCGCGAGCTGCTGGCGAGCACGGCGCTGATGGCCGACTGGTACGAGCGCTTCGCCGCCAGCCTCACCGGCCCTGGCGATGTCCCCGAACCGCTGAGCCGGGACGACATGGCCAATCGCCGGCTGCTCGAGGCCGTCAGCCGTGACCTGCGGCGCGAGGACGGTCGGGCCAGCGGGACCGCCGCTCGGATGATCTGGACCGGCGACCACCTGGACGCCGCCCGGCAGCTGCAGCTGGCGATCGTGGAGCCGGCCCGGGCAGCGGCTCTGTGACCAGTTTACTTAAGTATTTACTTGTGATATGCTAGTCCGCGCAAGCAAAATACAGGAGGAAAAAGTGGAGTCAAATCCAAACGAAACCACCACGAAGTACCAGCCGGTCACCGTCGATGTCCCGGAGGAGCGAATCGCGGAGTTCCATGCGTTCTTTGCCCGTTTCCTCGCCGGCCGCCCCGGCCGAGGACGTCGAGGCCGGCACGGTAGGCCTCACCACGGCGCCCACGGACGCCGATGCGCCGGCCGGCGGGAAGCCGCCGAGGGCCACGAGACCACTGGCGCCCCGGCCGACATCGCCGAGGTCTGATGGCGGACAAGGAGATCACAGTCGCCGTTCCGGAGGAGCGAGTGCCGGAGTTCTACTCATGGTTCGCTGCCTTCCTCACGGCCGAGGCTGGAACTCCGCCCCCGCTAGCGCGGCGTGAGCGCCGCGGCCCGCGCGGGTCGCGGCACCACGGTCCGGCTGGGGCCTGGTCAGCAGAGGATGCTGACCAGGCCGCCTGGCTGTACGGAAAGCTGGCCCCACCGGCCCGCGAGCTGCTCGATTTGCTGATCGACTCCCCCGGAGAGCGCTTCGCCGGCGAGGACCTGGCCAAGCGGCTGCAGCTGCAGAAAGGCGCTCACGGCGTCGCCGGCATCCTCGCATGGCCCGGGCGGTACTCCCGGCACCTGGACCGCACGCTCCCGATCACCACCGAGGGCCGGGCCGACGGGGGCACCGACTACTACATGGCCCCCGAGCTCGCTGCCCTGTTCGCTGCCACGCGCAGGCAGCCCCAGGCGGGACGACGCGGGCGGCGCTCCCGCTGAAGCCGCCGGTCGGAGCCTGATCGGGGCCGAAACCAGCTAGCGTTGAGCGACATGACAACGATCCCAGCCCGCAAAAATCCGCCCGCCAAGCCGGCCAAGCCGAGCCGGCGGCCGAAGCCGACCTCCAACCCGCGCGAGCGGGTGATACGAGCGGTTCCGAGCATCGAGCGAGCCGAGGTCTCGCTCCACGGACATCGCGTGATGTTCACCATCGCCGGGCAGGGGCCGCCGGTGGTGCTGATCCATGGAATCGCCGGGCGCGCCGCGCAGTGGGAGAAGATCGTCGAGCTGCTGGCCGAGACCAATACGGTCGTGGCGCCGGACCTGATGGGGCATGGCGAGTCGGCAAAGCCACGCGGTGACTACTCGCTCGGCGCCCACGCGTCCGGGATTCGCGACCTGCTCGTGGGGCTGGGCACCGAGCGCGCGAGCATCGTCGGTCACTCGCTCGGCGGGGGCATCGCCATGCAGTTCGCCTACCAGTTCCCGGAGCGCTGTGAGCGCCTCGTGCTCGTCTCCAGCGGAGGCCTCGGCGGAGACGTCTCCACCCTGCTCCGAGCCGCGACCCTGCCGGGATCCGAGATCGTCCTGCCCCTGCTCGCCCATCCGCGCGTGCTCGAGATCGCCGCCCTGGTTCCCCGAGCGCTCGGGCGGATCGGCCTGACCACGCGGGCCGATATCACCGAGATGGCGCGCGGATACCAGTCGCTGTCGGACGCCGAGGCGCGCAGCGCCTTCATCCACACGCTCCGGGGCGTGATCGATCCGACCGGCCAGCGCATCAACGCCTCCGATCGCCTGTACCTGGCCTCGAAGATGCCGTCACTGATCATCTGGGGGCGGCGCGATCGGATCATTCCGGTCACCCACGCGCAGCCCACGCACGACGGGATGCCCGGCAGCCGCCTCGAGCTGTTCGATCGCTCTGGCCATTTCCCCCAGCTAGACGACCCGCTGCGGTTCGCTCGCACGCTGCAGGACTTTTTCGCCGACACCGAACCGGCGCGGCTGGACACCGGCATGATGCGCGAGCTCGTGCTGAGCCGCGATCCCAAATCCGCCGCGGTGCTCGAGCGACTTCGGCGCGAGCACGCGACCGGCTAACCAGCGCGCACGGGCTCCGGAAGCGCGCTCTCCGGGGTGTCCCCGGCGAGCGACCTCAGCGCATCGGCGGCTTGGCGGACGTCGCTGAGGATCTGATCGCGCTCCCGTCCGAGCGAGGCGATCTGGTCCTGCAGGTCACTGACCTGCTCGTTCGCCTCCGTGGTGATCGCCAGCGCGTTCGCCGCCGCGTCCGCGATGCACCGATCTGCCTGTTCCTGCGCGAGACGGGCGATCTCCTGCGCCCCATCGTGCGCGGCCAGCAGAATCCCTGAGGTCTGCTTCCCGAGGCGTTCGATTTCCGCCGCCGCCTCGCTCGTCGACGGCGGGGCGTCGCGCAGCGCCACCAGTTCGCTGTCGAGTTCGGCGAGCTCTTGCTCGAGCTCGGCGACGTACTCGTCGACCGCGGCACAGTCGTAGCCATGACGAGCGACCGGAAACCGCGGCAGGGGCTCGTCGAAGACCGGGACCAACTCGGCGGTCATCGGATCCTCGGCCTCGCCGATCATGCTCTGGCCCTCAACACCTCGCTCGCCCACGGGGAACGAGCGGGCAATGCGATCACCCAACCTATCCAAACCGTGCATGCCGCCTCCCGCTTCTCGGTGTCCACTGACCCAAAGCTGTTCGCTGGCCGGAGCCGAACCCCTGTCCGCCACCGCAGGACGACAGCAGTCCTGCACTGCACCGCTAGGGCCGATCGAAGCGTGCCCGGGCGCGGTCGACCTGCGCTCGCGCGGCGCAGCCGGACCGGTGGTCGTTCACGAGGCCCATTGCCTGCATGAACGCGTACGCAGTGGTCGGGCCGACGAAACGCCACCCTCGTCCCTTCAGGTCCTTGGCCAACGCCTTCGACTCATCCGTCTGCGCGGGTGGTGCGAGCACGGCGCGATCCGGCCGCGCCGCGCCGGCCTCAGGCTCAAAGCGCCACAGATAGGCGGCCAGAGACCCTTCCGCCTGCACGAGCTCGACCGCCCGGCGGGCGTTGTTGATGACCGCGTCGATCTTCCCGCGGTGACGGACAATTCCCGCGTCGGCGAGCAAACGAGCGACGTCACGGTCTCCGAAGCGGGCGATCCGCTCGAACTCGAATCCGGCGAACGCGCGCCGAAACGCCGGTCGCTTGCGCAGGATCGTCAGCCACGAGAGGCCGGCCTGGAATCCCTCCAGACTGAGCTTCTCGAACAGGCGCACATCGTCGGCGACGGGAAAGCCCCATTCGGTGTCGTGGTAGGAGCGGTACTCCGGAGCCGAGTCCCCCCACGCGCAGCGCGCGACGCCATCGTCCCCGATGGCCACCCCATCCACGACGCCGGTCAATCCCCGGTGGCGATCATCACGTCGGATGCCTTGATGACCGCCGTGATCTCGCTTCCCTCGGCCAGCCCCAGCTCCTCCACGGCGTCGACCGTGATCGAAGCGACGAGGCGCTGGCCCGCTACGTCAAGAGCGACGTTGGCGATCGCCTCCCCGCGGTTGATGCTGATCACGGTTCCTCGGAGCTTGTTGCGCGCGCTGAGCTTCATCTGATCTCCTGTGGTTGGGTGGACGCTGTCGGCACGAGCCGGAACCGTCAGTCTCGCTCGATCATCACCGAGGTTGCCTTGACCACCGCGGTCGCCTCGACGCCGGGGACGAGGCCGAGCTCGTCGATCGAGTCCCGCGTGATCGCGGCGGTGACGAGAAACGGGCCAGCCTCGAGTTCGACCAGGGCCATCACGCCGTCGGACTCGACCGATCGGACGACGCCGGTGAAGCGGTTGCGTGCCGACTGCGGGGTCCCGGTGCGATGGCGCGATGAGCGCCCGGACAGCCGGCTGATTTCCGTCGCGGGGACCAGCCGGTGGTTACGCGAATCGCGCACCGTTTGCAGCCGGCCGGCGCGGTCCCAGCGGCGCAGCGTGTCGAGGCTGACGCCGAGCGCCGCAGCCGCCTCACCCAGCGAGAGGTGCTTCGTCATCAGAGGGGGACGGTACACCGCGCATGGGATGGGTGGGGTGAAAGCTCTGCTTTGACATGTTGAAGGACATCAAGGCCTGGTGGAGCTGAACGGCCAGGGTTAGCGTCCCGCCATGGAAAATTCGCAGCCCGCTCGGGCCATGCACACTGAGCTGAAGGTGGTCGACGCGGCGGCAGCTCGCGCTCGAGTCGCCGGACCTGCTCGGACACCGCCGGCTGGGTGCAGTGCAGGCAGCGGGCGGCGGCATTGAAGGAACCCTGCTCAGCGGCCGTGCGGAAGTAGATGCGCTGAAGCGTCAAGGCAGGGCCTTGAGGAGCTGAAAGAAGTCCAGGCGTGGTTTTTACCCGAGCGTGGTCAGGCTCAACCGATGGACGCGCCGGTGTACCTGAAGCGTTCTTCGGCGAACGCCTCATCGGGCCCGGACCCGGCCGTGGCCGAACAAGTCTCTGCGTTCGTGCGGTGGCTCCCACGTGGCCGAGAGCTCACGCGCTGATCTGATGCCCGCTCACGAGGCAAGCGCAACAGAGCGCCTCGCCTGCGTGTTCGGTCGCTAGCGCCCGGTTGTCCTCAGCCGGTGCTTTAGGGAGTGTTTCTAACTGGGTGCGGTGAGCGGCACGTACAAGCGACGCATGTTCGGTGCCCTGATGGCGGTCGGCGGACTGCCCGGAAGTGCGCTGTCCGGCGCGGACAACACGCCATCTCCCCGAGCAAGCTGATCGCATCCGCGCAGTGGGCCAGCCAGCGGTATGACCGGCCCGGCAACCAGAGCGGCGTCATCCTCCCGACGGTGTGGAGCGACGACGGCGCGACCTACGTACTGATGGACGATGGCGGGGTCGACGCGCCGGTGCCCGGCGGTCTCTGGGGTCAGTCCTTGGCCCGGGTTTCTGGGACCCCGCCCAAGCTGACCTTCAAGCCAGTGGGCAACCCATGGGCCCCGGCGCCCCGGACCTGGTCGCAGATCGGGGGCAACCGGGACCGCGACGACGGCCCGCTGGGCCCGTACTACAGCATCGGCTTCACCGAACTCGACGGCGTGTTCTACGCGACCCAGCAGCGCAACTGGAACTGGTCGGCCAACGCCACCTTCACCGGCCTGGCCGGTGTCGCGTACTCCAGCGACCACGGCCAGAGGTGGCACTTTGCCAACAAGCCGTTTCCGGCGCCGCTGGGAAACCTCACGTTCGTGGTCACCTGCGGCGGGGGAGGCGGCCCGGACAACGACGGGTACGTCTACGCCATCGGGACCGAGCGCGAGTTCAACGCCTCGCGGCTGATCCTCGGCCGGGTACGACCCGGCGTGGCAAATCTCACCGACCCGGCCCGGTGGCAGTGGTACGCGGGCTCGACCCAGAAAGGCCCCGGCGCTCAACCGGCCTGGTCGGGCTCGATCCGCTCCGCCGTGCCGGTGCTCGATTGGAATGACCACATCACCTATCCGCAGATGACCTACGACGCGCCGCTGCATCGCTACCTGTTGACGTTCACGTATTCCCACTCCTCCAACCCTCCCGCGGTGTGGAAGAGCGGAGCCGATCTGGTCATGCTCGAGGCGCCGACGCCCTGGGGGCCGTTCTCGTTCGTCGCGCGCTCGAGCCAGTTCGGTCCCTCCAACGGCTACGGCGCCGGCTTCCCGGCGCAATGGATCAGCGCCGATGGCCAGACGCTGTGGCTGAAATGGGCGGCCAACTTCGCCGGGTGCGCCAGGGGCCTCGACTGCTCCGGCAAGTACGGCTTCAACGTCGCCCAGGTGCGGCTGAAGCTCGCCCCTACACCAGCCGCGAAGCCAGCAGCCAAGCGAGCCGCGAAGACGCTATGAAAGCATCTCGAGACCGCCGCGGCGGTCTCGTTGGCCGTCGTGTTCCTGCTCGGGGCCGTTGGGACGTTCAGCCAGCGCTTCCGGAGGCGCTAGGCAGTACGTGCACGTCGCGGGGCGCGACCCGCAGGCCGACGATCGAGCCATCCGTGGGGTGCCGGCCGTTCTCGCCGGACGTCACCTGGACGGTGAACCGGGTGAGCCGGACCGTGACTGCGCCGCGGTCGCGGCGCACGTCGAGGACCGTGTCCGTGAGGCTGCAGCCGTCGGGGTCGGCGAGTTCGACCTGCCAGGGATGCACGGCGAGCCGCACGGGACCGCGCGCCGGCGTGGCGCTGGTCAGCTCGCCGCCGCCTTGGAGGTACACCGTCGATCCGGAGTCGGTGGGGACCGCGGTTCCCTCGACGATGTTGGCGCCGGTCAGCGCGGCGACCATCACGCTGGCGGGCGTCGAAAGCAGCTCGCTCGCGGTGGCGAGCTGCACCAGCCGGCCGGTGTCGATCACCCCGATCCGCTGGGCCAGGGCGCTCGCGTCATCGAACGCGTGGGTGACCAGCAGCGTCGGGAGCCCGAGCTGGGCGAGGATGTCGCCGAGCTCGTCGCGGACCTGCCGGCGGGTGATCGCGTCGAGCGCGCCGAACGGCTCATCGAGCAGCAGCACGCGCGGATCGCGGGCGAGCGCGCGGGCAAGCGCCACGCGCTGGCGCTCGCCGCCGGATAGCTGTCCGGGTCGGGCATCGGCGAGGTGGGCTACCTCGAGCCGCTCCAGTAGGTCCGGCCGGTCGCATTGGCCGGCGAACCGCACGTTCGCCGCCACCGTGAGGTGCGGGAACAGCCCGTAGTCCTGAGGCAGGTATCCGACCCGACGTCGCTCGGGACTGAGGTGAATCCGCCGTTCACTATCGAGCCACCGCTCGCCGCCGAGCACGATCCGCCCGGCAGATTCGCGTTCAAGCCCAGCGATGGTTCGCAGCAGCGAGGTCTTGCCGGCACCGGACGGCCCGACGATCGCCACCGTCTCGGCACCCAGGTTCAGTTCGGCGCGAAGCTCGAACGACCGCCGAGGGAGGGCGATGTCGATTTCGAGGAGGTCCATGAGCGCACGACTAGCTTGGAGGTCAGCAGGATCGCAGCGCTGACAATTATCAGCATCACCCCGATCGCAACGGCCTGATCGAGGTTCGCATCAAACAACGAATACACGGCGAGCGGCAGCGTCTGGGTGCTGCCCTGAAAGCTGCCGGCGAACAGGATCGTCGCGCCGAACTCGCCGAGCCCGCGCGCGAACGCGACCGCCGCAGCCGCCCCCAGCCCGCCCCCGGCCAGCGGGATCGCGACCCGGAGCATCCGTCGAGCCGGTCCCGCGCCGAGCGTTCCGGCGACATCCATCAGCGTCGGGTCAACACCCTCGAATGCGGCGATCGCCCCACGGAGATAGATCGGACTGGCGACGAACAGGATCGCGATCACCACCGCGGCCTGGGTGAACGCCAGATCGATCCCGAGCGCGCTCAGCGTATGGCCGAGCAGTCCGAAACGGCCGAACGCCACCAGCAGTGCGAGCCCGGCGACGGCAGGGGGCATCACCAGCGGCAGTTCAACCACGGTGATCACGACGCTGCGGCCGCGGAACCGAGATCGAGCCAGGATGTAGGAGAACGGCGTCCCCAGTCCGATCATCAGCACGAACGCGATCACATTCGTCTTCAGCGAGACGACGATCGCGTCGGTCGCGACCTTCGTCCCAAACCCATGTATGAGGTCGTGCACGGGCTGGTAGGTGACGAGCGCGATGATCGGCAGCAGCAGGAACGTGAGCACGGCGGCGATCACGAGCGCCATCGCGACCCCGACGGTGACGCGTCCCCGCCCGGCAGCACTGCTCACGGCTTACCGAACCCGGCGGCCTCGAGCTTGGCCTGACCCGCAGCCGACAGCACCGTCTGCACGAACGCCTTCGCGGCGGCCTGGTTCTTGCCCGACTTGACCACGGCGATGAAATCCTTTGCTGACGGCTTGGCCTTCGCCGGCAGCCCTACGACCGCGACCCTGCCGCCCGCGGCCTTCGCGTCGGTGATGTAGACAAAGCCGGCATCTGCCTGGCCGGTCGCCACTTGGGCCACCGTCTGCGTGACGTCGGTCGTCTGGCTGACCACGTTCTTCATCGCTGTGGTCGTGATCCCCAGGTTCTTGAACGCGGTCCGGGCATAGTCGCCGCACGGCACGGTGGCGTTGCAGATCACCAGCTTGACCCCCGGCTTGGTGATGTCAGCCACCGACGTGATGTGCGCCGGGTTGCGCTTCGGCACGATCAGCACCAGCGTGTTGGTCGCGAACTCGACCGGCTTCTCGACCAGCCCCTTCGCGAGCAACGCAGCCGGCTGTTTCGGGCTCGCCGCCGCGAACACGTCCGCCGGGGCGCCCTGCTCGATGTCAGTCGCCAGTGCGCCAGAGCCGCCGAACGTGTACTTCGCGTTCGGGTCGATCTTCGGGAAGACCTTGGTCAGCGACGCAGCTGCGAGCACGGTCGGGACGGACGAGGATGTCGAACTCGGGCTGCTGCTCCCACAGCCGGACGCCAGCCCGAGCGCTGCGATCGCGAGGAGCCCCAGGGTGACGCGCCGAGCCGCACTTACACGCAAGAGAATCCGCCTCCTTGTCCGTACGCCAGAATCCTGGCACGATATCGGAATCATGGCATTGACGACGAGAGAGACTGCCGTCCGGGCGCGGCGACTGGAATGTGGGCTGACGCAGGCCGAGCTTGCCGCGCGCGCCGGAGTCAGCCGTCAACTCGTCGCCGCGGTCGAGGCCGGGCACAACGCGCCTGCCGTCGACGCAGCGCTCGGGCTTGCGCGCGCTCTGGCCACCACCGTCGAGAACCTATTTGCAGACATCCAGACTGAGGTCACCGCGGCGCTTGGCGGTCGCCTGCGCGACGGTGTGCCGCTACGCGTCGGACGTGTCGCCGACCGGCTCGTCGCGGCCGAACTCGCCGATCACGGGGCAGCTGGAGCCAGCTGGGCCAAGCCTGACGGCGTCCTGCAAGCCGGCAGGCTTTGCCTGTTCGCGGGCGCCACTCCCGCCGGGATCGTGCTCGCCGGCTGCGACCCGGCGCTCGGCGTCGCCGAGGCGATGCTCGACGGCCTCGGGCCCCACAGCCTGCTCGCGATTTCCGCACCAACCGGTACCGCCCTGCGGGCGCTGAAGCGAGGCGGCGTGCATGCAGCCGTCGTGCACGGGATTCCGGGCGAGCTTCCCGAACCGCCGGTCCCAGTGATCCGCTGGCACCTCGCGCGCTGGCAGGTCGGACTCGCCGTCGCGCCCGAGGTTCCCGGCGACTCGCTCGAGGCCGTTCTCCACCGAGGCGTCCCGATCGCGCAGCGCGACTCGGCCGCCGCCAGCCAGCAGGCGTTTGAGCGCGCGAGCGCCGGGGCCGGCATCACTGCACCCCGGCCCGCGCCACACGCAACCGGGCACATCGACGCCGCCCGGATCGCCGCCACCGTCAACGGCGCCGCCGTCACCACCGAAGCCGCCGCCCGAGCCTTCGGCCTACGCTTCCTCGCGCTCGAGGACCACACGGTCGAGATCTGGTTCGCGCAGCGCTGGCTGGATCACCCGGGTACCAACGCGCTCGGAGAGCTCCTCGCCAGCGGCGCCTTCATCGAACGAATAGGCCAGTTCGCCGGTTACGACCTGGCCGGGTGCGGCACTCGCATCTAACCGCCGCTGTTGTGTTGTCCGCTCGGTCGGAGTAGTGTCGCGACGGACGGGCGCCGCCTTTGCCGACTAGCCGTCGTTGCAGCTGAAGCTTCGTGGTGTCACTGCGACGGACCGACTTGAGTTGCATCCGCCGAGACGATTCTGTGGGGATCCGCGGACCGCTGGCCGAGACCAAGCGGGACCGGGTCGGACAAAGGGGCTCTCGCATGCGAAGGTACGAGAAGGTAGTTCTGGCGGTCGTGCTCGCAAGCGCCGGCGCAGTTTTGGGCGGACCGTCGGGCGCGTCTGCGGTGACCCCACCCGTGTTCCAAGCGGTCGAGGGTTCCGCGTTTTCCACGGTTGTCTCCGCCCCCGCAGGCTGCACTACCGCCCAGATGACCGTCTGGGGGCCCAATGAGACTGCGACCTCGCAAGGTACATGCGCGAGCTTCAACACCCTGGACACCGGCGCGCACACCTACGCCGAGGAGGGCGACTACTCGGCTGTGGCCAACTACACCAGCTCCAACGGAGCACGGACCACAGCGTTCTCGGTCCACGTAGCCGACGCAGCGCTGACCGGGACCGGAACAACGATCAGCACCGCTCCCGGCTCGTCCTTCTCGGGCGTGGTCGCCCACTTCGATGACGCCAACCCGAATGGGGTCAGCTCGGACTACACGGCAACGATCAACTGGGGCGACGGCAGCAGCTCCCCGGGGACTGCACACGCGGGAGCCACCGGGTTCGACGTAACCGGCAGC
>DATCPD010000002.1:0-1624 GCA_036564325.1 Solirubrobacteraceae bacterium | reverse complement strand
CGGCGGGCGACCCCCTCAAAAGCGCCCCTGTTCCCCAGAAGGAGGCGAGCGCGGTCGGTGCTCTTGGGGGTCGTCATGTCTTCCTGGCTCGATTCTGCTTGATTCGTTCTGCTCGCGCTCGGCGCATGCCGGCGGCGCGCTCACGGCGGATGCCGGGCCCGCGTCCGTGGTGTTCGTCGTCGGGGGTGACGTAGCCGATGCCCGCGTGCAGCCGTCTGGTGTTGTAGTCGACGCGGATGCGAGCGAGCTCGGCATCGAGGGAGGCCGGATCGGTGATCCCGGTGAGGTGTGGCCGGTCGCCCTTGAGGTGGCTGAAGAAGCTCTCGATGTGCGCCTGGTCGGTGGGGGTGCCGGGCCGGCCATGATGCTGGGTGATCGCCATCAGCGCCATGAACTGGCGGGTGTCGGTCGCGGTCATCTCCGTGCCGTTGTCCGACCACGCCACCAAGATCGGCAGCCCGTCCTCGGCCGCGGGCGGCAGGCCCTCTGAGTCGAGGAGGTCCTGGTCCTCCAGGGCGCGGGCGAACAGCAGCTGCGCCTGGGTGCTCGTCTGCTCGCTCGTGAGCAGGTACCCGATCCAGTAGCGGGTGACCACGTCGACGATCGCGTAGGCGACCCGCTGGCACCGGGGGAAGTGCGTCGCGTCCCAGATCCAGATCCGATTCTTCTCCCAGGGAACCTGCGGCATAGCAGGCAAAACCGGCCTGGGGCGGAACGGCTCGCCCGGCAGCACGACCCGGTGCTTGAGCGCCACGCGCAACACCGTCGAGGGCGAGACGAACACCTGACCGGTGTAGGAGCCGCGGTGCGCGAGCTTGCGGTGCGAGCGGTCGACCCACCCCCACTGCTCGATCAGATCGAGGATCGCCTGCTCCTCCCACTCAAGGATGCCGTGCACCGCGCCGCCGCCCGGATCGTGGTCCTCGAGGCTGCCGGTCTCCCGCAACCTCGCCCGCCAGCGATGCGCGCGGACGTCGGCGAGGTCAAGCACCCGGCACGCCCGGGCGTGCGCCCAGCCATCGTCGACGGCGCGGTCGATCAGCCCCAGCAGCTCGAGCTTGGCCCCGGCGCTCACGCGCGCGGGGACCGGGCCGAAAAGCCCGAGCGCTGCCTTCCCCGGTGAAGCGTCAGCTCGACCGCGAGCTCCTTGAGCGCCTCGGACAGCCTGTCGTTCTCCGCGCGCAACAGCTCCAGCTCGACAGCCTCCGCCGACGCTGGGCGGCCCGGCTTCGCGGACGCGAACGCGGCCAACGCGGCGTCCTTCGCCAACGCCCGCAACCGGATGATCACGCTCACGTCGACGCCGTACTTCCGAGCCGCGTCCGCCTGCGAGATCTCCTGCGAGGTCACCTCCAAAAACAGCTCCCACTTCTCCTCCGGCGAGAGCTGCCGCCGGGCTCTGCGCTTGCCGTTCTCCATCATCACGTCCTCCTGGTCGGGGGCCCCGACAGCCTCCCAGGATTAGGTTGAAAAACGGCCCGACCTCTATCACGAAGTCAGACGCAAAAGAGAACGCCGTCACGCACACGCCAGCCAGCACACGATCGCTGCCTACCGCGACACGATCTGCCTGCTGCTTCTCTTTTGCGTCTGACTTCGTGATAGAGGTCGGGCCGTTTTTCAA
>DATCPD010000262.1:0-19722 GCA_036564325.1 Solirubrobacteraceae bacterium | reverse complement strand
GCGCCGTCGCGAGCGCTCCCGAGGCGAGCAGCCGCGTCACTATTTCCCCAGGACGGTGAAGTCGATCCGGGAGACGCCCTTGACCAGCTTGGTCTGGCGCCCGCTGCCATCGCGGGCGATCACCTGGAGCCGGTAGACCCCCGACTTCAACGCCGCCGGCAACAGGTAGGACCAGGCCTCGTCGGCTCCGACTGAGAAGGCCGGTGCGCCGGCCGAGCACTTGGCCGTGCGCCAGCGGCCGCGCGCCCCGTCGTAGACCGAGCAGCGGCCGTTGGTGGCCCGGCGAGCCAGGCTGAGGCTGACATCGGTCAAGCCGGACGGATCCGGCCCGGCGGTTCCGCGCAGCTCACGCGGACCATGGGCGAAGACCTGCTGCTCGGCGATGCCGATCACGTGCACGGCTGGGCCGTTCACTCCAGACTTCCCGCAGTCCGAGGCGTGACTCGCGTACACGCAGACGTACACCGGGTCAGACGGCGTGGCCCCTGACTTCTCCGCCTGCACGGCGACGATCCCGGTCCTGCGCGGAATCACGGTCGCCGTGCCGGCCGGGCCCGTCACACCCGCCACCCCGGCGCCACTGACCGCGGCTCCGGCGAGCGCCTTGCCGTGACCGGCGCCGTCCAGCTGGGTCACGGACACCGTCACGGGAAGTCCGCGCCGGGCGCTCGCGGGCGCGCTCAGCGCCAGCGGGTTGTTCGTGCAGTTGAAGCTGGCATCGGCCTGGCAGTCGAACCACAGCACGTGGTCGCCCGGGTGCAGATGCGTCGAGCAGCCCCCCGTCTGGGAGCTGCGGCCGTTCACCCATAGGGACCAGAAGTTGTTCCCGCTCGGCGACTCGCCGAGGATCGAGCCGACGAGATAGTCCTTGAACGAGGTGCTGTAGGAGCCGGTCCAGTTGCCGGCGGTTCCCTGATCGAGCGCGCCGGTGGCGGTTGCCCCGGAGCACGCCTTGCTCTTGATGGTTGTCGCGCTGGTGGTTTGGATCAGCGTCTGCGGCAGCAGCGTCGCGCCGGCGCCCTCCACCCGGACGTAGGCTGACGGCGTAGTCGATGCCGCGGCCGCCGGACTCGTTGAGGATGCGAGTAAACCGAGCGAGAGCAGGGCTCCGGTGATGGAGCCGGTGAGGATTCGATGCAAGAGGGCCACCCCTTTCCGCGAGGGCGTATTGGCTTGGCGGTCGGAGGCTGGTCTCCTGGCTTACGGGCCTACCGAACCGCGCCTTCCCGGTGGGGAATCCCACCAGTGGCTTGCCTGCGGCCGGCGTCCCCGATCACAGTGGCGGGTCCGCACCGGCATCACACCGGTTTCCCATTTCCACCGACCTTGAACTTGTCCATCGTACCGCGATGGGGCCTGTGGGAGGACGTAGACTGAGCGCGTAGCCATGACCGTCAACCTGACCCGCATCTACACCCGTCTCGGCGACGGTGGGGAGACCCACCTCGGCGACATGAGCCGCGTTCCCAAGACCCATCCTCGGATCGAGGCCTACGGCACCGTCGACGAACTGAACGCGCAGATCGGGCTGGCGTTGACCGTCGAGGGGCTGCCGGCCGGCTATGACCCGTGGCTGCGGCGAATCCAGAACGACCTGTTCGACGTCGGCGCCGACATCTCGGCGCCTGAGGACCCTGAGCGCGAGCGGCTGCGCGTCCTGCCCGAGCAGACGGAGTGGCTCGAGGCACGCTGTGACGAGGTCAACGCCACGCTCGAGCCGCTGCGGTCCTTCGTCCTGCCCGGTGGCAGCGCGGCCGCCGCGCATCTGCACGTCTGCCGCACCGTGTGCCGGCGGGCCGAGCGACTGGCCATCGCGTGCGGTGACGCGGTCAGCGCCGAGGTGGTCCGCTACCTCAACCGCCTGTCGGATCTGCTGTTCATCCTCAGCCGCGGCGCCAACGGCGGCGACGAGCCGCTGTGGGAGCCGGGCCGCTACCGGTAGCGCTACTGCGGCGCCGGGGACGCCTTGCGACTGATCTTGATCTCAGGCGCGAGGCCGGTGCGGCGGAGGTGCGCGTAGTGCTCGATGTCCTCGGGCGAGGCCACCTCGACGTTCACGTCGGCGGCGAGCTCGAACTTGCCTGACTCATACAGCAGCTCCTGGTAGCGCGGCACACCGGCCGGACGCCCCTCGACGTCGATGTCGTGGACGCCGCAGCGAAGGGTCCAGCGCTGGCTGCGCACCAGCTTCTCCGCGCTCAGCTTGACCGGGACCGTGTCGGCGCCGGCCTCCCCTTCGGAACCGGTGTCCATCCGCAACCGCGCGTGGGCGCCCCACAGGGCGCGGGCCAGGCGGTCGAGGTTACGGCCGTACGGCGCGGGCACGATCGCGACGGGACCGCGGGCGCCGGACTCTCCGCGCACGGCTCTGGCGACCGGGCCGACGAGTACGAACTCCACGCGGCTGGCCTGCAACCAGCGCAGGACCGCGATCGAGTTCTCGTCGAGATGCTCGAATCCGTGGGTGGGCTTCGTGGGTCCTGGCTCGATGCGGGGCGGGCGGTGTCTGAGGAGCATGTCCTGCGATTCGCCCCGAGCCCCCGGACTCCTTCAACGCGAGAACAGATCGCCTACTCCCGTCCGACGGGATAGAAGCGGCCGGCGGCCCGCAGGAACAGCCCACGCGGCGCGTGGCGCCCGACGATCGCGCCGAGCTCGTTGATCGCACCGGGGACGACGACGCGATCGTTTCGCTCCAGCCCACGGATCGCCGCCTGGGCGACTCGGGTCGCCGTGGCCCAGACGAACTTCGGCATGACCGCCGCGATTCCGGTCATTCCCGCGACCTCCGCGAACTCGGTCCGCACGGGGCCGGGACACAGGGCCGTGACCGCGACGCCGGAGCTCGAGAGCTCCTGGTGGAGCGCCTCGGTGAACGACAGCACCATCGCCTTCGACGCCGCATAGGTGGCCTGCCCCGGGAGCGGTTGAAACGCCGCCGTCGAGGCGACGTTGAGGATCGCGCCGCGGCCCGCGGTGAGCATCGCCGGCGCGTAGCGCCCGCACAGATCGACCACGGCCTCGCAATTGAGCCGCAGCATCTCGAGCTCGCGCTCGCGCTCCAGGGACACGAACGGCGCGCCGCTCCCGAACCCGGCGTTGTTGCAGAGGACCTCGACCGTCAGAGCGAGGTCCTCCAGCTGCTGGTGCAGGTTCGCGCGCTCGCCGGGGTCGGCGAGGTCGCACGCGCGCACCTCGACGCGAACATCATTTTTGGTTCGGAGCTCGGCGGCCAGCTCCTGCAAGCGGTCCTCGCGGCGGGCGACCAGGGTGACCCCGTGGCCGCGGCGGGCCAGCTCGCGGGCGAGCTCGGCGCCGATGCCGGCGGAGGCTCCGGTGATCAGGCAGGTGGACTCCGGGGTGGGCGGCGGGAGGGCCATCGGCGCGACACTACCCGGTTATCCGCACCCGCTGGCGCGGCCTGTTCGCGAGCGGGTCAGCCGGTTCGGGCGCATCGACCGGTGAGGTCTCGATCACCACGCGACACGGGCGGTGAGCGAGCAGGTAGCTGGCCGTCGGTCCGAGCGCGCGCTCGGAGGCAGGCGCGTGGACGGTCGCCAGGTAGATGATCTCGGCCTGGGAGCGCTCAGCCTCCTCGACGATCGCGGCGCCGGGGTTGCGCGTGCGGATCAGATGCGTCCGCACCTTCACGCCGGCTGTGCGGCCGGTGACCTTGGCGCTCTCGAGGACGCTCAGACCAAGCCGCTCCTCCTCCTCCAGTCCGGCGTCGAGCGACAGCTGGTGGGGAACCCGCAGCACGTACACGGCTTCGACGAGAGCTCCCTCCCCCACGAGCTTCGCCGCCGACCGCAGCGCGGAGGCGTCGACATCGGTGCCGAAGATCGGGACCAGCGCGGAGCGGTACTCGAGCTCGATGAAGTGGGCGGGACGCACCCGGTGGGGGATGCGGTGGTGGGAGGTGAGATCCAGGCCCTGGCGATGGCGGAAGACGACGTAGCCGCCGAGGCCGACGATCATCCAGCCGGTGCCGACGTAGCGCGCATCGACGTGCAGAGCCATCACCGACACCCAGGCGGTGAGGGTGCCGAGTCCGCCGAGCACCGCGGTCAGCGGTAGCTGACGGCCCCGGACCGTGATGTTCCACGGCATCCGGTAGGGCCGTTCGAGTGCGGGCTCCTTGAAGCGCAGCGCGATCACCGCCGCATGCGCGGTGGTGAACGACAGCATCGCCCCGAACGAGTACAGGTTGCCCAGGAAGTCCGTCTGCCCGGGAATCAGCAGAACGCCCGCGAACACCGAGAACACGACGATCGTGAACCACGGCGTGCGGTAGCGCTTGTGTAGGCGCGAGAAGATGCTCGGCAGCTGGCGGTGCTCAGCCAGCGACCAGGACAGCCGGGAGATGCCGATCAGTCCGGCGTTGGTGGCGATGAACAGGATCGTCGCGGCGAGGATGCCCACGTAGTACCGCAGGACGTGGGTAAGGCCGCCGGGCAGCCCGAGATGCTCGATGATCCCCAGCACCGGGTCGTTCTGGTAACCCCCCTGCTGCGGGGGGAGCCCGAGCAGCGTCTGCGCGTGAGCGCCGTTCCCGGTCACCGGCAGCGCCGACAGCGCGACGACGGTCATACCGGCATACACGCCGAGCACGGCGATCAAGATCAGGTTGACCGCCCGGGGCACATCGCGGCCCGGGTCGCGAGCCTCCTCGGCCATGTTCGAGACCGTCTCGATCCCGGTATAAGCCAGCATCGCCAGCGACAGCGCGAAGATCAGGTGTGAGTACGTCGGGACCGAGCCGAGATGCACCTGGCGGACCAGCACCGCCGGCTTGAGCACGAGAAACAGCCCGACGACGATGATCACGATCTGGGTGAGCAGGTCGGCGATGGCCAGGAAGAAATTCAGCTTCGCCGACTCGCCGATCCCGCGAATGTTCAGCCAGGCCAGCACGGCGATGACGGTGAGACCACCGATCACGTCTCCGGGGGGATGCGTCAGCGCCGGCCAGAACGCGCCGAGATAGTGCGGCACGAAGAACGCGGAGATGGCGATCGTGAGGATGTAGTCGAGCGTCAGCGCCCACCCCGCGAAGAACGACACGAACTCGTTGAACGCGTGCCGGGCGAAGGACGACGAGCCGCCCGCCTCCGGAAACATCGCCGAGCCCTCGGCGTAGGTCTTTGCCGTCAGCGCGAACAGGCCGCCGGCGATCATGAACACGATCGGGGTGAGCCCGAGCGCGAACGCGGCCACGAGACCGAGTGCGTAATAGATCGACGAGCCGACGTTTCCGTAGGCCGTCGAGAACAACCCTCCCAGCCCTACGGTGCGCCGGAGTCCGTGGGTTTCGATGCGAGCCATGTGCCCGCCATCGAAGGTAGGTGCGGGCCCGTATAGACCGCGCTAAAGATCGCGCCCTGGGCGTAGAGAAGATGTTAATTTCGCGCCCGGGGGCCGCTGCGGCCCTACCCCGCCGGATCCCGCAGCCGGTAACCCACGCCCGGCTCGGTGATCAGATACTGAGGGCGGGAGGGATCGGGCTCGAGCTTGGCCCTGATGTGCGCCACGTGCACGCGGAGGTAGTGGGTCTCGGCGCCGTACTCGGGCCCCCACACCTCCTGCAGCAGCTGGCGGTGGGTGACCAGGCGGCCGTGGTGCTGGGCCAACACGCGCACCATTTCGAATTCGATCGGCGTGAGATGGACCTGTTCGCCGTCGCGCAGGACGCTCCGATCGGCGAGATCGACGACCACCCGCCCGAGATCCAGGCGCGGGCTCCCGCCCGCCTCAGCCGAGCGCCGCAGCACCGCCCGCAGCCGGGCCAGCAGCTCGTCGGTGCCGAACGGCTTGGTCACATAGTCGTCAGCACCGGCGTCGAGCGCCCGGACTTTCTCGCGCTCATCGCCGACCGCCGACAGCACCAGGATCGGCAGCCGGCTCCAGCGCCTGACCTCCTCGCAGACCTCCACGCCCTGACCGTCCGGAAGCACCAGATCGAGCACCAGCGCGTCGGGCGGGCGCAGGGCCAGGGCCGCCAGCGCCTCGGCCTTCGTCTCCGCCGCCTCCACCGCGTACCCGGCATTGCGTAGAACGATCTTCAGTCCGCGTACGATCTGCGGCTCGTCGTCGACGACGAGCACGCGGGGAGCGTTCACGAGACGGGCTCCGGCTGCGGCACGACCGGGAAGCTGACCGCGAACGCGGTGCCGCGCTCGGCTCCGGACTGCACCACGATCTGGCCCCCGTTGGCCTCGACGAAACCTCGGCAGATCGCCAGCCCCAGTCCCGAGCCGGCACCGCTCCCGCTTCGTCCCCGGAAGAACGGCTCGAACACGCGCGAGCGCAGTTGCGATGCAATCCCGCGTCCCTGATCGATCACGCGCACCGTCACCCGGCCGGATCCGACACCGGCGGTGATCTGGACAGGGGCGTCAGGCGGGGAGAACTTGATCGCGTTCTCGATCAGATTCGAGAACACGCGCTCGAGCTGCGCGGCGTCGGCCCGCACGAGCGGGAGATCCGGGGCGAGCCGGAACTCGATTGCGTGGTCGCTGCGCAGGTGGCCGGCGGCCGAGGCCACGACGTCGTGCAGGTCGCACCAGTCCTCGCGCGGGGCGACGGCATCCGCCTCGATCTTCGAGAGATCAAGCAGGTCCTCGACCAGTTTGGCCAGCCGCGCGCCCTCGGTTTCGATCACGTCGATCAGGTCGTCGCGATCGGTCTCGCTCAGCCCGACCGAGCGCAGTGCCGAACCGGCGGTGGTGATAGCGGTGAGCGGCGTCCGCAGGTCATGCGAGATCGCATGGAGGATCGCTGTCCTGGCGACATCCGCACGGCTGGCCGCCTCGGTCTCCGCGGCGCGCTCAGCCAGGCGCTCGCGCTCCACCGCCACATCGATCAACCGACCGAGCGGCTCGGCGATCCGCGCGAGGTCGTCCTGCTGCCAGCCCGTGTCGCGGGACACGTACAGCCAGGCGGTCCGCGTGCGCGCCCGTAGCGGCGTGGCGATCTCTTCCGGCCCGGGCGAGGGCACGGGTTCAAGCGCGACCCGGGCCCGGCTGGCCGCCGTGGCGCGGGCGAGCCGCGAGCCCAGCGTCTCCAGTTGCGCGGCGACGCTGGTGCCGGCCAGGATCGCCGAGGCCGCCTCGGCCAGCAGGCTCGCCTCACGCTCGCGCCGGGCTCCCATCACGGCACGGCTCTCGGCCTCGGCGGCACGCTCGCGGCCGACCGCGGCCAGGCGGCCGACCACGACCGCGACGATCAGCAGCACGCCCAGCTCGACCACGTCCTGTGTGTGGGCGATGGTCAGCTGATGGCGTGGCGCGATGAACAGGTAGTTCAGCGTCAGCATGCTCAGCACCGCCGTGACCAGCGCCTCCAGCTGCCCGCGGCGAATCGCCACGACCAGTACCGCGAGGAGATACAGAACGCCGAGGCCGGCCGCCGGGGCGGTGTCCTGGAGAGCGGCGATGCACGCCGTGGCCGCGGCGGTCGCCAGCACGATCTCGCCGGCGGCGATGGCCAGTTCACGCGCCGTCCGGGGCCGGACGCGGAAACGTTCCGGCCGGTTTCGCAGAAACGTCATGAGCGGCAGATTACGCCGCCGCCCGATCCCGATTACGCCGCCGCCTGATCCCCCAGCCTGCGCTCGTCGGGCACCGACTCGATGATCACCCGGCAGGGACGCTCGCGCAGCACGGTCTCGAGGGCCCGGCCGAATCCGCTGCCGCTGCGCGGCATCGGCATGACGATGGCGCCGGCTCGCATCTCCTTGGCCTCGTCGACGATCCGCCGGCCCGTCTGGCCGGCTCGCACCTTCTCGTAGTGGCCTGTCACGCGGCGGCCGACCTGCACCTTGGCCTCCTCGATCACCGACGCCGCGGCAGCCTCCTGCTCTGGCAGCGCGGCGTCGATCGGGCTGCTCGCGGGGACGGAGATGGTCACCAGCACATGGATGCCGCGGCGCCGGCGCGCCGCCATCCTCGCGGCGGTCGCCATCACCTCAGGCGAGTACCCGCGCTCGCTGAAGGCGACGAGCACCGAGTCGTACTCGGCCTCGGTCTCCGTTGCCGGACCGGCCATCGCCACCTTGTGGGTGGTGGTCAGGTCCAATCCCTGGCGGTGGCGGTAGATAACGAATACGAGCACGCCGATGGTCAGCCAGCCCACGCCGGCGACGGCCACGACGACGTGCAGCGCCGTCACGGTCACGAAGGCCAGCAGCGTGCCGAGGCCCCCGAGCACGGCGAACAGCGGCAGCTCGCGGCCGGCCACGCGGAGCGTGCCCGGCCCCCGGTAGGGGCGCTTGACGTCCGGCTTGGTCAGCCGCAGCCGGATCACCGACAGGTGCGCGATCGTGAACGACAGCATCGCCCCGAACGCGTACATGTTGCCCAGGAAGTTGGCCTGGCCGGGAATCAGGGTCAGGCAGGCGATCCCGCCGAAGGCGACGATCCCGATCCAGGGCGTGCGAAAGCGCGGATGCAGCCGGCGAAGACCGTCCGGGACCTGGCGGTGCAGGCCCATCGAGTACACCAGCCGCGACACCCCGATGATCCCGGCGTTGGTGGCGATGAACAGGATCGTGGCGGCGAGCAGCCCGACATAGATCTCCCCGGCATGCTGGAACGCGCCGAGGTGCAGGTGCTTGACGATCCCCAGCACCGGGTCGCCGGCGAAGCCGCCCTTGTTCTCCGCCACGCCTAGCAATGTCTGGCAATGCCCGTGCGAGCAGGTGACCGGCAGGGCCGACAGGGCCACCGCGGGCAGGGCGGCATAGATCGCGAACACGGCGATGACGACCCGGTTTATGGCAGCCGGAATCGTCTTCGCCTCGTCCTTGGCCTCCTCGGCCATGTTCGAGATCGTCTCGATCCCGGTGTAGGCGATCATCCCGACCGGAATCGCCACCAGGAAGTCCTTCCAGTGGGGGACCGTCCCCAGGTGGACGTTGCTTATCAGGGTGTGCGGTGAGAACACCAGCACGCCGCCGACCACGACCAGCAGCAGCTGCGTGGAGAAGTCGGTGATCGCCAGCACGATGTTCAGCGCGGCGGCCTCGGTTACGCCGACGACGTTGATCCCGCTCAGCAGCGCCACCACGCCGATCCCGAAGACGATGTCTCCCGGGGAGGTCTTCAGAAACGGGAAGAACAGGCCGCCGATGTAGTGCGGAACGAAGAACGCCGAGATCGCGATCGTGATCACGTAGTTGAGCATCTGGCCCCAGGCGGCGAAGAACGACCAGAACTCGTTGAAGGCGTGGCGGGCGAAGCTCGAGGAGCCTCCCGCCTCGGGATACATCGCGGTGGCCTCCGAGTACGTCGCCGCGGTGAGGTAGAAGATCACCCCCGTGAGCACGAACACCACCGGCGTCAGCCCGAGGGCGAACGAGGCGACGAGGCCGAGGGCGTAGTAGATCGACGAGCCGACGTTCCCGTAGGCGGTCGAGAACAGGGCGTTGACGCCGAGCACCCGTTGCAGACCCGGCAGCTGACGGCGGGCCATCAGCTCTCGCCTCCGGGCGCGACCTCGGCCGGCGAGATGACCTCGTCCGGGGCCGCGGGCTCGCCCTGGCCGCTGTCGAGCCGGGCCGCCACGTCGTGCTCGCGCTCGAACCGCGCGCGCCAGTCAGCGGGCGGGGCGGTGAGGATCACCCGGCTCGTCGCCTTGTTGATCACGTACTTGGTGATCTCGCCGACGTAGTTCTCCAGCGGGCCCGAGGCCCCGAGCAGCGCGCCGCCGCGGACCCGCGACGGCTCCTCGGCCGCGAGCACTATCACCTCGACCCCGCGCCGCTTCGCCTCGTTGACGATCGCCTGGCCCGCCCGGCGCGCCCGTACGGTGGCCGTGGCCACCTCGACCCCCGCGTACTCCTCGCCCACCGCCTTGGCGCGGGCGAGAGCCTTGCGCGCCCGCTGGACCTGGGCCTCGGGCAGCGGCGCATCGAGCGGCAGCGACAAAGGCATCTCGAACACCCAGATCGCCTCGATCACGGCGCCCTCCTCGACGACGTCGTCCCGCGTCTCCCCCGCGAGCCGTCCCGCGGTCTGGATGATGTCGTCGTCGAGCGGGGTCCCGAAGATCGGGACGAGAATCGAGCCGAACTCCGGGTCGAGGGTTTCGTGGCGCAGCGCCCGTTCGGGGATCGTGACCCGCTTGAGCAGCGGCTTCTGCTGGGTCTTGCGGTAGACGACGTACAGCACCAGGCCGGCCAGCAGCCAGCCGAGGCCGACGTACCGCGCGCCCGAGTGGAAAATCATCACCGAGATCAGCCCGGCGGCCGCGAGCAGCGCGCCGAGCACCGCGGGGATCGGGACGGGCACGCCGCGGACCTGCACCGAGAGCGGCACCCTGTACCCGCGCTCGCGCGTGGGCTCGCGGAAGCGCAGCACGATCACCGAGACGTGGGCGATCGTGAAGGCAAGCAGAGCGCCGAACGCGTAGATCCCGATCAGCAGCTCAAGGTCGGTCGGCAGGACCAGCGCGGCGGCGACCACGGCGGCCAGCCCGATCACCACGAACGGCGTTCCCCAGCGGCTGCTGAGCCGGCCGATCCGGCTCGGGATCTGGCGGTTTGTGGCCAGCGAGTAGCCGACCCGCGATACCCCGAGCATCGAGGACCCCGCCGCTGCCGTGAGCCCGATCGCCCCCCCGATCGCCACCGCGTACTTGAGCACGTCCGAGACCCAGACGGGACGGAATGACTCCACGATGCCCAGCACAGGCGCGTGAAGGTGGTGCTGGCCGAGGTCGCTCAGACCGTGGTGCACCGGCAGCGCCGAGACACCGACGAACGCGATGCCCACGTAGACCAGCACGATGATCGCCGACCCCGGAAGCACGAGACGCTTGACCTCGCGCGCGCTGGCACTTACCTCCCCGGCGATCGACGCCGCCGCCTCCAGACCCGTGAACGCGATCACCGCTACCGGAAGCGCGAAGGCGAGGTTCGACGCGGTCGGCGCGCTGCCGAGATGGATGCTGTCGATCAGCCGGTGCGGATGCAAGGCCAGCGCCAGACCGAGCACGATCACCGCGGCCTGCAGCACCAGATCGGCGCCGGTGACGATGATCCGCCGCCGCAGTCGCCGAGAGGTGACCCCGGTCAGATTGTCGACGACCACGAATCCGATCACCCCGAGGGCGAGCACGACCTGCGCGACGCCGTGCCCGAGCGGGGCGTAGAAAGCTCCGAGGTAGGCCGGCACGGTCAGCGCCGAGGCCGCCAGCAGGATTGTGTAATCGAGCACGATCGCCCACCCGGCGATGAAGCTGACGAGCTCGTTGAAGGCGTAGCGGGCGAACACCGCCGAACCACCGCGCTCCGAATGCAGGGAGACACCCTCGGCGTAGGTCATCGCGCTCAGCTGGAAGAACAGGCCCCCGGCCAGGAACACGAACGGGGTCAGCCCCTCGGCGTGACGCGCGACGACGCCCAGCGCGAAGTAGACGGAGCTGATCGAGGTTGTGTAAACGACCGCGAACAGCGCGCGGTAGCTGAAGGGTCGCTCGTTCACCGCGGGCTCTGAAGGATCCCCTACGGACCTCTGAACTGCAGATACAGCCGCGCTGCCCCGGCCGCCATGAACAGCAGCCCGAGCAGGATGCCCGATGCCAGCGCGCCGCCTCCGGCGATCAGCGTTCGTACGAGCAGCACGATCCCGATGACGATCATGAGGATCGACATCACGCGGGTGGACGTCTGGTGTACCTGGCGCCGCGGCGACATCGGTGAGAAGCGTAGTTCAGTCGTGAATTCGGAACGGCAGCGTCGCCACGACCACGGTGCCGCGGGCCTTCAGCACTTCCTCGAGCAGGCGCCCGCGCTGGTTGTGGAGGATCTCGTGGCGGCGCTTTCCGGGGATGATCTCCGGGATCAGCACGGTGATCGTCGCGTCGGTGTCCTCCACCGATTTCACGTACTCGACCACCGTTTTGATCAGCGACCGGTGTGGGTCCAGCAGCACCTCGATCGAGACCCCGCACTGCCACTCGTCCCATGCCCGCTTGATCCGGTCGGCCTCATCCTCGTCTCCGGCCACGGCCACGGCCACGACCGTCTCCCCCATCGACAGCGCCGCGGACACCGCCCGCTGGGTCAGCAGGTTCACGGTCGAGCTGGGCACCACGACGATGCTGTCTCGTTTCTCCGGTGGCGGCGGCGTCTTGCCCAGCCGCAGCTCGTGCGCCACGTTGGCGTAATAGCCCTCGGTGCGGGCGAACAGGACCATCAGGACCGGAATCGCAATCGTGATCACCCACGCACCCTGGAGGAACTTGGTGGCCAGGAACACCGCTCCGGCGATCGCGGTCATCACCGCCCCGGTGCCGTTGAGGGCGAGGCGGCCGCGCCAGTGGCTCGGTCGCTCGCGGTGCCAGTGACGGACCAGCCCGATCTGGCTGATCGTGAAGCCGATGAACACCCCGATCGCGTAGAGGGGAATCAGGCTTGTCGTCCGGGCCCCGGAGGCGATCAGCAGCGCCACCGCCGCCAGCGCCAGGGCGAGGATGCCGTGGCGGTACACCGGGCGCTCGGCCCGCAGGTAGAACAGGTGCGGGAGGCGATGATCGCGGGCCAGGAGGCTCATCAGCACCGGCAGGCCGCCGAAGCTGGTGTTGGCGGCGAGTCCCAGCACCAGGGTCACGGCCAGGTTGGTGACGTAGAACGGCCAGCCGGTGCCGTAGGCGCCGGCCGTCAGCTGGGCCAGGATCGTGACCCCGCCGCGCGGAACCACGTCGTGCGCGCGAATCAGGATCGCCAGCCCGACCAGCATGACCGCGAGCAGCACTCCCAGGGTGACCTCGGTTCGCTGCGCCGTGCGCACCCGTGGCTCCTTGAAGGCCGGGACGCCGTTGGCGATGGCCTCGACTCCGGTGACCGCCGAGCAGCCGGCCGCGAACGCCTTGAGGATCAGGACCACGCCGACGGCGGTGACCGGAGCGATCGAGGCGGCCGGTGTCCCGATCCGCGCTACGGGGTGAGCGCGCAGCAGGCCGAGCACGATCACCCCGAGGATGCTGAGGATGAACACCGCCGCGGGCAGCATCAGAAAGCGCGCGGACTCGCTGATGCCGAACATGTTGACCACGGTCAGCAGGACCAGGCCGACCAGGCTCACGAGCAGCAGATGGTGCGCCAGTCCCGGGAACACGCTGCCGAGGCTGGCCGCCCCGGCGGCGAGGCTCACCGCCACGGTGAGCACATAGTCGACCACCAGCGACGCCGCGGCGAGCAGGCTCGGCAGCCGGCCGAGGCTCCGTTTGGCCACCGCGTAGGCGCCACCCCCGTCCGGGTGCGCGGCGATCACCTGGGAGTAGGAGAAGACGAGCAGCACCAGCATCCCCGTGATCACCAGCGTCAGCGGGAGCGTGAACCGCAGGGCCGCGGTGCCGCCGGCGATCAGCACCACGACCATCGCCTCCGGGCCGTAGGCCACGCTCGAGAGCGCGTCGAGGCTGAGCGCCGCCAGACCGCCGGTGACACTGAGCTCGTGTCCGGGTTCGGCGTGCTTGCCGGCGCGGCGGCGGTCTAGGCGGCTCGACTTGGCGATGGGCTGCATCCTCGACTATTCTGTGAGCGGGTGGTAGGCAACACAGTCGTTAGCGATGGGGCACCGGCTGATGGCTGATTCGGCATCAGTTTCCCGTGCCGGCGAAGGCCAGACCGCAGCCGATCCCGCCGAGATCGCTTTCAACGACGTGGTCAAGCGTTATCCGGGCCGCGAGCGGGCCGCCGTGGAGAAGCTCAGCTTCACCGTCCCACCCGGCGAGATCTGCGTTCTGATCGGCCCGTCGGGGTGCGGCAAGACGACGGCGCTGAAGATGGTCAATCGCCTGATCACCATCACCGAGGGCGATATCACGATCGACGGCAAGAGCGTGCGGGGGCTCGAGCTGACCCATCTACGCCGCGGGATCGGTTACGTCTTTCAGCAGATCGGGCTGTTCCCCCACATGACGATCGAGAGCAACATCGGGGCCGTTCCACGTCTGCTGGGTTGGTCCAAGCCCCGCATCCGCCAGCGGGCCGGAGAGTTGCTGGAGCTCGTGGGCCTTGATCCGAGCAGCGACCTGAAGCGCTATCCCGGGGAATTTTCCGGAGGTCAGCAGCAGCGCATCGGCGTGGCGCGAGCGATGGCGGCCGACCCCCCGATCATGCTGATGGATGAGCCCTTCGGCGCGATCGACCCGATCGCCCGGGACCGGTTGCAGAATGACTTCCTGCGGCTCCATCGCCAGGTCCGCAAGACGGTGATCTTCGTCACCCATGACATCGATGAAGCGATCAAGATGGGCGATCGGATCGCGATCATGCGCGACGGCCACCTGATCCAGATGGCCCCCGCCGACGAGGTGCTGGCCAAGCCGGTCAACGAATTCGTGGCCTCGTTCGTCGGGGCCGACCGGGGACTGAAGCGCCTGCGGGTGCGCACGCTTGAGGACATCGAGCTGGAACCGGCCCCGAGCGACGGAGGGAAGGCTCCAGTCATCACGCGCGAGAACAGCCTGCACAACGCGCTGTCGCTGATGCTGGCGGAGGGCACCACCCAGCTCGCGGTCACCGACGGCGACGGGACGGTCGTCGGAGGCGTGACGCTGGAGACGATCACCCACCTGATCGCGCCGGCTGACGAGGCCGCCCGCACGTGACCGCACTGCTGCAGCCGCTGTTCGCTGCGGCCGGACCGGTCATCCCGACGTACGCCAAGGCGTCGAACTGCATCATCCAGAACAAGCAGTTCTGCGCCAAGTGGTTCTTCGACAACTTCAGCTCCCGGTTCGAGCCCCGGCTGATCGAGCATCTGCAGCTGACCGCGATCGCCATCGGAGTCGGGGCCGTGATCGCCTTCACGGCGGCGATCATCGCCTACAAGCAGGACTGGTTCGAGACGCCGTTCTCGCTGCTGTCGGCGTTTCTCTACACGATCCCCAGCCTCGCCTTCTTCGAGCTGATGGTGCCGATCACCGGCATCAACCGGTTCAGTGCCGAGATCGCCCTGACCTCGTACACCCTGCTGATCCTGTTCCGCAACGCCCTGACGGGGTTGCGCGGGGTGCCGCAATCGGCGATCGAGGCCGCCGAGGCCATGGGTCTGACCTCGCGGCAACGATTACTCCGGGTTGAGCTGCCGCTCGCGCTCCCGGCGATCATGGCCGGGGTGCGGATCGCCACGGTCACCACGATCAGCCTGACCACCGTCGCGGCCTATATCGGCGCGGGCGGACTGGGCGCTCCGATCTTCGACGCCATCCAGACCGGGTTCAAGACCGAGTTCGTGGGCGCCGGCGTGCTGGCGATCCTGCTCGCGCTGGTCGTCGACATCCTCCTGGTCATCGTCCAGCGGCTGATCACGCCGTGGAGCCGCCGGCGGGTTCGGGTGGCCTGAGGCTGATGCACGTCTTCATCGACGCGTTCACGTTTTTCGGGAACAACCTGTCGCTGTTCTGGGACAAGACGCTGGCCCATATGGAGCTCTCACTCGCGTCGATCGCCGTGGCGATCGTGCTGGCGATTCCCCTCGGCGTGTGGCTGGGGCACCTGCACCGCGGTTCGTTCTTCGCCATCAACGCGTCCAACATCGGGCGCGCGCTGCCCAGCCTGGCCGTGATCTCGATCGGGATCGGGATTCTCGGTATCGGCTTCACCAACGTCCTTGTCGCGCTGGTCATCCTGGCCGGCCCGGTGATGCTGACCAATGCCTATGTGGCAGTCGATCAGGTCGATCAGGACGCCGTCCAGGCGGCGCAGGCGATGGGCATGCGCCCCTTGCAGGTGCTGCTGCGCGTGGAGCTGCCGATGGCCCTGCCGCTGATCTTCGCCGGGGTCCGGACGGGAACGGTCTACGTGGTCGCCACGGCGACGCTGGCCACCTTCGCCGGCGGCGGTGGTCTGGGCGACATCATCGTCAACCAGCCGACCTATGGAACCGCCGGCGTGATCGCCGGATCGCTGACCATCACCGTGCTCGCGTTCGCGATCGACGGGCTGCTCGCCCTGCTTCAACTGGCCGTAACACCAGCCCCCCTGCGGTCCCTCGGACGCAAACGCAGAGCTAACGAAGCCGCCCGGGCCACCTGAGACACTTGCGCGGTCGCAAACCACGGAGGAGGACTCCCAACATGAAGCGAACCCCACGATCCGGGGCGCGAGCCCTGGGTTATCGTCGTTCCACCAGCCAGATCCTCGCGGCGCTGACCGCGCTGGTCACAGCCCTGGTGCTGGCCGCATGCGGCTCGAGCTCATCGAGCTCCAGCACGGCAAGCTCGAGCACGGCAAGCGCCAGCTCGTCGAGCAGCACCTCGTCAAGCGGTGGCAGCTCAGGCAAGACGATCACCCTCGGCACCAAGGACTTCACCGAGGAGTTCATCATCGGCCAGCTGTACAAGCAGGCGCTCGAGGCCAAGGGCTACACGGTCAATTACAAGGAGAACATCGGCGCCACCGAGATCGTCGACAAGGCGCTGACCAGCGGTCAGATCGACGCCTACCCCGAGTACACCGGGGAGTCTGTGGCCACGGTCGCAAAGATCAACAAGACCGTCTCGAGCCCTCAGGCTGAGTATGCGCTGGCCAAGGCGTTCTACGCGAAGCGCGGTCAGGCGATGAGCCAGATGACCCCGTTCTTCGATCGTGACGCCATCGGCCTGCTGAAGGCCTATGCGCAGAAGCACGGGCTCAAGACGATGACCGACCTGAAGAAGGTCTCCCATTTCACCCTGGGAGCCCGGCCCGAGTTCCTCAACCGTCAAGAGGGCGCGGCCGGCATGAAGAGCGTGTATGGCATCAAGAACTTCACGTTCAAGTCGCTGGCCCTGGGTGTGCAGTACCAGGCGCTCGACAGCGCCTCGGTCGATGCCGCCGACGTGTTCAGCACCGACGCGCAGCTGGCCACGGGCAAGTACGTGCAGCTGACTGACCCGAAGAACGTCTTCGGGTTCCAGAACGTCGCTCTGATCATCGACAAGAAGAAGCTCGCCGCCCTCGGCGGCGACAAGTTCATGAGCATCATCAACAAGGTCAACTCGCTGCTGACCGTTCCCGCGATCACCGCCATGAACAAGGCCGTCGCGCTCGACAAGCAGCCGGCCGCCTCGGTGGCCCAGGCCTTCCTGAAGGCCAACAAGCTCGTCTGAGCTGAACCTCGACGCAGTTGGGGCGTGCGGCCGGTTGGCCGCGCGCCCCGGCGCGTCATACAGTGCCAGGGCATGAGTCACGGTTCATTCGCCCTGGACGGGGCCACCCTGACACCCGCAGCGGTGGCGACGATCGCTCGCGACGGCGCTCGCGTCCAACTGGCACCCGAGGCGCGAGCCCGCAACGACGCCGCGCGTGATGCGATCGCACAGCTGCTGGCCAGCGGCGCGCACATCTACGGAGTCAGCACCGGGGTCGGCGCGCTCAGAGGCCACCGGGTGGCCGAGGAGGACCGCGAGGGCTATTCGGTGCGCCTGCTGCGCAGCCACGCCTGCGGCGCAGGACGGCCGCTGGCGCCCGAACTCGTGCGGGCGGCCATGGCCACGCGCGCGAATCAGATCGGCGCCGGAGGCGCGGGCGTTGCCGACGAGCTGCTTGAAGCACTGGTGAACGTCCTCAACGCGGACCTGGCCCCGTTCACCCGCGAGCTCGGTTCGCTCGGCACGGGCGATCTCACCGCGCTGGCCGACATCGGCCTGGGGCTCCTCGGCGAAGGTCAGATGTGGCGTGAAGGTGAGCTGGTCGACGCCGCGGAGGCCCTGGAGGCGGCCGGGATCACGCCGGGCCTGCTCGGCCCGCGTGACGGCCTCGCGTTCATCAGCAGCAACGCCGTCAGCATCGGTCACGCGGCCCTGCTCGTCGTCGACGCGGAGCGGCTGCTCGACGCGTGGCTCGCGGTGGCGGCGCTGTCCTTCGAGGCGGCGGCAGCCGATCCGATCGTGCTCGACCCGCGGATCCATTCCGAGCGTCACCGTCCCGGCCAGGCGGCGGTGGCCGCGAGGATGCGGCAGCTGCTGGCCGGGGTGCGGGAGCGAACGCGTGACCCCGGCCCGCTGGGAGTTCAGGACCCGTACCCGTTCCGCGCCCTGCCACAGGTCGACGGAGCGGTGCGGGATGCGCTGTGGGGCCTGCGCGACACGGTCGAGCACGAGCTCAACTTCCGCGGCGAGAACGCGCTGATCGACGCCGACACGCTGGCCGCGCTCCCGAACGGCAATCCGCATGCCGCGCCCCTGGCCGGGGCGATAGACCATCTGCGGACCGCGCTGGCACAGTCCTCCGCCCTGATCGCCGCCCGCGTGAGCACGCTGCTTGACTCGAGCCTAACCGGGTTGCCGCCCTTCCTGGCCCGCGTCCCCGGACCGGAGTCGGGTGCCCTGGTCGTCGAGTACACGGCTCACGCGGCGGCCGCCGAGGTGCGCTCGCTGGTCACGCCGGTGGCCGCGCAGACGGTCTCGGTCTCCCGCGGCGTCGAGTCCCATTCGAGCCTCGCCCCGATCGCCGCCCGGCGCGCGGCCGAGACCCTCGAGGCGCTCCGCGTCCTGGTCGCGACGGAGCTGGTGATCGCCGTCCGCGCGATGCGCCTGGCCGGACATGAACCGGTCGGAGCGGGGACCCGGCCGTTGTTCGACGCAGCAGCTGCGCGGCTGAATCCCGACCTCAGCGACCGCCCGCTGCACCCCGATATCGAGGAGGCGCGCCAGTTCGTGCAGGCCTGGGATCCCGGTCGGAGCTCACCGGAGACCCGCCAGCTGTAGCTAGCATCGAATCCCGGATGACGGACGACGGGAACGATCAGCCAAGTCGAGCGCGGCGCCAGCTGATCCTCGGAATCTGCTGCATGAGCCTGCTGATCGTCGGGCTCGATAACACGATCGTCAACGTCGCGCTGCCGTCGATCCGCTCCTCGCTGCACGCGTCGTTCTCCGGGCTGCAGTGGACGATCGATGCCTACACGCTGGTGCTGGCGAGCCTGTTGATGCTCGCGGGCTCGACCGCCGATCGAGTCGGGCGCCGGCGGGTCTTCCAGATTGGCCTGGTCGTGTTCTCGCTCGGGTCGCTGCTGTGCGCGCTGGCGCCGAGCCTCCAGATGCTCGTGGCCGCCCGGGTGATCCAGGCGATCGGCGGCTCGATGCTCAACCCCGTCGCGATGTCGATCATCCGCAATGTCTTCAATGACCCGCGCGAGCGCGCTCAGGCGATCGGCGTCTGGGGTGGCGTCGTCGGGATCAGCATGGCGCTGGGACCGGTGGTCGGCGGCGCCCTGGTCGACTCGGTGGGCTGGCGCTCGGTGTTCCTGGTCAACCTCCCGGTGGGCCTCGTCGCGCTCGCGCTGACCCGCCGGTTCGTGCCGGAGTCCCGGGCGCCCCGTCCGCGCCGGCTCGATGTGGTCGGCCAAGCGCTGGTCATCGCCGGCCTCGGCTCGCTGACCTACGCGATCATCGAAGGTCACCAGAGCGGCTGGCTGTCTGAGCAAATAATTGCCCTGTTCACGCTGGCGCTGGCGTGTCTGGTGGCGCTGGTCCGCTACGAGCTCCGCCGCGAGCAGCCGCTGATCGAGATCCGCTTCTTCGCCAGCGTCCCGTTCACCGGCGCCAGCGTGATCGCCATCTGCGCGTTCGCCGGGCTGGGTGGGTTCCTGTTTCTGAACAGGCCGTCAAGCAAAGGCAACCTATCTGCCTAGTTCGGGGAGCCTTCTGGGGAGCCCTACAGGCGTAATCCGAAAGTCATCCGGCGTCCTCGGCGGGCTCCGCTATCCTTCGTCTTACAAGTCTCTGACA
>DATCPD010000212.1:0-2263 GCA_036564325.1 Solirubrobacteraceae bacterium | reverse complement strand
TGACACAATCAAGTGCCTGCTGCGTCTTGGGAAGCCCGATTTTTGCGTCGACTCGGAGCAACCAACCGAAACGAGCGCGTCAAGGGTCTGCTTCGCCGCTCCGCGCCCTTGACGCGCTCGTTTCGGTTGGTTGCTCCGAGTCGACGCAAAAATCGGGCTTCCCAAGACGCAGCAGGCACTTGATTGTGTCATACCCTAATGGGAGCGGGCCCTCTTGACCGCAGCCGACCAGAAAGGAAACTCCAGCAATGGCCACCCATGGAGGCTCCCGACCTGGTGCTGGGCGCGTATGCCTATCGTGAACCTTTGTGTCGGGTGACCGTGACGCTGCCCGAGTCCTACATCGAGCAACTGCGCCGCTACGGCGACGCTAATCTCTCCGAAGGTATCCACCTGCTCGTGGAGGAGACCCACACATCGACAGGGCGCCCTTGGTACGTCATGCCCGAATGGGCAAAGGACCCTAAGGCCGCTACCCATCCGCCCCGCGACAAACGCTCGCCTTCGTGACCTGCAAGGAAGTGGCAGGGGCCGGTGGGCCCTATTGCCATCGGCAGCCGATAGCGCGCCGTTACGCCGTTGGGCCGTGGCCCGATCTGACACAATCAAGCGTTTTGCTCGCCGGAACGCGGGTGATTGCTCGCGGTCCTGCTCAACTCGCCTTGGGCAGGGCCCGGGCGGCGCGCGCTTTGGCGTAGCGCGCGTGATCGTCGTTCTCCCGGCGGGTCCACATCGCCCACAGGATCGCTGCCCAGCGGTTGGCGACCACACGATCGGCCTGGGGGGCGGTGTCGCCGGCCTTGCGGCGGGCGGTGTAGACTTCCAGCACCCAGGCGACCCGCTCGTCGCCCAGTGCCGCGCGCATGCGGCTGGTCCTGGCGAACTGCAAGAGGGCGTCGCGCAAGTGTCGGTCGCACGCTCGCCGACGCACGACACGCTTGGCTTTGCCGCTCTGGATCGTCACCGGCGCCGTCCCTCCGACTTGACGCAGCGCATCCGCCGAGGAGAAGCTGGTGCGATCCTCGCCCAGTTCCCCCAAGAGCGCCGCCGCGGTGACGGTCCCGGCTCCCGGCAACGCCAGGAAGAGGCCCCCATCAGGATGCCGTCCCAGGATCTCGTCCAACGCCCGCTCGTGCTCTCGCTTGGCCAGGACCACCGCCCGCAAGGCCGCCACCAAACCGAGCGCTTGCCGGCGGCGCGCCCGCACCACTCCAGCCCCCGCCGCTCATCCTTTGGCCGTCGCACGCTCGGCGACACCGTCCGCCCGCTTCGGCTGGGCGGAGCCCTGCTCCTTGAGCCAGGCGAGAATCGCCTCCCGGCCCGCTGCGCGCGCTGCCTCCGGCGTCGAGAACGCCTCCAGGAAGTCCAGGGTGATCGGCTGATCTAACCGACCAAAGAGGTCCGGTGCGGCCGGGTAGTAATCCGCCAGGCAGGCGTGGAGTTGATTGACCAGGCGCGTTCCCTCCGTCACCAGTTCTCGGTAGGCTCGAATCGTCAGCCGCAGCTCGGCCGCGACCTCCCCCTCCGGCGTCAACCGGCGGAAGTGCTCGCCGTCCGTGCGCAGGATAGGCGCGAGCACGCGCGCATCCCGCGCATCATCCTTGGCCCCACTGGTCCCGTGCCGCTCCCGATAGCGTTCCGCCGCCTTCGGGTTGATCGGATAGATCGCGTATCCCCGCTCTAGGAGCGCCGCCACGAGCAACACCCGCGAGCGGGTACCCGCTGGCCGCTCAATCGCCACCCGCACCGCCTCGGGTTCCGCCCCTAACACGGCAATCCGCCGCGCCAACTCGTCCACGCCGGCGACATCGTGGGTAATGCGGAACGCCCCCAGCTTGCCGGCCGCCTCGTCCGTCAGGTAAATGTCGTGGTGATCGGCCGCCCAGTCCACCCCTATATACAGCACCTTCGCCATCCGCCTTCCCTTCTTCGTCGGCATGGCGGCGGTCGCGCCCCGCTGGCGGCCCTATCCGAGTGCTCGCAGCACGTCTCTCTCGTGGCCATTTTGGCGCGACGTGTTCAGGGAGGGACAGTCCGCACAAAGCGGTCGCACCGCCGGTACCCACAAGTCCTCTCCCAGAACCCGCCAGATGGCAGTATGACGGATAGGGTACCCACGACGTGGGTGTTCTTCGCGCTGCAGTCGGACCGCTGGGGAGACCCGCGTGCGCGGCCGCTGGAAGGGGCCGCTTGGCAGGAGACGCGACCGGCCATCCTCACCGCCTTGCGGTTGCCGGAGCAGCCCGACGCGCACTTGGAGGCC
>DATCPD010000203.1:0-4613 GCA_036564325.1 Solirubrobacteraceae bacterium | reverse complement strand
GCTGAGCGGCGAGGATGCAGCCAGCTTGATCGGGGTGGGTGTGGCGGAGGAGCTGCGCTCGAGGATCGCCGCTGCGGCCGCCGGCAACCCGCTCTTCATCGGCGAAATGCTGGCGATGGCCGGTGAGGCAGGAGACAAGGTCGAGGTGCCGCCGACCTTGAAGGCGCTGCTCGCCGCCCGCCTCGACCAGCTCAACGAGCCTGAGCGCAGGGTGCTCGAGCGCGGTTCGGTCGAGGGCGAGCTCTTCCACCGCGGCGCCGTGCAGGCGCTCGGCCCTGAGGAGCCGCAGGTGACGCCGCGCCTTGCTGCGCTCGTGCGGCGGGAGCTGATCCGTCCCGATGCGGCGCAGTTCGCAGGCGAGGACGGCTTCCGCTTCCGCCACCTGCTGATCCGCGACGCCGCCTACGACGCGCTCCCCAAAGCCACACGGGCGGAGCTGCACGAGCGCTACGCCGGCTGGCTCGAGCAGCGCGGAGACGAACTGGTCGAGCTGGACGAGATCCTCGGCTACCACCTCGAGCAGGCCTGCCAATACCGCGCCGAGCTCGGGCTGCACCAAGACGACGATTTGGCAGCGCGGGCGCGAGTCCGCCTGAGCGCCGGTGGCCGGCGCGCATTTCTCCGTCAGGACTACGGCGCCGCCGTTAGCTTGCTCGAGCGCGCCGCCGCGCTCGTGCCCCCGGCTGAGATCGACCTCGCTCTCGAGGTCGATCTCGTCGACGCCTTGTTCGAGACAGGGAGGGGAGGCGACGCGCTCCGGCGCGCGGATTCCCTCGCCGAGCGGGCCTCGGCGGCGGGCGATCGGGTAGGTGAGCTGTGCGGCAGGGTTCAGGAGGGCCTGCTTCGCACCTTCCTGGAGCCGGAGGGAGCGACCGACAAGCTGGCCGCGCTCCTCGAGCAGGCGCTGCCGGTATTCGAGGCCGCGGGCGACGACCTGGCCCTCTACACCGCCTACCGCGCGCTCGGTCAGGTGGCGAACATGCGCGCCCAAATTGATGCTGGGCTGGAGGCATTCGAGCGAGCCTTCGCCCATGCGCAGCGGGCGGGCCTGCCGCACGAGCTCTTGACGTGGCGCGCCGCCTTCCGCTTCTTCGGCACGACCCCCGTCCCGGAGCTGCTCGCGTGGCTGAACGAGCAGGAGGCACGAGGGGTGCGGGACATCGCCCTCCGTGAGTACCGGGGCGAAGCGCTGGCGATGCTCGGCCGCTTCGACGAGGCGCGCGCGCTCCTCGCCGAAGCGCGTGCAGCGCTGGCCGAGCGCGGCGGTGGAAACCTGCTCGCGACGACGACCGGCATGACTTCCGTCGACGTCGAGCTCCTGGCCGGCGATCCCGCCGCCGCCGCCGAGCTCGGAGCAGAAGGGTGCAGGCTGTTGGACGAGCTGGGGGAACAATCCCAGCTGTCGACCGCGGCGGGGATGCTGGCGCAGGCGCTGTACGCGCTCGACCGGCTCGAGGAGGCCGACGCCTGGGCCGGCCGGGCGGCGGAGCTCGGCGCGAGCGACGACGCCTACACGCAGATGCTCTGGCGGCAGGTGAGGGCGAAGGTGCTCGCGCGTCGCGGCGAGCACGCCGGAGCGGAGCGGCTCGCGCGCGAGGCGGTCGCGATCGGCGAGGAGACCGACATGCTCGACACGCAAGGCGACACGCACGCCGACCTCGCCGAGGTGCTCCTGCTCGCCGGCAAGCCCGACGAGGCAGCCGCCGCGCTCGAACAGGCGCTCGAACGCTACGAACGCAAGGGCAACCTCGTCTCTGCGCAGCGCGCGCAGACGCGACTCGCCGAGCTCCAACACGCAGCGCCGCGATAAGCGTCCCCGTCGTACCGTGCGCTGTTGCAAAAGCTCGCCGTCGCGATCGAACGCGACCTCGCCCGCACGACCGTCCCGTCCCCGACCGAGGAGGCCGCTATGCTCGTCACCGCCTGACCATCAACACCGGGACCGCCGTCACGAAGTTCCACGACGAACGGGACATCCTCCCCCGAAAGGCCCGTTCGACCGGCCTCCGCTGGGCGGGCGGTCGGTCGCAACGTGGTTGCGGGCCTGTCAAACGTGGCCTCCTACCTGCGCTTTCACCGCGGGCATCTGATAGATCATCAGAAGAAGTGAGCGTCGATCGTGCCCGCTGATCTCGCTCCGACGCAATCGCCCTGCCCTCGCTGCGGTGCTGCCGTGGGCCCCGGCGACGGTCAGTGCCCCTCATGCCGCCGGTTCCTGCCCGGCAACAAGCTGTCCGAGGTTCACGGCGCCCGGGGGTCTGTCTCCCTGGCCAAGGCCTCCGCCCACGCCGCAGCGGAGGTGGACCTGGCCATCGCCGGCGGCATCGGGTCGGACCGCGCTTCGCGTTGGCCCGCGGCTCGGCAGCTCGTGCCCTGGCCCGGGTGCGGCTCCTCGAAACGTTCCTCGAAGCCCGCGGCCTGCTCGATGCCAAAGGCCGTCCACGGCCGGCCACCAAGCTCCTGACCGAAGCCCACGCCTCGCTGCTGCGCCACCTGGAAGCGCTGGGTCTCACGCCCGGCTCGGCGGCCAAGCTCGGCGTGGACCTCCGGAAGATGCAGGGCCTCAGCCTCGCAGCCAAGGTCGCCGCAGAGAGGACGACGTGACCGCGAGCCTTTCCCCGTTCGACCTCATCGCCCGCCACCTCCGCCTCCCGGACGGACGGTCGTTCGGTGATGCCATGGCCGACTACCAGCGGGCGGACTTCGAGCAGCTCTTCGCACCTGACGCTGCGCCGAACGTCTGGATCAGTCGTCCCCGGGGCGGCTCGAAGACCACCGACATCGCCGCTATGGCCGTCGCCGACCTGCTGAGCGCTCCCGACCGCTCGCGCCTGTACGCCGTGGCGGGGGACCAGGACCAAGCCGGCCTGCTGCTCGACGCCGTTGCCACCTGGCTCGCCAACTCCCCAGACCTCGAGGGTTCCCTCACCATCCAGCGCGACCGGGTGTCCAACCCGCTGACGGGCTCGGTGCTGATCGTGCTGTCCTCCGACGCTCCAACCGCCCTCGGTCTCACCCCCTGGCGCATCTTCCTGGACGAGATCGCCGCCTGGCCTACCGGCGCCATGTTCGGCTCGATGTTCTCCGCATCCCACAAGCTCCCCGGCTGCCGGGTCATCGCCATGACCACGGCCGGCTCTCCGACGAGCTGGGCCTATGAGCTGTGGAAGAACGTCAAGCAGAGTGCCCGGTGGCTGGTGCTCGAACGCCGCGAGCTTGCCCCGTGGAGCGACACCGAACAGGTGGAAGAGGCCCGCCGGCTTCTGCCCTCGGGTGTCTTCGCCCGGTACTACGACAACGCCTGGACCGCCGCGGACGAGGCGCCGTTCACCCTGGAACAGATCGAGCGGGCCACCGACTACGGCCGGGAACCGGCCACGGGCGGGGACGGGAACCACCTGCACTTCGTCGGGGTGGACCTCGGCCTGGTGAACGATGCGACCGTCATCTCCGTGGTCCGCCAGGACCGCGACCGGCGCGCGCACAAGCTCGTGTACACGTGGTACCGGCAAGGCTCCCGCGAGTCCCCGGTGCCCATCGCCGAGGTGGAGGCGGAACTCCGCTCCATCCAGCGCCGGTTCGGGCCAACTCGCATCTTCTGCGACCCGTGGCAGATGAAGGCTCTCATCCAGGCGGTCCCGGGCGTGGAGGAGTTCGCGTTCACCACGAAGTCCATGCAGCCGCTCTCCTCATCGCTGCTCGTACTGATCCGGGAGGGCCGGTTGCGGTTGCTGGACGACCCGAACCTCCGCGGCGAATTGCTGGGTCTGACCATCGTGGAGAAGTCATACGGATGGCGCATCGAAGCTGCCTCCGGTCACGACGACCGGGTGATGGCACTCGCCCTAGCTGCCCACCACGCGGACACGGAGATCGTTGAACTCTGGGTGGGGTGATGAGACGTGCCGCGGAGCCTTGTAGCGGGGCTCCACCGTATGCCCGGCCTAGCTGGCCACGTCGGCCAGGGCGATGGTGGCCTCCAGCGGCAGGCCGGCCAGGCGGGCGGCCTCGGCTGGCTCCGCCACGGTGACGACGGGTATCTTCTTCCCCACGGTGGTCCTCCTCTCTGCGGGCGTCTTTCTCGGACACCCGAACCTTGCCAGAGGCAAGGCCTCAGGTGGTGGACCACCGCCTTACGGTGGCGTCCCTTCCTCGGTGTAAATAGACCACGGGCGTAGGCTCCTCCCGAGAGCTGACAACTCAGCAGAAGGAGGCCCACACCCGTGACCGAACGAGTATCGCCCACCGGGCGCATCCACGCCGACATCGACGACCTGTTCGCCTCCGAGGGAGACCTCGGCGAGACCCTGGAGGAGGTGGCCCGCCTGGGGGCCCGGCTGCTCTTGCAGTCGGCTCTGGAGGCCGAGATCACCGAGTTCCTCGGCCGGAACCGCTACCAGCGCCGGGCCCTGGCCCGGGAGGCCCGGGCCGGCTCCCGCAACGGCTTCGCTCCGTTCACCGTGAAGACCACGGCCGGGCCGATCACCCTGGAGCGTCCCAAGCTCCGGGGCACCGATCAGGCCTTCGCCTCCCGCCTCCTGGGGGCCGGGGTGACCAGGACCAACGCCCTGGAGTCCCTGGTGATCGCGGGGTTCGTCCGGGGCCTGTCGGTC
>DATCPD010000197.1:0-7473 GCA_036564325.1 Solirubrobacteraceae bacterium | reverse complement strand
TATGAGTACCGCATACGGGGACTCATACGCCCCACGTCGGAAAATCCCGCGTCTGAGAGCCGCCCTCCACCCGCTTTCCGCCGGCGCTCCGCCTGCCCTCCAACCCGCTCTCCGCCCGCGCTCCGTCGGCGCGCCGCGCCTCAGCCCGCGCGCGCGGCCCGTCGCTGCGCCGCGTGCTCGCGCATCTGCTCGTACTCGACCAGGCGCTTGAGCTGGTGCAGGGTGCGACCGAGGTGGCCGCGTACGGTCGGGGCGGCGATCCGCTCGGCCAGCCAGCCCGACAGTCCTGCCCCGGCGACGCCGTAGGCCAGGCGCAGCTCTACCCGGGTCTTGCCCGGGGAGGCGGTCCGCAGACGGAAGCGTCCGCGCTGGTCGATGCCCGTGACCGAGGTCCAGGCGAAGTCGCAGGGGTCGTCCCATTCGACGATCTCGATCAGGCCGCCGACCTCGGCGGAACCCACGCGGAGCAGCATCCGATACCGCGCCCCGAGGCCGGTGGCGAGGTCGCTGACCACCTCCCAGCGCGTGATGCCGGACATGAAGCTGAGTGCTCGCTCCGGGTCCGAGGCGATCTCCCACACCGCCTCGATGGGTGCCGCGATCTGCGTGCTGGCCTGCACTCTCATCCGCGCACTCTCATCCGCGCACTCTCATCCGAGCACCGGCAGCCGCCGCTCGGCGGCGAGCGCGTCCAGGGTCTCCTGCATCAGCCGCATCAGGTGGTCGTAGATCTCATCCACGTCGGGATCGGGACCGAACTCGGCCTCGAGATCGATCGGCGGCAACGTCTCGATCGTGATCTTGGCCGGGGCCGGGATGTGGCCGAGCATGTCTCCGACGTTGAGGCCCCATGGCAGCGCCAGCGAGATCGGCAGCACCTTCAGGCGGAACATCTTGTCCAGCCGCAGCAGCCGGGCCAGGCCCTCCCCGCGGCTCAGAAACAGCGCCGTCTCCTGGCCTCCGATCGAAACCACCGGCACGATCGGGACGCCCTGGTCCAGCGCGAGCCGGATGAAGCCCTTGCGATTGCCGAAGTCAACCCGGTGGCCCTCCCAGCTCGGGCGATGCACCTCGTAGTCGCCGCCCGGGTAAACCAGCAGGGCGGCGCCGGAGCGCAGCGCCTTCCGCGCGTTCTCCGGTGACGCTGCAACGGTGCCGAACTTTCGCAGCTGGCCGAGTCCCGGCATCGACAGCACGAGGTTGTGGGCAAGCTGGAAGAAGGCCCGCTCGACCCCGAAGTAGGTGTTGAAGGCGAGGGTGAAGACGAGCGTATCCGGGGTCAGGTTGCCTCCGGAGTGGTTGCCGACCAGCAGCACTGGGCCGGAGTCCGGGATGTTGCCCAGACCGCGCACCTCGCCTCGATACCAGATGCTGGCGAACAGCCAGAGCAGCGGCAGGCGCTCCCGGATGAAGTCCGCGTCACGCTCATCGAGATCAGCGCGGGGAATCCGGCGCTGGGCCTGCCGGGCCACCTCCCGCAGCGCTCGGCTGATCAGCGATCGCTCGGGCGCGTCGCCGGTGCTTGCCTGGTCTTCGTTTGCTTCGACGTGCCCGTTGCGTCTCTGGGTGGCGGTGCCAATCTCTGCCACGGGACCTCCCGAGGTCGGAATCAGGCTGCTTGCGGCTCTGCGCTGGCGATCTCAGCGCCGGCCGGCAGCGTACGCTCGGCGCGCGCGAAGAAGTTCAGCAGCAGTTCGTTGGTCTCGTCGGGCCGCTCGACCTGCGGGACGTGCCCACACGACTCGATCGTGATCTGCTCGGCAGTCGGCAGCCATTTCGTCACCTGGCGGCCGAACGCGGCGGGCACCAACGGGTCGTGCGTGCCCCAGATGAACAGGGCCGGGGGCTGCAGCTCAGCCAGGCGCGGATAGAAACCGTCCCGTCCGAACGGCGCCTCGAGGTAGATGTTCCGGGCCGAGGCGAGGAACGCGTAACGCGCGCCGGCGGACTGGTAGATGCGGCGAAACTCGTCGACCATCAGATCAGCCACGGCCGGATCGATGACGTCCCGGTCTCCGAACATGCTCCAGAACTGCGAGGAGACGGTGGTCCGCCGGAAGCCGTGGGGCAGAAGACCGAACTCCGGCCGCAGCAGCCGAACGATCGGATGAAAGCCCCGTCGCAGCCACGCCACCGCGGGACACAGCAGGCCGAGCGCGCCGATGCGCTCGGGCGCGGTCAGCCCAAGCTCGATCGCCACGCGGCCGCCCATCGAGTTGCCGACCACGTGCGCGCGCCTGATGTCAAGCTGATCCATGAGCCCGAGGATGTTCTCCGCGTACCAGCGAGCGTTGTACGCGCCACGAGCCGGCTTGCTGGAGGACCCAAAGCCTGGAAGGTCAGGAGCGTGGACCCGGTAGCGCCGGCTCAGCGCCGCGGCGGTCTCGAACAGCGATGCGCGGGTGCCCCCGAGCCCGTGCAGCAGGAGCACGTCCGGCCCGGTGCCCATCGTCAGCGTCGAGATGTGGTGGCGGCCAACCGGCACGTCGTAGATCTGCAGCAACGGGGGCCGGCCGTTGGGGAGGCGGAACATGCCCTCGAAGCCGACGGCGTAGTCGAGGTTTCCCCGGACCGTCAGGAGCCGGCGCTGGAACGCCTGGACCCCTGAGAACTCCCCCTGGCGCAGCCGCAGCCACGTGTCGGCGTCGGTCGAGAGCGTGACGTCAGGCGTTCGCCTGGTCGCGCCCTTGCGCACGCGCGCGCCGTGACTGGTGCAACGGACCTCCCAAGTGTGACCGAGATCACACAGCCGCACGTGGTAGGTCGCATCGAAGTCCGGGTTCGCGCCCAGAAAGCGATCCGGAAGGGACCGGAACGCCGCATCGACGACGGCCAACCGCTGCGCGTGGGGAAGCCGGCCAGGCACCGTGGTCACCCTATCGACCACCCCGGGCAGACGCGTCGCGGAACGCTAGGGTTGCCGGACCGTGGCCGATATTTCGCTGCATGACACGCGTTCGGGGCGGGTGCTGGCGCTGAAACCCCGGGACGGCCGTCGGGTCCGGATCTACGCCTGCGGCCCGACGGTCTACGGGCGCATCCATGTCGGCAACGCCCGGCCCTTCGTCGTCTTCTCCCTGATGAAGCGGTTCCTCGAGCACGAGGGCTACGAGGTCACGTTTGTGGCGAACATCACGGACATCAACGACAAGATCTACGCCGCCGCACACGCCGCGGGCACCGGCAGCGAGCGGCTCGCGCAGGAGATGACGGCCGCCTACTTCGAGGACACCGACGGCCTTGAGCTCGGCCGGCCCGATCACGAGCCGCTGGCCAGCGAGACGATCCCGGGGATCGTCGCGCTGATCGAAACCTTGGTTGAGCGGGAGCATGCGTACGCGGTCGAGGGAGACGTCTACTTCTCGGTCCGGTCCTACCCCCAATATGGGGAACTATCCCACCGGAGGGTCGACGATATGGACCAGGGGGAGGGGAAGGAGGGGTCCGACCGGAAGCGTGATCCGCTCGATTTTGCCCTCTGGAAAGCGAAGAAGCCCGACGAGGACACCGCCTGGGACTCTCCCTGGGGCGAAGGCCGGCCGGGCTGGCACATCGAGTGCTCGGCCATGGCCGAAGCGCTGCTGGGCGTGGATATCGAGATCCACGGGGGCGGATCCGACCTGATCTTCCCCCATCATGAGAACGAGGCTGCACAGACCCGCGCCGCCCGCGACGCGCCGCTGGCGCGGCTGTGGGTTCACAACGGGATGGTGCGGCTCGACCGCGCGAAGATGGCCAAGTCGGTGGGCAACATCTTCGTGCTCCACGATGCGCTGGCGAGCTACGGACGTGACGCGCTGATCATGTACTTCTGCTCGGGGCACTACCGGCAGCCGATTGAATTCGATGACGAGCGTTTGACCGAGGCAACGGCCAGCGTGCAGCGGGTGCGCGAGGCGGGCCGGAGGCTGGCGCCCGGCCCGTCCCCTGATTGGTCGGGGCCTCTGCGAGAGCGCTTTTTCGCTGCTCTGGCGAATGATTTCAACACGCCGGCCGCGCTCGCGGCGCTGTTCGACTGGGTCAGGGAGGCCAACAGCTCGGCGGAGACGGTGGGCGACCAGGACCTTCGTGAGCTGCTCGGGGTGCTGGCCCTTAAGAATCTTCTGGACGCCGACGCACGCGACCAGCCGGAGGAGATCCGCCAGCTTGCGCAGGCCCGGGAGCAAGCTCGCGCCGCCCGAGACTTCGCAGAGGCCGACCGCCTGCGCGAGCAGCTGCGGGATCAGGGGTGGGAAGTCCGCGACGGGCCGGGCGGACCCGAGCTGCTCCCACTGCCGTGATCCTGTACGGGCGCAACCCGGTCCGCGAAGCGCTGCGCGGACCTCGCCAGGTGCAGCGGATCTGGGCGACCGGGGGGACGCTGCGAGAGCCGTGGCTGGCCGAGACCGCCGTCCCGGTCGTCCCAGCCCCGGCGGAGCAGATCGAGAGCCTCTGCGGTTCTGCGGCCCATCAGGGCATCTGCGCGGAGGTCGAGCCGTATCGCTATGCCCGGGCTGAGGACGTGCTGGCCGAGCCGTCGCCGCTGATCGTCGCGCTCGACCAGATCCAGGATCCTCAGAACCTCGGCTCGATCTGCCGCAGCGCGGAGTGCGCCGGGGCCACCGCGGTCGTGATTCCCGAACGCCGCTCCGCCGAGGTCACGGCCGCGGTGTGCAAAGCCTCAGCGGGGGCGGTCGAGCACCTGCGGGTGGCTCGGGTGCGCAACGTGGCTGACTTCCTCGCTGATGCCAAAGCGGCAGGCGCGTGGTGCTACGGCGCTGACGCTGCCGGCCCGGTCGCCTACGACACGGTCGACTGGAAGGGCACGGCGGTCCTGGTGCTCGGATCCGAGGGGAGCGGCATCCGGCCCCGGGTGGCGTCGGCCTGCGACGCGCTGATTTCGCTGCCGATTTACGGCAAGATCGAGTCGCTGAGCGTCAGCGCGGCCGCTGCGGTTCTGCTCTACACCGCCGCGCGAAGCCGCGACTGAGCTTCTCCAGAGTTCTGGAGAAGCTTCTGCAAGGGCTTGACAGCAATGCGTTGCTATGTCAAGCTCGCGCCGGGAGATAAGGATCAACTCGAGCTTTAGGGCTTGACTTGAACGAGGGGGTGCGGCAACAACAACCCGCATCCGATTGTGAATAGGTGCGGCGCCAGGGGAGGTAACGCGCCACGAACTCCGAGATCCCGCGGCGTGCCGCTGCGGGACAAGAAGGGAACGTGTCGTGGCTCGACTATCTGCAAGTCCTCAGTCTCAACCTCAGGTTGAGGATGGGTTCCTGATCGCTCTCGCAAAGCAGGGACACCCTGATGCGTACGATCGAATCGTCCGCCGCTATTACGGGTTCGTCCGGCTCAAGGCCTCGTCGTACTTCCTGGCCGGCGGCGATTCTGACGACCTGATCCAGGAAGGTCTCGTTGGCCTGTACAAGGCGGTGCGTGACTACCGCACCGATCGGGAATCCAGCTTCCGTAACTTCGCGGAACTGTGCATCACGCGTCAGATCATCACCGCCGTCAAGACGGCAACGCGCAACAAGCACACGCCGCTGAACCAGTACGTGTCGTTTTCGAGCACCCCCGGGGGCTCTGGCGGGGACTCCGAGCCCACGCTGGACGAGATGCTTCCCGGCTCGACGGTCCACGACCCGGTCAATCAGGTGATCTCCTCCGAGGAGCTGCGGGCACTGGTCGCGTGCATCTCGACGGCGCTGTCGGAACTCGAGTCGCGGGTTCTCGCGCTGTACCTCGATGGGCACTCCTACGAAGAGGTCGGGCGCAGGCTCGGGTGCGACTGCAAGACCGTCGACAACGCGCTCCAGCGCGTCAAGCGCAAGATCGGACACCATCTGGCGGAGCGCAGCGTGCCGGCCTGATCGAGAGCAGGTCAGCCGGCCAACCGGCCGAGATTCGCTGCTCGGCCGTAGGTGCTGAACGCACGGAAGCGCGAGAACTGCCGGTGCAGGGGTCCATGAAAGTCTGATGATCCCGTGCTCAGCATTCCGAGCTGGTCGCAGTGGTCTGCCAGCAGCTCCGTTTGCCGACGATCGTGAGTCTTGTAGAAGCACTCGACACCGTCGAGCCCGAGGGCGCGGAAGCGATCGATGGTGGCGAGGACCTCGGGCGGCGCCGACAGGTCCCAGAACGGATGCGCCCAGATGGCGACGCCTCCCGCCTCGTGGATCGCCCGGATCGCCTGTTCGACTGACGGGGCCTCACGCGGGCGGAAGGCCGGCGCTCCCTCAATCAGGTATGCCACGAGGAAGGCGGTCGGATCGAGCCGGCCCTCTCGAGCCAGACGGTCGGCGTTGGCGGGATGTCCGACCGCGGCCTCGGCCAGATGGGGACGACCGATCGACTTTCCCTCACGCGCGCGTTCGCGCAGGGTCCGGTCGTCGAGTTCGAAGCCGACCTGCCGGATCGCCTCGGCCATCGCCTCGGCACGGCGCTCGCGTGCTCCCCGGAACGTCTCCAGCCGCTCGCGCAGGGTGTGATCGCGCTCGTCGATCAGGTAGCCGAGGATGTGCAGATCCCCCTGGCCCGCGTCGAGGGCCGAGATCTCCACGCCTGGAACGAGTCGCAGCCCCAGCGCGCTCGCGGCCTCGGCGGCCTCGGGCACCCCGTCGACACTGTCATGGTCGGTCAGCGACAGCAGCTCCACGCCGGCCTGCGAGGCCAGCCGTACCACCTCACTCGGCCTGAGCGCTCCGTCGGAGTGCTCGGAGTGGCTCTGCAGGTCGAACGTGGGAGCTGACTCGGGCAAGCGTCGCAGCCTATTCCGTCCGTACCGCTCGGCGCGAGCGTCGCGTAGCCTGCTGGAGGACGGGACCCCGACCCACGACGCCGAAGGAGCCCCAGTTGGCCGCAGATCCCCAGTTGGCCGCAGAGCCCCACAACCCGCGGATTGCCACGGCACCGATCGCTGCCGCCGGGCTGATCGCGGGCTACGCGGTCGCGGTCGCCACGGGCTCGCGTCCGTTGGGCGCCGTGGTGCTCGTCGGCTTCGGCTTGGCCTGTCTCGCCACCTGGTTGCGCCGCGACGGGCGCAGGACCGCCGTACTGCTGACGATCGCCGGACTGCTCGCCTTCGCGCTCTCGCACGTGCTGGCCCGCGTCGTCGGGGCGTGGCCGGCGGTCCTGATCACGGCGGCCGCCATCGCGGCCCTCTGCTGGCAGGTCTCCGACCGACGGTCGCTGGCGGTCGACGCCGGCGTTACCCGCTCGGCAGGGCGGCCGGCGCGCTCCTGAAGTTACGCACGGCTGGGACCGCGAGCACCGCGACGAGCAGCAGGGCGAACAGTGCAGCGGCGCCATATAGCGTGCTCGACACTCCGATCGCCACCGCAACCGGCCCGCTCGCGGCTTGTCCAATGGGCTGGAGCGCAAGCGACCCGAGGTAGTCCCAGGAGCTCACCCGTGAGAGCTCCTCAGCCGGGCGGCGGCAAGGGTGGCGCCGGGGCGACGACGAGCAGCGGTCGTCGGGCGGTGTACACC
>DATCPD010000185.1:0-1936 GCA_036564325.1 Solirubrobacteraceae bacterium | reverse complement strand
CCAGGCGGTGTGGCCGCACATGAAGGAGCGAAAGTGGGGGCGGATCGTGAACATGGCATCCGTCGCAGGAACGCTCGGCGGGTTCGGCCAGGCCAGCTATTCCACCACCAAGGCCGGGCTGCTCGGGCTGACGCGCACGCTCGCGCTCGAAGGCGCGCGTCACGGGATCACCTGCAACGCGATCGTGCCGGGCGTGATCGGCACCGAAGCCTTCAACTTCGGAAATGCCGCGATGAACGAACGAATGGTGCGGCGCACGGCGATGCGTCGGGCCGGCGAACCGCAGGACGTGGCGAATGCGATCGCTTTCCTTTGCTCTGACCTGGCTTCGTACATCACCGGCGTCGGCCTCAACGTCAGCGGGGGGATCGAGCTCTTCACGTTTTAGGTGGGTCTGTTCCGCACAAAAAGAACCTCCACACGCGCGGCTAGACTTCGCAACCTTGCCTGCCCGGCGCAAATACTCCCTGGTCCGGCCTCGCCCCCGGCGACGCCGTAGGACACGCGCTCAGCGCCGTCAGTTCTGGCAGCGTGCTGCGATCGTTGTGGTGCTCACCGGCCTCGCGGGGATGGTCCTCGGCCTGGCCTTCGCGGGCTCCCCGTCACGCCTCGCTAACGGCGTCCGGATCGCCGGGGTCGACGTGGGTGGCACGACGCCACGACAGGCGCGCTCGATTCTCCAGCGCCGGGCGGACGCGCTCGCGTCAGTCCCGGTGACCTTCCGGGTCGGCTCCCGCACCTGGCAGCTGCAGCCCCGGCACCTCGGGATCCGTGTGGACTGGCGCGCAGCCGTCGATGCAGTGCGCCGGCAGGGCAACGGCTTCGGCCCGCTGCGCGGGTTTCGCCGGCTCGACCTACGGTTCTTCGGGGCGGACGTCGCGCCGCCGACGCAGGTTTACGACGCGGCCCTCGAGGCCAAGCTCGACCAGATCTCCGCCGCGGTCAACGTCGCGCACCGGGAGGCAGCGATCGTTCTCCGCGGCCTCAAGCCAGAAATCGTCCCGAGCCGCACCGGGCACGTGCTCGACCGCCACGCGGCCGCGGCCACGATTGTCCGCGCACTGGCGAGCCTCAAGCGTGAGCCCGTAGGTCTGCCAATCCAGGTCGACCGACCGAAGGTCACCGCGAGCGATCTCAGGGTCGCGCAGGCACAGGTGCGCACCGCCCTCTCGGGCCATGTCCATCTGACGCTCGGCCCGACGAGCTGGAACCTGAGGCCTCCGCACATCGCCCGCGTGCTTCAGCTTCCGGCCGACGGGCGGCGTGACCTCCGGATCGGCAGTGCGGGAGCCAGTAAGTGGTTCACCGCTCTAGCGAAGCGCGTCGACAAGCCGCCGGTGGACGCCGACTGGGCGGTCAGCAAGAGCGGCATTCGCGTGATCGGAGATCGGCCCGGATACGTGCTCGACGTACCACGGAGCGCGAAGGCGGTGCTGAGGGCCGCGCTCGTCACCGCGCCAGACCTCCGCTCCGCCAACCTGACCGTCGAACGCGTCAGCGCGGATCGGACGACCGCGGAGGCGCAGGCCATGGACATCAAGGGCCTGGTCGCCAGCTACCAGACGTTCTACGGCGGCGAGCCGAACCGGATCCACAACGTGCAGCTCGTCTCGCACCTCGTCGACAAGCACGTGATCGCGCCCGGCGAGACGTTCTCCTTCAACGGCGCAACCGGAGCGCGCACCGAGGACAAGGGTTTCCTGGAAGCGCCGGTGATCATCAACGGCGAGCTCAAGACCGGCCTGGGCGGCGGTGTCTGCCAGGTCTCGACGACGGTGTTCAACGCTGCATACGAGGCCGGGCTGCCGGTCGTCTCGCGCACGAACCACGCGCTGTACATCAGCCACTACCCGCAGGGCCGCGACGCGACGGTCAACTATCCGGACACGGACCTGAAGTTCACGAACGACACCGGCCACTGGCTGCTCCTGCGGAC
>DATCPD010000172.1:0-1829 GCA_036564325.1 Solirubrobacteraceae bacterium | reverse complement strand
CCCCGAGGGGACACTCGCTCTGACCGAGATCGAGGGATCGAATCCGGACTTCGACGTCGCGGCTGCCGCGGCCGAGGTCGGCCCTGACGACGTGCTCACCCTGATCTACACCTCGGGGACGACCGGGCCGCCCAAGGGCGTGCAGCTGTCCCATCACAACATCATGGTCTCGGCCAAGGCGCTCGAGCAGATCATTCCGCTCGACCCGGGGGGACGGCTGATCTCCTGGCTGCCAGCCGCGCACATCGCCGAGCGGATGGCCCACCACTACATCCCGGTGATTTACGCGGGCACGGTGACCTGCTGTCCCAACCCGCGCGAGGTCGTGTCGTTCCTGCCGCAGGTGCGCCCGAACTGGTTCTTCGCCGTCCCGCGGATCTGGGAGAAGCTGAAGGCCGGGCTGGAGGGGATGCAGGCCGCTGCGCCTGAGGAGCAGCGCGTGCCGATTCAGAAGGCGATCGCCGCCGCGACCGAACGCGTGCGGTTGCGACAGCGGGGCGAGCCGGTGCCCGAGGAGCTCGAGGCCGCCGTGGCCCAGGCCGACGAGCAGATCTTCTCCAAGCTGCGTGAGACGCTCGGGCTCGATCAGGTCGTTGCGGTGAATGTCGGTGCCGCGCCCACGCCGGTGGAGGTGCTCGAGTTCTTCCATGCGCTCGGAATCGAGCTGGCCGAGCTGTGGGGCATGTCCGAGACCTGCGGGTTCGGAACCTGCAACCGGCCCGGCGAGGTCAAGATCGGGACGGTCGGACCGCCCTCACCGGGGGTCGAGCTGCAGCTGGCCGACGACGGAGAGGTGCTAGTGCGGGGTGAGTTCGTGATGCTCGGCTACCGCAATCAGCCCGACAGGACGGCGGAGGCGGTGGATCGCGAGGGTTGGCTGCAGACCGGCGACATCGGCGAGATTGACGAGGACGGCTACCTGAAGATCGTCGACCGCAAGAAGGAACTGATCATCAACGCCGCCGGCAAGAACATGTCCCCGGCCAACATCGAGGCCGCGGTCAAGTCAGGCAGCCCGCTGATCGGGCAGGCCTGCTGCATCGGGGACCGGCGCCCGTACAACACGGCGCTGATCGTGCTCGACGCAGACTTTGCGCCGCAGTGGGCGGCGCAGCAGGGGATCGAGGCCGACACGCTCGATGCGCTGGCTCAGGAGCCGGCGGTCCTCGCCGCCGTGCAGGAGGGCATCGAGTCGGCCAACCAGCACCTGGCGCGGGTCGAGCAGATCAAGAAGTTCAAGATCGTCCCCGGCGACTGGCTCCCCGGCGGCGACGAGCTGACGCCGACGATGAAGCTCAAGCGCAAGCCGATCGCGGCCAAGTACGAGGCCCTGATCGACGCGATGTACGAGTAGCGCTCCCGTCGGCGCGTGCGCCGACGCTCAGCGCCCCGCCTCGATCGAGCGCCACACCAACTCGACCGGATGGTGGATCGGGAGCGGGTGGCCGAGCTCCCGCAGATGCATGTCGAGCTGGGCGGCGCAGCCGGGGTTGCCGGCGGCTATCGCCTCGGCGCCGGTGTCGATCAGGTTCCTGGCCTTCATGGCGCCGAGCTCGGCCGCTGCCTGCGGCTGCACGAGGTTGTAGATCCCGGCTGAGCCACAGCAGACCTCCGGTTGCACGGCAACCTCCAGCAGCTCCAGCTCAGGGATCCCGCGCAGGAGCGAGCGCGGCTGGGCGCGCACGCCCTGGGCGTGGGCGAGGTGGCAGGCGTCGTGGTAGGCGACGCGCAGCGGAACCGGTCCGCGCGGCACCCGGGGCTCGATGCCGGCCAGCAGCTCGGACACGTCGCTGACCTTGGCCGCGAACGCATGTGCCTCCGGCGTGTCG